>CAZIMJ010000020.1:0-40822 GCA_964540205.1 uncultured Eubacteriales bacterium | reverse complement strand
ATGGCCCGGTGCTTTAAATTTTTCATTACGGAAAACAGAGACTCCACCTCCTGCCTTTCCAAAACAACAGGGAGCTTCTTTGTGCTTCTGAGACGTGAGATCTTCTCCATAATCTCGTCTCTCTTAAGAGTCCTTGCATAGAGGAACTTCAAGGCGCTGTAACAGAGATTGACTGTGGAAGCGGATGCCTTCTTTTCCCTGAGAAGATAAAGCAGATACTCCTTAATCTCCCTTTTCCCCAGATGATAAGGCGACCTGTTAAAGTAACGCGAGAAGTTCGTTACGTAGTAGAGATAAATCTTTTGAGTCTCCGGGCTAAGCCCTCTCAGTTCAAGATCTCCTTTCATCTCTTCTCTGAGTCTTCCCATGATAGAATCTCCTTTCTTTAAAATGGATTATCCACCGGCTTATTCGGTGGCAGGAGAACTCTATTATTCGGGAAGGCATTAAGCAAAAAGAATTGAAAGAAAGGGATAGAATGTAAGGAGATATTCTTGCTTAAAGGATGGATAAAGGGCTCAGGTATCTACCGCGTAGCGGTTTAGTTCAATTAATTATTTCACGATCTATTTGATTAATTGGAGAAATCACAGACTCAATTTTGTCCGGGTATGCACCACCGTGGCAAGCGGGCCTTCCTCCACATTCCCGGCAAACTGAAAAATGTCGTTCCCCTCGAGAAAAAAAGGTCTTTTCTCGGGATAAAAAAGTTCGTATTACAGATACTGGCTGGGATTGTTTGAGCAGGCTTCCTTGATCTTCATAAATTGGAGGAAAACTGAATAGTTCGGAGGTGCGAACGATTGCAGACTGTAATACTAATAAGAACAGAACAAGAGCGATAATGATTTTTCTGGCCATAACTTTTTTCACTCCTTAAGAGTGTTTCGTTTCAGCTAAATTTGGACAGCTTGTGGTATTTCGTAAGCTACGGTTTGCGTATAATAAAACCAAGCAAGGAGATAGTCATGAGTTCCAAAAGATCCATTCCAGCTGAATCCATCATACGGGATATCAAACGTAAAACCCGTCGCAAGTTCACTTCCGAGGAAAAGATCCGGATAGTTCTAGAGGGGCTGAGGGGTGAGGTGAGTATCGCAGATCTCTGTCGTAAGGAGGGCATGCACACGACCTTGTACTACAAGTGGAGCAAGGCATTCCTCGAGGCAGGCAAAAGGCAACTGTACGTCCGAAAATGCTTCCTAAAAAGAAAGCAACCCGCTTTGCCAAACGTGTTTTCAAAATCGGAATTTGACTCCCAATTTGAAGACCACTCCTGAAAGGCTGATCTCCGCTTTTCTGGCATTTTTGATACCGGGACCCGAAGGTTCTTCGTCTCCCACTCCGAGATAGGGATAATACTTGCCTGTGTCTTCCTCATATTCCTCGATGTACCAGAAAGTTCCTGTATCCCTCTCGCTCCCAAAGGCATCTTGATACAGGTAGTCGACATCCCAATCCTTCAAATTGACGTATCTTCCAGTTCCTTCAACAAAAAGTGCAACGCTACCAGACATGCTGTATTCTAAGCCCAACCCTCCGTGAAAACCAAATCCGTTGTCTTTGGCCGTCCCTTCATTCTCCGACCAGAGGGTGATGCCGAACAGTTCAGTTTCCTCGCGGATTTTGTAGTCCCAAGTCGCAAAATAGTATCCGGCACCGGCCTTAAAAAAGGCGTTCATCTTTGATGCGAGTGGAAGAGTGTAGTATCCGCTCAAAGTGATCGGCACGACTTTATAGACAGGCTCGCATTCAAAGGAGACTCTTGCGAGAGTTCCGGCCTGTAATTCCGCTTTGCTATCGATAGATTTCCGGATATATCCGACTCCCAGGCCAACACCGAAGCGATCTGTGATGTTATAGACAAACTCACCCTCGAATTCGGGTCCCCACTTCGCGTTTTCGATGCTCCCTGATGTGGTCCCTCCGGCTACTCTTGCGATGTCCATAAGCAGCTCGTTCAATCCATCGGCTATGGTTGTGATGTCTCCACCCGATATGCTCCCGTATCCGCCGCTTGCCTTCAGCGTAAACCTCTTGGCTGTCTCTTGAGCCATTCCTGATCCGAACATAAGGAATACGCACAAAATTGATGCACAAATAACAATTGATCCTTTTTTCATGTTATGCCTCCTTGTCAATTGACGTGAATTATTCATAAATTATGCCGCAGCATTTTCAATCTTCCTTGAAAGTTGCGGGATACATTAGATTTGCTAAAGCAGGATGTTGCCACCATTTTCCATACACCTCACCTATTTTGTCTCGGCATTCTTTGCCCTCCTGCTACCGACCCAACCTGCGTGTCGATCTCTCTGCACATATTATGAGAATGCTCATTCGAGCTTTTTTGCATTCCATGGTTTGCATCTCATCGTTACTCTTGATCGCAACTAACGTGCCAAATGCTCACATTAAATCTAACACCGAACACAGGGAGATCGGTCACTTAAAAACTGTTTACAATCGGGACAACTGATGTTCGGATCCGCACATCTAAATCCGTTTATCCTAAATGAGTGGCTATTCTATAATCGCTGACCGGCTCAAAATCCATTCAGAAAAAGCGTTTTAAAATCCGTAATCGGATGAACACAGGCCGCGTTATATTGAATGTCTCAGTTGTGTGGTGGAGAAAACCGTGTGAAGGACAACCCACATTCCCCATATTAAACACAAAAAACACTTAACAGAATCACCCTAAGTTCTTATTATATAACCAGATAGAGGTTGATAATGGCATCGAAAATGAAGTACACAAAGGGTGAAAGATTAAACATTCGTTTTAACAGAAAAATTAAGCTTGAATTTCCTGGCGCAGATTGACATCTGATGGTGCTTTTCATGCAAACATTTCCTCTCGAATCAGGTGAGGCTAGGTTTATTTGTCCTGGCCTATAATCTGGGCAACTTTCTGCGGCGCTTTGTTCTTCCAGTTAAAGTCAAGCACTGGTCGCTTCGGGCTCTGCTTGTGAAATTCATAAAGATCGGAGCAAAGGTTCTCAGACACAGCCGTTATGTTATTTTCTAAATGGCAGAGGTTGCCATAAGCAAGGAGATATTTGCTGAGATACTATCCAGGATCAATCGATTACGATGCTGTTCACACCAATGAGTTGCTTTTCAGTAGAATCAGATGGAAAGGTATCTTCAATTATTAGATTTTTAGAAAAAAGCGACGAATATCAAAGAAAATGTTGTCGTATTGAATCCCAAAATGCTTTGGAAATGCTACATTACGCAAGACAATATTCTAAGATTGGATTGCATATGGACAAAATCCAGACTTTTCTCTTTCACGAAGTTGATATGGGGAATATTTATTTATGTTCAGATGTGAACATGAGTTGTCCAAGAATGGACATTTGGTGCTTAAAAAGCATTAGAAAATGCCAGGATGAAATATTGGCATGTTTATTGCCGATTAAAATAGGGAATGTAGGATGAATATTCCTGTGACATTCGGGCAGCAGACATGAAAAAAACTCCACCTTCAATACCTCGCTTTTTCTTATGTCTAATCAGAGATAAAAAAACCACGAATTTCTCATTGGTGATTATGAAGAAACCTTCCATTATTTCGCCACGACCTATGGTTATGCCAAAGCCAGAATATGGTATTGGGGATAAGTGTTCAAAGCACTTCCCTTCTTTATTTCTAACTCGATTCGTGGAGGTTTGTTATGTTTATAAACTATTTAAAAATTGCCTTGAGGAACATAAAAAAAAGATAGGAATTTCCTTTTTGTCCTGGCTCCAAATCCCTCACAATTTCCCGAAATTTCCATCCACTGACACTCTAGAATGAGAGTATCACACCCAAAAGGACATGGTCAACGATTCATAATGCGGGACAAATCAGCCGAAACTTTAAAACCATCCAGTTTGAAATAGACTCTTCCCTTGCATCAGCACAAAGCAATCTCGAGAGTCCTCAGAAATACTCCCCACTCACCTCGGCTCCCATCAGGAGTTCCTCCTTCATCCACTCCCCCCACTCCTCCCGGCGCTTGGTATGACACGATGGACAGAATCCGCGTGTCTTGCAGGAAAACATCAGTAGCCGCTCTTCCCCACAGTCGGGACAGCGTATGCGTGCAAAGCCGTACATCGGATTTCCGCAGTCGAGATATTTCTCAACGACATCCTGGATCACAGGCCGGAAATAGCCGTACTCTTTGTCGCTGTTTTCAAGCAAGAAATCCTATCTGGAATAAAAGCTGTCGGGTGCTTTCTGTCAGATAGATACCGCTCAGCTCCTCAGAAGAAAACCATCGGGCATCCCGCGCATCGTCGGCCGGGTGAAGCTTTCCGCTAACGTAATCGGCAGAAAGATCCACGATAACATAATGGAAGCGGACAGCGCCTTTCTCATCCCGCTCGATCAGATCAAAGGTGTATACTGGTTTTTTGCCCTTTATAGTCAGGCCCGTCTCTTCACGGATCTCTCTTTCAGCGGCTTCCTGCAAAGATTCTCCGAGCTTCACCGATCCGCCCGGGATAGCCCAGAAGTCTTTGTGAGGGGCTTTATTGCGTTTGACGAGCAGGATTTTTCCGTCATAAACGACGATGGCACCCACTGCCACAGAGACATATTGATTGGTTTTTTCTATTCCCATGTATCTATTTTAACTGATTAATCGTATTTGCTTCCGGAAGAGGATTCTATTTTATGCTGATTTTAGAGTCACACGGTTTCGTTTTCCTTTGGCCTTTCGGAGCTTCACCGGTAAAGATTTAACCAGGTGACCTATTTTTCGAACAGTTCATCAAAATGAAAATCAACCCATTCCATGTAAGGCGCATCCCACATATCGGTCTTTAGGTCATCGACAGCTATGAGAATGCGCCGTTCATTCGCGAGGAAGATAACGGAATATTCAGTCGTGCCGTGAGCCACTTGTTGCAGGAGTCTCCTTGCTTCATCGAGCCCTATGGATTTTCCTTGGCGGGACCATGCTTCGAGCGTGTGCATGCCCGTCTCATACCTCCAGCGGGAAGAAAAAGAGACCGAACTTCCCAGGGATTCGTGGGGTCGGACCGGATCGAAGCCATAAACAAGATGATGATTTGAAGCCATAATGTTCGTCGGATTGACAGGCCTGACGGCTGTGGGCGTTCGTATGGCAAAACCGGTGCGGCCTCCCTCATAAACAAAGGCGGGTGATTTTTGGCCCTTGTAGGGTACAGCCCAAAGGATAATCGATCCGGCTGCAGTGATACCGCCCGTTGAACAGGTAAAAGGCTTCATCATCTGGAGAACACTCTCTGGAGACGCATCTCCGCCTTGTTTTTCTAGAATGATTCGCTGAATCCAGGAACAGGGAACGACGCCTTCAGGAATGGGTCCAGGACCCGAGGCTCCGGCATTTTCCATGGAGTAAAGGGCTTCTTCATTGATGCCTGAAATGGTGCCGACAAAACCGGGCCACATGGTCGAGACCCAGCGTTTACGGCCGGATTCAGAGGGATCCACCGCATAAACGAGAAAATGGCTGACCGTGACTTTTCTTACATCGCATTCCCCGTCCATATTCCTGGCAGCGATAAGACCGCCGTTGTGATCTCTGCCTTTCCTTTGTGATCCCCAGAAGGCGAATTGGGTACAGGACGATGGAGACGCCACTGGAGAAGCCGCTCGTCTCTCGATATAAGCATTGATAGCCAAGAGATCGGTCCGGTTAAAATCGCGTCCCAGAGCTTCCACCCGCATATCCATGCCCGATTTTTGCATGCCCTTAATGACGGCATCACACTCACTCAGGAATTCGGAGGGGCAGTTGAGGTGCCCCTCAAGGAAAGGAACGAAAGTGTCCTGATACTGCTTTGCCGATCTCCAGCTGTCTTCAATAATGTAGAATTCAAAAAAGTCAATGATCTGTCTTGCTACAAGATAACCGTGAGCAAAACCCCGTTCTTGTGCCGTCCCCCAGAGCTGCAAAACCGGGAGCCCCTGCATCCACCTGAGAGCTCCGTGCTCGATAATTTTATCTTCCTTTGGAAAAATCGAGGGAACACGAAGCCTGAAATCACAATCGGTCGCATCGGATTGCGTGAGATCAATCGGATCCCAGTCTCCACCCGGACTCGATGTGAACCATCCGAAGGGTTCGGGAGGATCGTACCCCACCTCACCATTTCCGTCGGTATCGATAAAAGCCAAAACCGAGTAATGACCGGAAACCAGGCCATCAAAGCTGTAATTGCCCGGTTTTTCGAACTTTAGACTCTGTAACGGGTCGAGATCACCATAGATATCTGCTTTGGTGAGCCGCAAGACCCGTCCTTCAGAGGAAGCATGCAGTTTGTACAGATTGACAATGACGCTTCCTGAATGGTCTCCTTTATAAATCAAACGACCGGATAAGGATCTAGTGTTCGCAAAGACTATCCCACAGCTCAAAACAAAGAGGGACAATAAGGCTGCGATCCATTTGTATTGTCTCATTTTTAACAATGGGACCTCCTTTTTAGAATTACTCCAAATCCCTCACACTTTTCCGCAATTTCCACCTTCTAATAACCGAAAAAAAGATTATCACGCTGAAAGCGACAAAGTCAACGACTCCTTATCGTTGGGAATATCGCTGTCTTTAATGGATGCTTTCAAGAGCAAGGAAGGCTTTTTCAGCCATTTCTTCTTGAAATGCGGCTAATTCATCGGGAGTGTGTTGAGCCTTCAAAAATGCCCTGGTCATCTCGATGATTTCTTTCTCCATCTGTAAGATTATGGGCAAAAAACCTTTCTTATCAGAATTGTCCAACCGGGTGAGATTGATATAATCTCCTTTATTTCCTTCTTTGAAGGGGCGGATGATATTCTTTATCCTGAGAGATTCCTGCCACATCGGGGCGTGCTCGCCAACCCAGAGTTTTTCCGGGCATGTTCCTGCCTCCACCCACAATGGAAGGGCTATCGCACACAGCGGTTCCCCAGGTATAATCCACATTGTGGCCAAAGATTCAGGTTGGGAGGGTGTTTTTCCTGTGATCACCACCGCCGCTGATGTAGAGGGGCGGTTGATACAATCCCTGGTAAAGATCCAAGCATTTTCGTTAGAAGGAATCTTTTTTAAATCATTAATAGCTGGATGCTTCAGAAGAACATGGCCGATGTCTCTAGTAAAATGGGAAAGTATAACCTGAAAGTCGATGACCTCGCCTTTTAATCCGTGGAAGAGCTGGCTGGCCCGTTCGAAGCGGAGATAGCCTGCTCCTTTTCCGACGGCCCCACTTCGTGAATAGTTGGTATTGATAAGGTATTTTTCAGGAGCAGATGAAGCGTCTATTTTATTGTAGCCATGGTTATAGATTTCGAAGATGTAGGCGTTCCCCAAAGAATCGATTACGCCATAATTGGCCCAACTTCCCATGTCTGGGCCAAGATTGGCCTTGACGTAGGCTTCAAAATCCTGAACGCTCCTGCAGGTCCTCAATGCATCAGCCATGATTATTCCCTCGAGATCCTCCATCTCTCCGGGTGTCTTGGGCAAGTTATAGGCGACGGTGTTCATGATGGCAAAGCCCGTAGAGTTTAATCCCGCAAAGGCTTGCCGGCCGGATGGAGTGGGTGCGTTGACCAATGCCAAATAACTGAAGGGCGTATCTTTGACAAAGACCACTTTGTTGGACAGCACTCCTGTGTCCCTGTTCTTCCAGAGGATGGGAGTGCCTTCGGATGAAGCATGAACGCTGACCACAGCAGATGTGCATTGTTCCTGATAGCTATTGGATGAGCCTGGAAAAGCCAAAAAAACTATAAGGGCTATGAAGATTTCTTTCTTTCCTATTTTCATTGGTCCTCCTTGCGGAAGAAGTATTTTATCACATGAATTTTTGGAATATCCGAACAATCGTTTTGTTTTTCCTTGTTATCCCAATTTATTTATTTCCTTCAACCAATTTGCATAAAATATATTACGCTACTCATGGAGAAAGGAGAAAGGAATTTTAATTCTTCTAGTATTATGATCGCCAATTAATATATTTCCATTCTTATCTGACCATATTGTTGAAGGACTTTGATGCTCTCCAGGGCCTTGGCCATGTTTACCAATCCTTTTTATAAATCTCCCTTCTTGATTAAAAACTAAAACCTGATATCCCTTAGCATCGAGTAAAATTATATTCTTATTTGAATCAGTAACGATGCCCCCAAATGTTCCAATATCAAGATTTTCCGTTTGAAGTGAAACCTCTTTTTCTTTTATGAAATATTTGGAAAATATATTCTTATCATGATTTTGAGAGAAAATCATATTTACACATATGGCTGCTATATAAAAAATTATTCTTAACATTTTCATAATTTATTCCTCCAATGAAGCTAGTCTAGCATCCGTTGCCGTCGGATGGTTCTCATCCCAGATGATCACCTCATCGCCCGGTTCGAAGGTCAGACCGTTTATGACCATGTTGTTCCCTTCACTCGTATTCCTGACGATGGCTATTTCCTCAGGCCTCGCTCCCAGATACTCGGCCAGAGCACATCGTGCGACTTCGCGCAGATCTGCGAACTTTTTACGGTTATGGGAAGAAGGATCGGCATCTATGTCACGTGTAAGCTCGAACACCCTCTGTTGAACAGGGTAAGGAGAAGGGCAGAGGTTCGCCGCATTGAGCATGATCAAACCCTTCCGGATCGAAAAATTTTCTTTGACCTGCTTCCAGAACCCTTCCCCACCGACATCGCCTGCAGGAATCCTATCCCAATTCCAATAAGCTGGTAAGGTATGCCCATTCACTCACTGAGCGGGCAGACTTGTGTTCCAAATATCTACATGCAGCTTCCACGTGCCATCAACACCCTTTTTCCATACAACCAAATACTTGGCTATGTCTTCAATCGCATCCATTCCTTCAGGCTGGATCGAGACTACGGCTTTGCCGATCTCGCAAACCATGTCGCCCATTCCCATAACTTCCACAGTAGTCAACACGATATCCTTGATTCCCATTTGGAAACCCCCTGCCCAGTAAGCTTCGACGCCTTCTCTCCCTTGAATCATCTCACTGTTTGGGGGCAAGAGCCTGGCATCCTCTGTGTAAAGGCTTGCCAAAACGGCGGCATCACCCATTCGGACAGCTTCACCAAACTTGACATTTGCTTCCCCGATCGCCTGCCGCACTTGAGCCATATCCATGACCGGTTGCTCAACCATCACTTCCTCAGCTGCCTCTTCTGCCTTTTGGCAGCTAAAAGTCAAACAAAGCAAAAGGACTAAAGGAATGGCCGTTAGTAGTTTTTTCATTTTCCCCCCCTTCAAAGGTGATGCATAAATTAGATATCAATTGACACTGGCTGTCAAGGCGCATGTCATTTCCCTTTAACTGGAATAATCAACATTTGAATTGAGATATGTTGTCAAATCAAGTTCATATCATTTTAATTAAAGACTTATCTGTAACAACGTCCAGGCAATAGTCAATGTTATCCCAGCTCCTATCAAACAACCGCTCATTTTACCAAGAGAGGAACTGAGAGGGGTTCTCGCTTCTTCAATCCCATGTCTTCTTAAATATTCTGCCACTTTTCCTTCAAATAATCCCGCAAATCCATCAGTTATTGAATCACCAACCACTCCACCAACAATCGCTCCAAGTACTCCCGCAAAACTCGCTCCTATTAGTGCAGCAACTGCGAGTATCCCTGTATCAACTGCTCCAAAAATTATATCTGCTCCAGTTGATTTTATCGTTCTGCCTAATATTTTCAACGGAATCCACGGAAGAAATCCAAGCAAGATTACTATAGGCCCAATCAACCTCACATTGTAAATAACGAATGAGATAACGCTAATGACTACTATTGATATTATTATTAAGCTTGTCAAAGCAGGAAGAACACCCTCTTTATTCATTTTCATAAATTATGACAGTTTTTGATGAATTATCAAAGCAAAAGAGAAGATAAATTTAGATATTTTGCTTTTAAAAGGTTGAACTAAACTTGACACGAGTGATGTATAATTTAAGCATCATATTTTAAGGAGGGGTAAATGAAAAAACTTTATTTGATTTTACCTTTGGCTTTAATTTTATGTCTTATGGTTGGATGCCAGGACAAGGAAGCTATGGCAGAGCTTGAGGCCATAAAAGCCCAGGCGGAGCTTGAGGAACAGAATAAGGCATTGACACAAAAAATGTTCGAAGCATGGGGCAAAGGCGATATTGAGACATTTAAGGAGTTTTTGGCCCTTGACTATGAATATTACTATCCATCAGGCAATTCCAAGCCCATGTCCATAGAAGAATTAACAGAAATGGCAAAGATGTTATGGAATGGCTTCCCTGATATGAGTTTTAGTATGGAAGAAATATTTGCTGTTGGGGATAGAGTAATATTCAGGTTTATCCAGAGAGGCGCTCACACAGGTGACTTTATGGGCATCCCAGCGACTGGTAATGAGTTTGAAAGCAGCGGAATTTTAATAAGCCGTATTAAAAATGGAAAAGTTGTCGAACAATGGGAAGAATTTGATATGTTGGGCATGATGCAACAGCTCGGCATTGAGCTCAAGCAACATCAATGATTTGCGTGAGGAATAAGTCTTTATCTACAGCTTGAGCAGAGCGCGGCCGAGAAGAGCACTAATATAGGACACAACGCCGCCCAGGACAGTTCCCCAAATGAGGTCGACGACCGTGACAACCAGGGGCCAGTCCTTGAGAGTGGCTAGATTGGTCAGATCATAAGTGGCATAACTGATGAGACCGAGAAGGGCTCCGTAAAACAGGGCATTGAGCGGTGCTGCTGCCGCCAGGGCCGGTCGTACAACAAAGACCAGAAGCCCGACAATAAACAGCAGGTAGAAGAGCATGGCCGCAGTCCAGTTCACCTTGGGAATCATAAATGCCCCGAGATGACGCCGGTAAAATCCTTTGGACACCACACCCAGCCAGATCATGTCTATCACAAAAAAAATAACCAGTGTTATGATGTAAAGAAGGATCATCTGCTTGAATGTCATTATCCCCTCCAAGAATGCCGCTATTATAACATGAGCCTCCGGATTTTATGAAATTACTCGGCCTCATGTGCAAGTTGCGTTTCCTCTATGTCTGTCCTCCAAGATTGATGATAATGCAAAGGCTTTCAAAGCACAAAGACGCATTGAACCTTACATCGAAAAACTAGCTCTTAAATGTCTCGACAGATATGGCAACGTCTTATCCCCCTATATTCTTACCGAGAAAAATATGAAACAAAAAAAGAATCTAAACCTGATTAGAGAAATCCAATCTGGAATTCAGCTCTATCCTCCCCAGAAATGATAACCCAGCTAAAACGAGAAAAGTACTATCCCCTTGGCTTCTCAATAGGTTTAGTGAAAACTCTAAATAAACACAGCGGTTTTGGAAATAACATAGGTACCTTTTGACAATATACTTTGTATTCGTCTCCAAATTTCTCTATCAGCTCCTTCTCTTCCACCAGAAATAGGAACGCAATAATCCATACCCATTGACTAATCGTGATAACTAAAAATGACCCAGGATGCCCAATGAGTAACCCAAGAGAAGTCATAAAAATACCAACTCCTAAGTGATGAGGATGCCTAACACACTTATAGATATCTGTAGTGATCAATCGGCTTGTACATCCCCATTCTTTTAGTTCTCCCAATAGCTTAAGCAACCTTCCCGTTCTCTTTAGCGGAAAGTGAGCCAATAGCACGCCGATGAGACCCAATAAGCGTACAAAAGCATGGAAAGATTCGGTTTTCAGGAGTAGATCTGTGACTATTCCCACAACAATAGATATACCTGTCAGTATAAGCCAAATTATGAGACGTTTACGGCATATAGACAACTTTTTACTCCTATGTTCATTATTAGGCGGCCTAACATTAAGCTGAGCGGTCCGCCAATATTGGCGGATCTGTCTCCAGCGATTTGTTATATGTTTTGTCTATTATGTTTTAATTCTTTATAAGCCTTAAAACTGAAATATATGAGTGGGATTGGAAAAACAAGATTTATGTAAAAGAAAGCAATCTCAAGTCCTCGTAATTCTGTTACACCTTGAAATATCAGCTCATAAAAATGAATTATAAATCCTACAATTCCTATAATGATTCCTGCAATGAAGTCATTTTTTCGCAAAAAAAGAAAGGTAATAAATGCATAAGAAATAAGTGCAATAACAGGACCGAGAGATTTACATATTGTTACCCAAACGGCATTAATAATAACTAAAGTAAGTATAACTAATAATGCACTTTTTTGGGTTGGTAAAAATTTATCATATTTGATACTAATTTTAAGTTTATTCATATACTTTTTCGTCTTTTATTAATTTCGCATATAACACCGCTTTTCAGCCGTAGCGTTTACTTGTAGTGAATCCCTCTAAAAACTGCTTAAAATGCAGTATTACCTTATCAATATCCTACCTATATCGCAAGCCATGTATCTGACGGTTTAGGTATGGCGGAGGATTTATGGAAAGGGGTCATGAGACGTTAGAGAAGAAATATTCTGATTCTTTGAGAAAATCACGGAACACCAAATATCAGAAACACTAAACCCCAAAAAAGAATCCACTCGATCCACTGCCAGATGGCTTTGAGCTATTCTTTATCCAAACTCATTGATTCCAGGAATTCTGTCCCGGAGACAATTCAGAGTAAAGCATACTTAAATCCGAATTCAAATGGCAGAGGTTGCTATAAGCAGGGAGATATTTTCTGAGACATTGTTCATTATAATGCAGCAATTTCTAAGAGAAATAGATGGACAAGTATCCCTAGTTCTCGGATTTGTGAAAGAAAATTACAAAGAAAATAGTGATATTTTAATTCCAACATGCTGATAAAATGTTGTATTATATAAAAAACGTGATTAAGTGGGGTTTTAAATCAAAAGGATGGTTATTGCTTCTCCGTCCGAAGAGTAAATAGCTGAGCACGGACGATTATTGACATTTTGGACGATTTGGAAAAAAATGAACGACACACTTCGTATGAATAGGAAAAGACCATGACGGATAAAAAGCGGTTCATATGGATTCCCCTGTTTTGGGGGTCAGCCTGGGGCTTAGCAGAGGCAACGCTGGGACATTCTCTTCATCGGATACCCATCCCTGGGGTCGCCGGTTATGTGATGTTCCCTCTAGGGATGTTTTTTATGGTGCAGGTATTCCAGCATTCAGGAAAGCTCCACACCATATTTCTGACGGCCCTAGTGGCAGCATCTATCAAATTGGTCGACCTCTTCCTACCGACACACCCCTTTACGGTGATCAATCCTTCCGTAGCCATCCTCTGCGAATCCCTCGCTGTTTGTCTTTTCTTTGCAGTCAAAGATTTTAAAAAAATTCTGACTCGCTTGGACCTCATCCTAGGGATGGCTCTTGTCTGGCGACTGTTTTATGGGATTTTGGTTCTTTCACTTGGATTCCTGTTTTCTGCCACAAACTTTGCAGGACTGGGAAGTGTCCATATCCTCCGGTTTTTTCTCCTGGATAGTTCGGTCAATGCGATTCTGATCTTTGGCCTCACCCATAAAATTGATATCCCATCCCATACAGAATATGTCCCCACACCCCCTGCAGGGACACCCGAAGCAGGTTTCCTCCATCACATCCGAAAACATCCTGCTCTTACCACGATCCCTCTGTTTTTAGCTGCCATCGTTGTGGAACTGATCTTGTCATAAATGGATACGAAACGGATCAACGCCCTTCTTCAAACAGCCCCTTATTAAAATATAGACTAAGGCAATCAATGGCAGACAGAGACAAAAACAAGGACAATGCAAGATCCGGCGTTAAATAAGCATTCGAAAACCCAAGGAGGTAATATTGGCATATTTATTACTGATTAAAATAGGGAATGTGGGTTAGATTGATTTTCCCTGTTGTCAGATTTTTATATGATTATAGATAGAAAGGAAGGTTTTTTATGAAAGAAATTAAAAAAGTAGTTTGTATCCAGTGCCATTCAGCCTGTCGTCAGACAGTGGAAATAGAAGACGGAAAACTTCTCGGGGTAGGCCCCGACATGGATTTTCCCAAGGCCGAGCTTTTTGCCTCAATCGTAAAAGGCTGTCCCCGGGCAAACGCGATTGTGGATTATTTCTATCATCCGGGCCGGTTAAACTATCCCCTTAAACGGGTCGGCGAGCGGGGAAAAAACAAGTGGAAGCAGATACCCTGGGATCAGGCTTTGGATGAGATCGCTGAAAAGATGCAGCTTCTCATCGATCAATACGGCCCGGAAACGATAGGCACAACCACTGGAACCGGGAGAACCACTGATGAATTTCGGTCCCGGTTTTTTAATCTTTTGGGAAGTCCCAATATTATAGGTCAGGCTGAAATTTGCTATGGAGAGTATTTGGCCCTAATGTATGCCATGTATGGATGGAAGCTTTTTCCGGTTGTCCGGCCTGAAACCCGGTCTGTTATTGTCTGGGGAGGTGGAGGTCCCCGATACTGGAATGCTCTCTGGAAAAACATTGTAAAAGCCCATAAAGCGGGAACCAAGCTAATTGTCATCGACCCACGTGGCATCGATGTCACCCGGCATGCAGATTTATGGCTTCAGGTAAGACCCGGTACTGATTGTGCACTGGCGATGGGCATGATCCGACACATTATAGAAAACGACCTCTACGACAAGGAATTTGTGGATAAGTGGTGTTACGGACTTGTTAAATTGCAGGAACGGGTGCAGCCATTTACGCTAAAAAAAGTCTCCGAGATTACGTGGGTACCTGAGGACAAAATACAACAGGCCGCAGAATGGTACGCTACCCTCAAACCGGCAGCTATGACTCACGGTGTCGGAATCGAACATATTGGAAATTCCATGGAAACTCTCCAGGCCATTTTCTCATTACGAGCCTTATGCGGGAATCTTGATGTCAAAGGAGGGGATGTGTTTACTACCTCCTATCCCGACATAATTCAGGAACAGGAGATGGAGCTTCTCGATAAGTTACCCCCGAAACAGCGAAAGAAACAATTAGGAGCCGACCGATTTCGCCTTCTTACCCATGAAGGATTCAATGCCACGCAGGAATATGTTCCCAAGGCCTGGGGGAAGTTGTATCTCAATCGGTCAAGTCAGTTTCAGTGCTTTGCTCATGCTCCCACCCTTTACCGCGCTGCGATTACGGGAAAGCCTTACCCGGTAAAGGGGCTTATTACTCTTTCCAGCAATCCCATGGTAACCCAGGCTAATACAAAAATTGTCTACAAAGCTTTAAAAACCCTTGACCTATACGTGGTGGTTGATTTTTTCATGACTCCCAGTGCTCAACTGGCCGACTATGTGTTGCCCGGAACTACCTATCTGGAGAGGCCGTGGATCTGGCCCTATGCCATGATCGTGGGGAGCGAGAGGGCAATGCCAGCTGTGGTGCCGGAAAAATATGAGCGCTGGTCTGATTATAAGTTCTGGAAAGGTCTGGGGGATCGGTTGGGACAAGAGGAATACTGGCCCTGGGAAGACTTAGAAGAGGTTTACGACTATAGACTGAAACCCTCGGGAATGACCTTTAAAGAATTTATGACAAACGGTGGAGTTGCTGCTGGCAAGGGAGGATACAAACGTTATGAAGAAACGGGTTTCGGCACATCCACCGGGAAGGTGGAGCTCTACTCGAAAGTTCTTGAAAAGTTGGGCTACGACCCGCTCCCGGTTTTCCGGGAACCCCCGGAAAGTCCGGTGAGTACCCCGGAGTTAGCCAAAGAGTACCCATTTATTCTTACCACCGGAGGGCGGTTCAATCCCTATTACAATGCCGAACATCGCCAGATTGAAAGACACCGAAAACGCTACCCCTGGCCCATCATGGAAATGAATCCGGATGCCGCGAAAAAATTAGAAATTAACGATGGGGACTGGGTCTGGCTCGAATCTCCCCGCGGGCGTTGCAGACAGATCTGCAAATATGATGAGGGTATTGATCCCCGGGTGGTTCATGGGCAGCATGGCTGGTGGTTTCCGGAAGAACCAGGAGAAGAGCCTTCTCTCCACGGCGTCTGGAAATCAAATATAAATATTCTCACTGATGATGATCCGGATAATTGCAACCCCATCAACGGTGGCTGGCCCCTCCGGGCATTACTCTGCAAGGTTTATCCGTGTGGTGATGAGACATTAGAGAAGAAATATTCTGATTCATTGAGAAAAGCACGGAACACCAAAGATCATCAACACCAAACCCCAAAAAAGAATCCACTTGATCCACCAGCAGAGGGCCTTTAGCTCTTCTTTTTCGAGGCTCATAAGGACAATTATTAAAGTATCTAGGCTTAAATTTTATGGCCAATATTATTCGATTCTATTTTGAAACTTATTCTTTCATATCAAGATCATACAATCCTTAAAAGGTTCCTTTATTTTAGCTCGACTACGTTCAAATTCTCAGAACAATCATGACACGTGAAATAAAGGATCTGGTAATCCTTCGCGACAGATTCCAGAATTTTAAAGGCTCGATCTTTTCTTCCCATATCGTCGAAACTCACAAATGTATCATCTAGAATAAGCGGTGGTTTTTCTTCAGTGGCGATCAATCCCAAAATGGCCAATCGAGCAGCCAGGTAAATCTGATCCACAGTTCCCCCAGACAATCTATCAATTTTATCATCAACTTTTATAAATTCTTCTTTTTCGGAGGAAAAGACACTTACTCCTAAGTTTTCATCCATTCTTACTTTCTTGTATTTGCCATCAGTAATTTTAGACAATATCTTGCTCATTCGATCTTCAATTCCTTCCGAAAACCTTGATATTGAACTCTCCCTTGCCCAAGTAATATTTTCATTTATTATATCTAAAAGCCTGTATTTATGATCCAATCGCTCCCTCTTCTTTTTTAATGCACTTAGCCTCTCTTCTAACTCTGCTATATCTTCGGCTCCAATTTTTTCTTGACTGATCTTAACATCCAGTTCGATTTGTTTTTTGTTTAATTCTTCCACAATTTTCTTTAATGCTTCAGTTTCTCTCTCGAGCTTCGCAAAATTTTCCGGTGAGCATTCGTATATTTTGAGGTTAGCCAGTCTGTCCTCAGCTTTAGTCACTTCTTTTAAGGCACTCTTCTTTCTATTAATTAGTTCATCTTCATCATCACCGATAGCATCCAAAATCCAATTGTTCTGCTTGATGATATCTTCTGACTCATTTTTTCTTGTTTCCAGCCTTGCTTTTTCCTCATGTTTCTTTTTTAATTCAACTGGGGTAACTGCAAATGTTTTAAGCTTTTCTTTATATGCATTTTCTTTTTTAAATTCTTGTTCCAATCCTTTTAACTTATCCTGGAGATTTTCCAGGTCATCTCCACCAAGCACAGCTTCGGCCTTCATCTCCAAAGCTCTTCTTTCAGCTGAGGCATTTTCCCTCTTCTCATAAAGATCCTCAAGTTCATCAATACTTTTAACGCCATACTTCTTGAACTGTTGGTCTAGAACATCTTCCTTTCTTTTAATCTCTTCAACTATAGGCATTTCTTCCCCGGTTAGATTCCTTATTTGAACACTTGCGATCCCGGGAAACCTAACAATAGCCTCTTCATGCATTTCTGCACTTAATCCATTGACTTTCTTTCTATCCGCAACAATCGAGAACTCGATATCCTTTTCGAGGTCCACCTTAATTCCGAAAAGTTGTTCTGCTAGCGAGGAACGCAAACCCTTAATTTCACCTGGTATTTCTCGCGCATTCTGAAGGACTGCATAATCTACTTTCTTGTAGAAGTCGATTTTCTTTTGTTTGGTTTTAATCTGGGTTCCAATCTTTTTTACATTAGAGATCTTCCTGTTGAGTTCAGATCGTTCTTTCTCTAATTCTTCACAACTCTCGTTTGCCTTTAGATATTCCTGACCTTTATCGATAATAAGCGAAAGAGAATCTAGCTTTGGTTTTAATTTATCAAGTTCTTTGGTCGCACTCTGAATCTTCTTTGTTGCCCCTTTGTATTTATCCGTGTCTTCTTGAACTGAATCAAACTCCTTATCTGCTTTCTCAAATCTCTCTTTCGCTGAAATATATTCCGTACTTCCTTTATAAGCCTTCTCTTTATCCTTCAAATCCTGGTCATCTTTCTGTAGTTTCTGTTTAACTTTTTCCAGCTCCCTCTTATTTCCTGCTAATTCACTCAACCTATCTCGTTTAATACTTAAATCCTGCTCTGTACTATGTATGAGGCTATCAACAGATACCAATTCGCCTTTATTACCTCTCCGTGAAAGTATGCTTTCCTTTGCTTTATTGATTTTTTTTACAATCTTATTTGTATCTGTGCCCGAGCCTGCCAATCGTCCTTCAATAATCTCTCGCAGTGGAGAGACAGCATTCTTTATTTCTTCCACCTCTTCCTGAGGGATACAAGCTGTGGCTTTAAAAGCCAACTCCGAAGGAAGGCCCACCAAATCCGCAACCTGCTTCCTAACAGTCTCTTTATCTTTTATTTCAGTCCCGCCAGGTTTAACCAGAATGTTCTGTTTGTTTTCAAAATCTCTAATAACACGGTATGTTTCCCCGGCACTTTCAATCTCCAATTCTAAGGATAAAGATCCTTCACTCCCCCATTTACGGCAATGCTCGCGAATTTGTGCGGCACCGGAAGAAGCATCACCATACAAACCTAAGGTAATTGCTTCAATACTGAAGGATTTCCCAGCTTCATTAGGACCTTTAACCACTGTCAGACCTTTGGATAAAGCAATCTTCTCATTCGCAAGTTTCCCAAAATTTGTGGTAGAAATCGATTTTAACCGCATCATTCCACCTCCAGCTCCTTCGAGATATAACTTGCCCCAAGATAAAGCGCCTTCTTTAGCAGATCTTTTTCTTCTTTGCTTTCAGAGGTCTTTATCAATTCTTTGAGCCTCTTCACGTACAGATCACCTATTGTTCCTTCAGCAAACAACTGGTCGACCTTATTGACAGGATACCCCACCTTAGATGAATCAGCTGAAAAGTAAAAGAAACGCTCTACAAATTCCTCCTCAAGCAAATTCGCATCTATATCATGCCCTTGAGGTAGAGTGCCTTTAAGCTTTAATCTGAGAAGAATATTCTCTCCACACAGTTTATCAATTTCGGAATTCAGCAAATCACCTGGTGTCGATATGGACACATCAAATGTTTTCTCCAACCATTCATAATGTCCGACTTTTTTTGGCCCAACTACCGTCTTTTCGCCAAGATTAACGAGCAATACATACCCCGCCTTATCAGCTTCATCAAACTTCGTGGTTTCAGGAGAGCCACTGTACCAAGCAGTAATTCCTTTGGTGCTGAAATCACTCATCCTGTGCCAATGTCCCAGGGCGATATAATCCATCCCGGAGTTTTCGATCTCCTTCGTGTTAACCAAATAGTCATCCGGATTTGATTTCCCTTCGATTTCAACACTGGCATGAATAACTGCGATATTGAATTTTGCAGAAGAATCAGACGTCAGCGCCTCTAATGGATGAACACCCCCTTGTTTTGTATCGTTTGGCCTTCCATGAATAGCTGCATCTTTTACTTTTATAACTGTGCCATCGATTCCAAAGACCTTTATATTTGAATCCCGAAATTCTTTTCGATTGTAAACGCTTTCTTCATCCAGTAGATCATGTGTGCCTGGGGATATTAACACTGGAATTGGATCCACGCTTTTAAGTATCTCTATGGTCTTTTTTATAAGACGAGAACTTATCTCGTTCGACTCGAACAGGTCACCTGCAATTATCAGAAAATCAACTGTTTCAGATTGGGACAGATCAGTTATCCTCTTAAGGGTTCTGAGCTGTGCATCACGCAGAAGATTTCCTTTATCTCCTAAAAAAGCAAATGATTTTCCCAGATGAATATCAGCTGTGTGAATAAATTTCATATCTTAAATCCCCTTTCAATAAAGCATTTTATTTAGCTACATATCAGTAATTTAATTACATTCATTAAATAATTTTTTCGTTGAGCCAGTATAATATCCGATCAGCAACAGCCTGCCAATCAGATTCCAACATCATGTCATGTGCCATATCAGGAAATATATATTCCCCAGTATTATAAGCCATAGCAGTTGCCTTAACTTCTACGGAAGATATTGCCTTGTCTTGAGTGGCACCCAAAACAAGTAGTTGAGTTTTGATTCGTTCTGGTCTAGGCAAGTTAAAAATCATCATATCCATATAAGCACGAAACGATTCATCTTGCATAAGTGTAAAATATAATTTCAATTTTTCATCTGATATATCATCTGAGAATAGAAACTCTTTGCAGCGGCTTGGTGTACCAATAACAGGATAAAGGCTAAATATTAAATTAGTTTTAAGAATTATAAGCGGATGACGACGAGCAACACGCAATGTAGCAGCGAAAAGCCCCTTAGGTGGAGCAGAAGCCAACAATACTGCTGCTGGTGCATGATGAGATTCCAAATATTTTTGAACGATCATACCACCCATCGAGTGTCCCACAAGTATTGGTGGTCTTTGTAATTGATTCACCACCTGGACTACATCGTCTACATAATCAGACAAGCTTGTCCATCGAAGCCTTTCTCTCCCCTCACTGGCACCGTGACCACGTAAGCTTAAAGCATGAGACTGGTATCCATGCTGCGCAAAATATGGTAGAAAATATTCAGACCAACACCAAGCAGAATGCCACATGCCGTGCACGAACAAAATTGGTATAGGACTTATATAAGATTCAGGTTCTTGAGTAATAACTTCTAATTGCATATTAGAACTCCTTTAAAAATCGTTGTATTGATTTCATTTTCAATGCCTAGTATTTACTATACTGCATGCTATATTTCGAGAAAAATATAGCCACAATATCGTCTTTTTGTAGTGGATCCCTCAAAAAATATGTTTAAAATGCAGCATTACCTTAGAGGCATCTCCTCTCGCCTGTAATATAGAATATTTCCCGCCCAAGACATGACTTTTAATCCGTTTTATCCCTGCTTTAAGTTCTTTGGTTTCATCGTTCTCAGCACACCCTTTAAAACCTGATTGGCAGAGAAAAAATGAGGCCTCAATCGATCGATCTCATCGGAAACCATCACATAAAGCAGCATTTTTCCCTTTGCTAATTCGATTACTAGCGGCTTCGGAATTATGACCGGCCAGGCAATTATTGATCCGATAACTGGCTCCCATTCTGCAGCCATTCGGTTTGTGGATGTTGTGGGGGTTATAACCTGATTTTCTGTAGGGCATCCTATCGTGAAGATCAGAGCTATTATACAGGATAGAACCTTCATAAATTTCATTCGAGTCTCCTTATAGGATAAGGAATCCTTTAACTAATGATGATGGCGTGGAATAGTCTCTTTCCAGGTTTTCTCCCTGATGAGCTTTCCATTTTCCAGCACCCGCCGCGTGTACGTGTAGTAAAAGTTTTTGCGATCACTGGTGAAGGACAGATCACCCTCCACTGTCAGTGTTCGATCGTCCAGTTCAATTGAATAACGAGTTTGACCCGTAACACTGGCGCTGGCAGGGTCGTTGTCCTGCGCTTCATGGACCATATCCTCCCAATATTTGATTGTTGCCCAAGGATATACCGAACCGCTCGCTCCCGAAGCTTCAATTCGTGTTTTTGATGCAGGCGGAAAACGTTCGACACTCCTGGTTTCGGCATAGCCTGAGATGGATTCATCATCGAGTTTGAGATAAGAGTAACCCGGCAGTTCCGGATCCTTAGCTGGAGGTAGAAATTCAGGTTTTATTCGATCAGACTCAGGCACGACCGGCAGCACAATATGTGATGCATTCTCACCTTCCACGTCCAGTGTCGTGGTCATTGCATAGGGAGTGGGCCAGATCATTGGCCAGAGTGCGTTGTTGACAGCCAGGCGGATTCGGTGCCCTTTAGGGAACACCCACGAAGTAAAGTGCAAGTCATACTCTAGCTTATAAAGCTGGCCAGGCACTAGCGCCTCCGGTTCTTCCGAAGATTTCCGGTGCGCTCCGCTAAGACCTGCTCCCGCCACCTGGGTGACGGTTCCATCGGGCGCGATGTCTGAAACGCGCACGATCCAATTGGCCAGGGGGGCATCCGCCGATACAAACAACATCGCCCTCGGAAAGCCGAGGATCTCCAGGTCTTGGTCCAGCGGGTCAGAATCATAGACCAGGCTGTAGGCGTCGGTACCGCGCTGATCCCAGGGAAAATCCCCCCACCAGTTGACGTTACCCGATGCCTCGACACCAACCGTGGGAATGTATCTAAGCATATGAGTTTGTCCATTACTCCCAACAGATTGGGCACTCGACAAGGTGTGATTAGCTTGGGGGTAAAAGGTTAGGTTTTTGGTGCGGTCGATCGGCCAGCCGTCCTCCCAGCGCCAGTAGCCCGGCACTCTTTCGACAGTGCCCGGTGGATGCCACTCGCGAACATAAACGGCGAACCGGGGTTCATCCAAAATGCCTGTGTTTTCGCCCTTCAGCCAGTTATCGAACCACCGAACGGCCTCATGGCGCCATTCCATCCCAGGCTCTGGATAGGGCAAATTTGGCCAGGTGTGCGCCCAGGGACCCACCATGCCCTTGACTGGGGCCTCGAGTTTTTCGAGCATTCGAGGCACGCTGTCGTGATAGCCGTCATACCATCCACCAATGACAAATGTCGGGATGCGGATACTCGAGTAATTGGAGTTGAGCGATGCCCGGTTCCAAAACGGACCATCACGTTGCCGGCGTTTGTATATGAGTAGCCAGGGTTCCGTGTCGAAGCGATCACGAAAATAGGCCTCATCGATGACGTAATCCGGTGGCGCGGGCAGAATATTGGCGATATCCTGGCCAAGCTCATAGGAATCGACATGCATCATGCCATCGATAAAATGAACATCGTCTCGAAACAAATCATCGGTACCCATAACAGCGACAATCGCTTTTAGCGCCGGCGGGTTGCGCATCGCCATCTGGATGGAGTTAAACGCCCCCCATGAGATGCCAAACATGCCGACCTTACCTGTGGACCAGACCTGTTTCGAAAGCCAGTCAATGGCCACCTCGCCATCTTCCTGTTCCTGATCGGTATATTCGTACTCGATCAGCTTGCCTTCGCTGGTGCCGGAGCCGCGGATATCCACACGAGCGATGATGTAGCCTCTCGAGATAAAGTATGAGAACAGCGAAAACCTGTCATTGCGGCTTTCGTCTTTGCGGTAAGGCAGATATTCGAGGAGAACAGGGAATTTTGC
This sequence comes from uncultured Eubacteriales bacterium, assembly GCA_964540205.1. GTDB lineage: Bacteria > Acidobacteriota > Aminicenantia > Aminicenantales > Aminicenantaceae > WTAW01. The sequence goes on along the minus strand of CAZIMJ010000020.1, from coordinate 17,653 downwards.
ACTGGCCTCTCGATCCACCGGCATGAACAGACTGGCTGCTAGCCGAACGCCATCGGGCATCGGAATCCAGACCTCCTTGACCTCGATCCCCTCATGCTTGACGTCGGGGAGTCTTGACTGGCTGTTGGCACCTGTCGTGATGGTGAGCCATCCCAATACGAGCGCTATCAATAAATTCCATCTCATCGTTCGCATCACAAGGATTTTTTTCTTGGTTCTCATAATTTTCCCTCCTCTAAGTTCGAGATCTACTCTCCTGGCTATTCATTCGCAATATTACAGTAAAGGATCTTTCGCAGTCAAAAAGAAATTACAAGGGAAGAAAATCGCACTCTGGACTAGCGGGAATCAAGAGTCATAGATTTGTCGGCGCGTATGAAAAGCCACAACCCAACACCGATTATCGCAAAAACCGAGCCGGTGGCTAGCGCTGGCACCCAGCCAAAAGCTTCGGCTGTGATCGGAACGAGTAGAGCCCCGATGCCGCCCACAACGTTTCCACCCGTATTCATGACTCCAGTGGCTGCAGATGCGTGTTTGCCGGATACGGAGATCGCTGCCGCCCAGTATGCGCCCTCAGTGAGTTGGGTAGATCCGAAGCTTAACGAAAGGAACGCTACGGCCAGATAAGGATTCTTGGCTGTGGCCCCAAGAAAGAGAAGCCCGGCAACGAGACTGAGACCGACTATGCCGGGGATTCGGCATCCCCAGCGGGGACCGATACGTTTACAGAGCCGGTCGCACCAGAGCCCCCCGGCGCTTGCAGCGACCGCACCGACCATCCAGGGAGCTGCGGCGAAGTATCCGCCTTCCAGGATTTTGAATTCCCGGACATCGACGAGGTAGATGAAGAACCAATTGAAGAAAATGTAGAAGACGTAGTTCATGCAAAAATAGCTCGCAGTAAGCAACAGGATGTCTCGATTTTTGAGCACACGCTTCCAGGCTTTTTTGTCTTTGATATCCTGTTCCGGTGATGGCCGGCCTGCGTTGATAAATTCCAGCTCTTTCTTGCTGATTCGGGGGTGATCGGCCGGATTGTCTCTTGCATACCACCACCAGACTCCTGCAATTAGAAAGGCTAAGGGGGCCGTTAAAACAAAAGATTCACGCCACCCCAACGTTTCCATCAACCAGGCAATTAGCGGCGCCGTAGCGGCGGCACCCAACGTCAGTCCTGTGCTCGTCAATCCGTTCGGAAATGCCCATCCCGACACCGGAAACCAGTTTGCAATAGTTCCACCACAAGACACCGGAAATAACGGGGCTTGCACGATCCCCATAAAAAAGCGCAGTCCGATTAGCGTGGCCAGGATAACGGTTGTCGATGCAATGGCTGTTCCTGGTATCAGGCCTGTGGCCAATGTCACGATCCCCCACAGTACGGCAATGACAGTCAGTGCCCGGCGGGGTCCGACGATGTCGCCGAAAATGCCGCCCGGAAACTGGAAAATGGCGTATCCCCAGGCAAAAGCCGAAAGCACCATGCCCAACTGAATTTTGGACAATCCAAGATCGGCCATCATACTTTCGCCGGCTATGGACATGTTTGTTCGCAACACATAGGCTACAAAGCTCGCTATGAATATAAGCGCAAGGATCACCCACCGGACATGGGTGCGTTGATCATCCGATCGAGCTGCGGTTGCTGTATTCATCTATTCGTGATTTTAATCCTGGGAATTCCGAAGTTTACTTATCACACTCGAAAGGAGCTGCATTAGAGAGAGGCAGAATAGACCTTCACTCCTTCTCTCTCATTAACCACAAAATACATCTGGCCGTTGAAGATCCTGACAATGGCATTCATGATGTCGAAGTCCGCCTTAACCGCATACACCGCTTCGAATTTTCCCGCTTTTGAATAATGCAAAAACCCTGTCCTCTCTCTACTTGTCACATACACCCATACATCACCTTCGGGGCCACAGAGGAGATGATGGATGATCTGGTATCTATCAGGCACATACGTGAAAAGGGGAGGCTTTGTCCGGGGTTGGCGCTCCAAAAGGGATTTTCTCAACTCATCCGGGAAAGGAACCGCCGTTGCCGCCTCTTCGATGAAAAGGTTGGACTCTCCCTTGCTAAACCTGTTGATCCTCAGAGCGTCAGAAGCGGCCCAGAGGATGTCCCCCTCCGGCGAGACGGCGTAGTCATAGGCCCGGACGTACGTATCATCAAGGAAAAAATCCTCGCTTCCCTTGATCCCGGGAAAAAATTCACGACTCTCATAAGAAGCCAGGCGGGCAAGTTCTTTTCCATCTGCAGCACGGTAAATCAGGGCTGTCTTCATCTCGTCTGCCAGGATCTGACTCCCGACAAATCTTCCGTCATCAAAGATTGCCGGGAGGTCACTCAATACCTCTTTGGCATAGGGCACCTTCTCCAGAAAATTCCCTTCATAGTCAAAAAGGGACAGTCCGATGGAATCTACGGCAAGGATGCGGCCTTCCACAGCCCGGATGCCGACATAGGAATCCCCTTCTTCACTCTTCGACCGCTCAAGAATGACTTTGGGTGTGATGATCCTCGTCTTCTCAAGAGAAAGGTGATTAAAATCTTTCGCTTGAGTCCCCGCGCTGAAACAAAGAATGGCAAAGACAGAGATTACGGCTTTATAGACTTTCATTTTTTTCTCCCTTATCCGCATCTTCTCTTTTCTTTCTGATCATTCCGACAATGAATAATAGTCCGCCCAATGCGATAACGACAATTCCGATGGAACCTAAATTTTCACTCAAAGTTGTTTTGAATACAATTCCTAAGGCAATCACGATCATTCCTATGTACAATGTTCTTTTGTATCCTGTCATGATTTACCTCCTTAAGTTTGGTTTTGCTGGCTATCGGCCAATTTTAGCGTCACAAGCATAAAACGCAATCCCTTGATTATATCTTGGTATCTATTGTCCAGTTCTCCCCCCTCATCCCCGCGTGGATTGCTTGTGCAAGTTCTTCCGGGCGTTGTGATTCGATCAGTAATCCCTTACCGCTTGTCAGCTTCAGTTGATCCAAAGCCACTTCTGCCGAAAGCGCTGAACCTCGCGAAACTTCACGTCATTGTCAATCATCTCATTCATGATGCCATTACTCCTGACAATTATTAAACTGCATGCAATATTTAGAGAAAAATGCCGCAACAATACCGTCTTCTCGGTGTGAATCCCTCAAAAAACATGCTTAAAATGCAGCAATACCTTATCAATATCCTTGTTATATCGCAAGCTATGTATCTGAAGGTATAGATATCCCGGAGGATTTATGGAAAGGAGCCATAAGACGTTAGAGAAGAAATATTCTGATTCATTGAGAAAAGCAAGGGAAAACAGGGTGACTGTACAATACGGTGTTCAAATTTTCACAACCGAGGATGTCGATTGGATTCCAGAGGAGGCAGAGGATTTTGTACTGAGTATAAAGGGATTATTAGCTGAACCGAAGCAGAAACCTTTCTAAGTTTTCAGACTCTTGAATGATCGCGATATCAGGTTGGCCTTCAAGAATAAATATTGGCACTGATCTCTATATAATTTCGACCCACTTATTCAATGACGTGAAATACAGACCGCTTTCTTTGACGTTTTCGCCAGTGATTTCGGACCAGTATTTACTGTAGAGCTCGACCTGTGGAGCATAATACTTCACAAAGCTATCTAGATCGTCTTTCACGTCATCAGTCTTAAAATCAACGATCACCCAGCCGTCATCCTCCAAAAAAGCGAAGTCAATAGCACCCGTTAAGATCACAGGAAGATCCCCTTCGCCACCTAACTCCTTTTCTGTCGTTCCTATCGAAAATGGCACCTCATAAAATCTCTTCTCCGCCTGTATGGCTCTCTTCCAGAATTCAGATTTCCTGATGGATTCGATCAAGTTCACAAGCTCGGCTTTTTTCCCGATGTCCATCTCCTCGGCCACGAGCACATTCTCTGCCAACCGATCGAGTTTTGTGCCTTGTTCATCTGTCTCTCCTCCATTTATCTCTCCATCCCCATTCCATTTGCCTACGATCTCGAGCATCTTATGGACAGCTCTGCCCCAAGCCATTCCATAACTTCCCCGCCGCCACTCCGGCCTTCCTTTGTCCTTCTTAGCTAGCGATGTCACACTTTCCACACCGTAGCTGGGTAGTATAGCTCTCTCGTATTTCTCCTCGATCTGTTTTTTCGCTACGGCCCACTCCCCTTTTTTGAGCTTCAACTTCTCCCTTTCTTTCTCCTCTCCCCTCTCCGGGATCTCAAGCTCGGACACATCCTGAAGGCGATCGTCCAGAACGCCCCAGGCCCTTTTATCGCCAATGTTTTCCTCATATGTGCTGATGACCAAACAGTCTCTGGCCCGAGTGGAGGCCACATACATCAGACGTTCCTCTTCAGCTTTGTCGTATCGCCCCTCCTCTTCAGCCTTTTCCTCCCAAATCACTGGATGGGAGAGAGTTTTCCATTGAAATCCAACTTTTTTACTAAATTGGAAATAGCCCCCAGGTGTCATCCCCATTCGAATAATGTGCTGATTCGGATCGTGGGGCTTTTGACCGACCGGATTGGCAAGGAAGACAAAAGGCGCCTCAAGCCCCTTGGCTTTGTGTAGGTTCATCAAGCGCACAGCATTTGTTCCCCCAGGATTCAAACTCATCTCCTCGATATCATAGACAGTCACAAGCTCTGCCATAAATGCCACCAACTCAGAAAAGGATGCGGCCCCCTCCCTCTCTTGGCTGCGCAGAAGGGCCAAAAGCTTGAAAAGACTCCCGGCCCGGCTGCTCCCCATTTCCGACGAAGCGGCATAATTGACGATCCCCGAATCCTCGAAGATCATCTCTAAAGCTGTTGTGGCGGGATAAATCCTTATCCACTCCCACCACTGCCTGAGTTTTGAAAGGCTCTGTGAAACCCTGTTTTTGGCTTCCCCTTCCTTCCCATCCTCTCCTATTAAAAAATAGAACCGTCCCCCTTTTTGTTTATGTGCATACAGGTCATTGTCGCTCACTCCGAAGAAGACCCCCCGAAGAGCGGCCACAGTATAGATAGGATTGTCAGGGTCATTGAGCGCCTTGGCCAGGTTCAATATCTCTCGGATCTCCTCTGATTCGATAAAAGCCTTGCTTCCTGTTATCTCATAAGGGATTCCTCTCTGTTCGAAAGCCCTCGCATAAACATTCATGTTCTTCTTATAACGGAGGAGGATCAGAAAATCCGACGGCTGCCACACTTCTTCAGCATCCGCATCATCACTCATAGAATGTCTGATAAAATCTGCGATTCTTTGTGCGTCGATCGCTGCAATATGCTCTTTATTATTTCTCACCTGCTTGGGGATCGAAATCTTATAGATCCCGTGCATCCTCTCGTTTTCCTCCCTCACAGTGTCCAGAGGAGAAAATCCCGCCTGATATTTGTTCGCATTCTCAGGGAGGATATTTTTAAAAACAGAATTATTCCAAACGCCAAGCGAAGACAGAGAGCGGAAATTTGTCGTCAGGTGAAGAACCTCACCTCCTCCCCTCAATATCTGGTCTTTCACCATGTTGTAGGTGTCTATATCCGCCCTCCTGAACCGGAAAATGGATTGTTTCGGGTCGCCGACCAGAAATAAAGAACCAGCCCTTGGCACGAGCTTTTGCCAATCTTTCTCTTCCTCATCCGTACCGGTCAGATAGAGCAAAACCTCAGCCTGGATGGGATCGGTATCCTGGAACTCATCCACCAGAATGTGCGAAAACCTCCTGCTGAAATACTGCCTCACTTCGGGATTATCCCTCAGGAGCCGCGATGCCAGCATGAGCTGATCCTGGAAGTTCAGCTTGAATTGGGCCAGCCGCTTTTCGTTGAAAAAATCCAGCGCCGGCTTCAGGAACGTCAGGATCTTCGAATGGCGGTATTCGCGCCACTGTCTTAACGCCTCAGCGACAGTGCTTTCCTTGAACGCATCGAATTCAGCTTTGAATGCCTTGGCTTCGTCCTTCGAAGGCCATCGATTCTGCGTAATCTTACCGCTTTTATCCATCACTTCGTATGTTTCCATGAGGACAACAGGATCGGCAAAATCGAGATTGTCCTGGCGCAAAAGACATCGATGCATCAAGCGCTGGATGTCATCGAAACCCTTGGCCGGCCGCACCCTTGGCACTCTTCCCCTCACCCGTTCGAGGAAATCCTCAAGCTCCGTCCTGAAATACTCATAATCCGGTTCGGTATCACTCCCCGCCATCGATTCGACCTCAGGAAAGAGAGCTAGGGATACGAAGGCATCTTTGAGATCATCCGGGGAAAGCCCGATTCTCCCGAGGGAATGAAGCGCGCTCTCATCCTCGAGCCACGCTTTTATCAGGTAGTCATGCCAGCAACTCTCCCGGAATATACTGTTTTCGATCTCTTCCAATTCTTTAAAATCCGGATCGAGGGCGATCTCGATCGGCCTCTCTTTGAGTAACTTCGCACAAAAGGAATGGATAGTCCCGATAAAGCACTGCTCAAGATAATGGAGGGCTTCCGCCAACCGGTCGTGGATCTCCTTGTCCTGGGTACTCAAGACAGCTTTCTCCAGCTCTGTCTGGAAGCGGCCTCTAAGCTCGGCAGCCGCCTTCCGTGTGAAGGTCACAGCCGCAAAGGTGTTGATCCTCGCCCGGCCAGAGGCAAGAAGGGCAAGCATTCTGTCCACAAGGCTGTGGGTCTTTCCCGACCCAGCGCCCGCTTCAACCAGAAGAGTCGTATCCAACGCCGTCTGAATCTTCCGTCTTGCCTCTTCGTCGATAAGCCGCTTTTTATTCATCACTATCTGTTTGGCATTCTCTCTTTACAAATCCTTCATTCTTATTCTTTATTCATATTCTCTGATCATGTTCTCTATTCGTACTCTTTATCTTTGATCGCACTCCGTATTTTTCTCTCTATTTTTATCGTCATCTCTATTCTTAATGTTTCTAAGACCGTTATGTTTTTAATCATACTCCTTCAACCGGTCCACCACCCCGAATTCATCCGGATTTTCGTTTTTTTTCGCCCTCGCCCGATCCTTTGCGCCCTTCCCGCAGATCGGCAGAAAATCACAATAATCACACATCACATCCACCCCACAGATAAAATGCCCTTTCATCAAAATATCCAGAAGTTCGTTGAGAAGGTCCTTGAGGGCCTCCCGGTCAAATTCAGGGACGAGAACCTCTTTGCCCTCCCCTCTTCGTGTGGGGAAATAATACCCGCTCTCCACGACTTTGGGGTCAGCGTCTATTCCCGTTTTCTTCAAAATCGCCTCAGCTGCCAGGGCGTAAAGGGTGTGCTGGAGACAACTCCCTCCCCCGAAACAATTGAGGTTTTCATATTGGGAATACCGTCCCGACTTATAGTCGACGACGCGGTAGCGGTTGCCCGACAACCGGTCGATACGGTCGATCCTCCCCCTGAGCAAGATCGATGATTTTGGGCCCAACACCACCTCTACAGGCTCTTCCATCCCCTTTCCCGCTTCCTTCTCTATCCCAAAAACAACCTCGAACATCAGCGGCTCCACGCGCTCTTCGAGTTTCTCCTCAGCCGAGAGGAATAGCTCTACAGCCTGCATCACTTCGAGCCTCTCTTTCTCGAAGATCCCTTTGGACGGTGGCGGAATTTCCTCCTTATACCGGGCGATTGTCTCTTCGGCAATCTTACGGATGAGAAGCATGTGCTTCTCTCCTTCTACCTTTTCACCCCTCTTCTCCAATTCCGTCATAAAAACAAAAAATATCTCATGGATGAGGCTCCCCCTCTGCATCGGGTCCAGCCAGCTGGATGGATCGAATTCGACCTCTTTGGGCTTTTCAAGGCCAAGAATGTAGCTCAGGAAATAGGCAAAGGGGCAGGAGGCCAGGAGCTCCAGCCGCGAAGAGGACATGACGATCTCTTTGTTGAAGAAAGGATGGATCTCTTCGGCATCCACATCCACCATCCCTTCGTAGGGACTCAACTTCAGAGTTTTTCGCACTGCAAGAGCTTCCATCCCGCTCCCGAGCTCCGGAAAACACTCTCGCACAACATCCAGCCCATCATAGAGTGTGCCATTTGAGGCGAGCTTTCGCAGCCACCAATCGAGCTCATCGAACACCGACTCCATGCGATCGGGAAGAAATCCGGAAGGAACAGGAAGCGATTTCTGAAGCTCGGTGTAATCGAGCCTTGGATTTCCTTCCACGAGACGAAAAGCCTGGAGCATAAGCGAGGAAGGAAAAGACAGCCTCTCATCGACGATGTCATAGGAAGAGTAGCTCAACACTGCCTTTCCTCGCAGCGATGAGATCAGCGCAGCCATCGAATAGAGGTTTCCCCTCAAAATATCCTCGGTCGTTTTGAGTGCACCGGAGATATTTTTCCTCTCTTCATCCAGGAGAAAAGGGTCCTGATATCCTGTGCCTGGAAAGTGCTCCTGGTTGAGCCCCACAACAAAAGTCAGAGGCCTTCCGGAAAAGCCGCCCGAGCCATAACTCGAGAGATGAAGATGGCCTGGCTGGGGCCCCGATGCACCCACCCGAATGCCCTCCAAAAGGATGCACAACCTCTCGAAGGCATCCTCTTTCGGTAATTGCGATGTCTCGAGCGCGGTCACCTCCTCCAATTTGGCAATGATATTGGAAAAGGCCTCTCCGTCGATCTCATTCCGGATAAGGGCAAATCTCTTTAGGAAGCGGGAAATCCCTTGGCAAAGATCCTTAAAATCGATGTCTTCATTCGCCTCCCACACCGGGAGACAATCGAGCATGTCTTTTATGAGCGTGATAACCGAATTTATTTCTTTGATGGAAACGTCATAGTTATGTGTTTTGTCATCGATTTCATCATCGGGGATCTCATTTGCTTTGCTCTCGAAGTTCTTCTTTAAGTTCACGAGCCGATCGATGGTGCGCTCCCTTCCCCAGCCGATCATGGCCCTTTTGAGATACCGGCTGATTCTTTGAGGAGAGACTTTATCTTTGTTCTGAGCGCCAACGTGGAGCTTCAGGTTGCCGCTTTCGATCATATGGCAGAGATCAGAAGTCAGGTAGTTCCCCTCGATCCATTTGAGGATCCCTCTAAAAATCTTGCCGGGAGATGTAAATCCCGGAGGAATCCCGGCCCCAAAGGTCACCTGGAGATCCGTTTTTTCAGAAAGCACATAAAATATAGAGGGATAGGTGATCTCCTGGGGATAAACGACTTCGACATCATCCAGAGGGATCTTTTCGTTGACGACTCTCCTGAGGATCTCTTTGCATTCATTAGATGGGTCGATGGCTCTGGTGAGCTCCAGTGTGCCGTCCTTGAATGGAGGAGAGGCCTTATAGGGAGCAAAGAGCCAAGGCGATCTCTCGAGATCAGACTTTGGTGTGGGCTTGATTTGGGATTCAGGTCCCGAACTCTCATCCTCCCCGATTTCTAAGAAATGGAGGGGCCTTATAATGCCCATCACCGGGTCCTGAGGTACAAGGATCAGATTTTCACCGGCAATCCTCGTTAATAATTCATTTTCCAAATGGCTGAGAGAGCTGTTTTGGAGGATGAGGAAATTTTTTTGACCTCCAGTAGATGCGCCATTAGGTGTCAGAGCATTTGTTAGTGCTAGAGCATAGAGACCTGGAAGGTCTATATATCTCTTCTTTTTTAACTCCTCTTCGTATGTCTTTAAGAGCAGACGGATTTCATTCCCTTTTTTGTCGTTGATAAAATCATCTGCGGATAAACCGTCGGTTGTGATTCCGGCCATCCTGAGCGCAAATAGACTTCCATGGAGAGCGCGGATTATACCGGGTGAAGGTTTGAGTTCCCCGAAGTAATCAAGCTTTCCCTCATCCAGAAGTGCGCTAAAAACTTTAGTCAAAAGGATCATTGCCAACGATTCAGGAATTTGAGTGTAACCACTCTTTGTTGTATCAAATCCTCCATATTCCTGGGCGAGCGACGGCAGCGTAACAAACCTCAGATTCACCCATGAATTTCCGGCTTTTATGAGAGACTCCCCTATCTGGTGCCCCACCTGATACGACGGCACTACAAATATCTTCTCATCAAGCAGATGGGCCCGGCAAAACTCAGTTAAAAAATGAATTGGACTATTCAATGTCTTATGTAACTGACTGGGCGCTTATCATGCTCTCAACTTTTCCAATAAAATCCTGAAATACACCCAATATATACTGTCGAAATTGATCATCATTCAAATGCGGTAAATGACCCCTAGGCCTTTGGCTCAAAACCCGCTCTACTCCGCTGCTATTTATATTGTGAAAATTTTTCTTTATGTCTTTAACAAAACGCTTTAACCATTTCAGAGGGTAGTTCGCCTTAAACATTGTAAATTCGGCGACAATCCTCTCAAACAATCCCAAATCTTGGGAGAGGACATCAAAAATATAATAAAGGTCCTTTGATTTCTTTACCTCCTTGTTCCTTCTCGAAAAAGTCAATCCCTTTTGAAAAATATAAGCTCCAGGACTCGGGACTTTGATCTTCAACTTAGATCCATCATCCAATAAAAAATCATCAATACCAACTTCAACCGCATTCTCCAACAGAATCGAAAGATATCGGAGTGCTTGGGCGTGAAGTCCATCCTGTACTATGACGACTTTTTCTTTCCCCTCTCCTTTCATATGAGTTAAAAACTCTATCACTACTTCGAAATCTCCGATTTTTCCTTCATAAGATACGGAAGGAACCTCGTGTGTCGATTTGAATCTCACATGAAATCCAGCACTTCCTAGAAGTTTATCAAGAGACTTGTTGCTTTTAATCCCCAGTCCTTCCGGAACCACAATATCGATATCTCTCGTCATCAAAGGCATCTTTGTCTTATCAGAAAGTAAATAATGATAGTAAATTAAAGGCACCCAACCGCCCCACAATAACGATATCTGGAAGATACTCGCGTACGATCGCAAGAGTCATAAAAAATTCTTTTTTGAAGTATTTCATCCCATTCAGATCTGCCGCTCTATCAATTTTTTTAAGCGCTTATCATAGATATGTTCAGCTTGCTCGAGTCCTCGCAGCGGAAACTTGTAAAGATCCAAGTAAAGTTGAATATTAGAAACCACCCACAATTTCTGAATTTTTTGTTTTTCATAGAAAACCGAATGCCTGTAATAAGGAGACACACATACAAGGTTAGCACCCTTTTCTACCCTACTCAGATTCAGTTCGCTCACAAAATACTCTTCTTCTGCCTTACCCGAAATGTAAATGTGCACCCTGTCAAAGGCTGCGTGAGGAGAAATTAAAAATGCTCCGCTCTGGAAGCCCAAAGCATATTCCAGATGTTCGGGGATTTCCAAGTTTTGTAACTGTTCAATTATTTCTGAAGGAGATTTTGCCATGCAGAAATATTCATGAAAACTATTTTTTTTAAAATCATAAAAATAAAGCCAGTCTTCCAGGAGAATTTTCGGCTCTTTAAGCTTGGATTTGCCATTCACTTCGATTAAATAGTCTTGATTTTTTAACTCCCTGAACAAACGCGATACATACCCTGGATCCAATCCGAGCTTTTCTGCGAGCTCTCTGACACCCCAAGCTTTATCTTCAACAAGTAAAGCTCGTAATATAAGTGATGCCTTATCAGAGAAAATTCCCCTTCCTCTTCTCTTTTCCGGATAAAGATTGGGAAATCCGACTCTTTCTACGAATATATTTCTATGTCTTAAATAAATATTACCGGAAAGATCCATATAATTTATCCTCATCTTTTTGCATGCATCTCTTTTTTGAGGACTCAAATATTTGGATATCACAATTGGAATGTATCTCTTGTTATCCTTAATAATTGATTTCAAATGCATGAGGCTCTGTTGCAATCGAAATAAACTTGCTCCTTGATCAATTTCGCCCACTAATAATAGACGCTGGTTCTGGATTAAAATCTCACCAATAAAATCAGCATGACGAGGTCCGATTTCTAGCGGGGATTGAAATTTGATGGATTCAATAGGCAAAAGATCTATAATGATGGATTCAGCCTGTTCCAAAATTTCCGAAATCATATTACTGTTGTTTATATGTATAATGTTGTCCATATGGGCAACATTATACATATAAACAACATTATGTCAAGACCCAAACCAAAGATTTTAGCTGCCTCGGTGGCGTAGAATACTTCTGTTACGCTCAAATCCCCAGTCTGTAATGCACAGATTTGATTATATAGAATACAAAGAAAGTTTTGAACTCCTCAGCTAATGTTTCGACAAACAATTTGAACAAATTTTCGACTTGAATATTTTATTGACACCAACGCCAATCTGTTCTATATTATAATACAATCGTTTTATATTATATTACATTCTCTGTAAATTAAATAACGGAAGAACATTATGTTCCTTTCAAAAACGCGAGAGAATATCCTGAAATTATTCTTCAAGAACCCAACAGAAGAATTCCATCTCAGAGAAATATCACGCCGGACAAACGTCGTTCCACAAAATGTCAACAAATACGCAAAAGATTTTGTCAAGGAAGGTTTATTGATAAGAAGAAAAGTAGGAAACTTGACTATATACCGAATAAATTCACATAACGATTTTCTATTCAAAATATTTGAGATATTTGAAGTACAGAGAAAAAAATATTTTTTTTCTAGAAACAAAAAAATTACTCGTCTTCTTAATGAGTATATTTCAAATCTCGTTCGTCTATCTAATAGAGAAATTCAAATGGTTGCCTTGTTCGGATCAGTAGCAAGAGGTGATTGGAATAGAGGAAGCGACATCGACATCTTGTTCTGCACAGCAGCAAAAAACAATAGATTTATTAAGATACATGAAGAATCTGAAAAAAAAGTGCGTCCTTTATTGGAAATTTCCCCTCTCAACATAACCATTGACAAAATAGTCGATGGATTTAGGAATAAATTGGAATTCTACGACGAGCTTTGGAGAGACAGAATTATCCTCTACAACGAATATCTTTTTTGGGAAGTTATCAAGGCCTCACAATTCTGATATGACACAAAGGCTCGACAAGATTCTAGAAGAATGCTTCAGATCAAGAAGAGGGAAACGATCTGAAATTCGTAGAATCCCACTAAATAAGAAGACCGCTGATAAGCATCTTGATAAGGCCCGCAATAATCTGGATGCGATGAGGCTCATGTTCAACAACTATGCTTTCCTCCTCCTCTGCCCCCTCATCCCCGCTTTAATTGCTTGTGCAAGTTCTTCCGGGCGTTGTGACCCAATCAGTAATCCCTTACCGTTTGACAGCTTCAGTTGATCCAAAGCCACTTCTGTCGAAAGCGCTGAACCTCGTGAATTCCTCTTTATCGATGAGTCCATTTTTTTTACTTCCATATACAAATCTACTATTATTTTCTCTATCCTTGCGAAGTGATTGTCTTTTGGCTCTCTATGAGTGATTGAAGGCCTCAATATTACTGTTCGATCTTTAAAGTGAACAAACTTCTCAGCCACTTTTTTTTTGTGGATTGAGGAATACATCTGGGATTTCAAGATGATGTGCGAAGAGTGAGAAAGGCGGTGGGTGATATCCCCATCATGGCCACCAGAAAACCTGGAGTCATCACCCCCAGTGTTTTTCAGGGCACGGGTGTTTCTCCTGCCATACTCGTCTCTCATGACTTCAACGAAACCGCCCAGATCTGCCAAGATCTTCCTTGAAAGTAAATAAAATAATTGACGGGTTGACAATTATAAAAAAGAAGAATATTTCTTATGAGAAATGAAAGTTAAATAAGGAGGTAAATTAAAATGACTGAGATGAATTTTCACCGGCGAGCCCTTGCTTCACCACGTATCTGGATATTCCCTTTAGGAAAGCGAATTGCGGCTTTCAGCCTTGCCTTGCTGCTTGTTGTGTTTTGTCTGGCTTTGGCCGAGGATAAAGCCGATCTCGCTGCTATCTACAAAATAAAGGACGAAGGACTGAACCGTTCTCAGGTGATGGAGATCTTGAGTTACATGACGGACGCGTATGGCCCCAGGTTGTCCGGATCTCCCGATAAACAAAAGGCAGCCGACTGGGTCCAGCAAAAGCTAAACGAATGGGGACTCGAAAACGTTCATACCGAGAAGTATGACTTCGGACGCAGTTGGGAGCTGAAGAGATTTCAGGCCCACATGGTCGAGCCGGTCTATTCTCCCCTTCTCGCTTACCCTAAGGCTTGGACCCCTGGAACCGACGGGCTCGTCCGCGGCGAAGCCATCCGTGTCGATATCGCCTCCGAAGCCGATATCGAGAAATACCGCGGCAAGCTCAACGGGATGTTTGTGATGACCCAGCCGGAACGTGAGGTGGAAGCACACTTCACCCCCGATGCCACAAGATACACCGATGAAGAACTGGCGGGAATCGCTCTTATACCGGAGCCAGGACAACGGAGGCGGTTCATGAGACGGCCCGGAGGATTCCCGAGCCGGGCTCTGAGGAGAAAAATTAACGAGTTCTACGTATCCGAAGGGGTGGCTGCTGTTCTGGATCCTAGCCGGGGCGAAGACGGCACGATTTTCGTCTCCAGCGGCGGCGACCGGGCTGAAGATGCACCGCCGGTTCCTCCGCAGGTCACAGTGGCGGTGGAGCACTACAACCGGATATGCCGCATCCTTGACAAGAAGATCAAAGTCACACTGGAGATGGAAATACAAGCTGATTTCCTCAGCCAGGATATGAATGATTACAACATCCTGGCCGAAATCCCGGGAACAGACAAAAAAGATGAACTGGTCATGCTCGGCGGACATTTTGATTCATGGCACGCAGGGACCGGCGCCACCGATAACGCGGCCGGTTGCGCTGTTGCCATGGAAGCTTTGCGCATTCTGAAAGCGGCCGGATTTAAGCCCCGCCGAACCATTCGCATTGCCCTTTGGGGCGGCGAAGAAGAAGGCTTGTTGGGATCCCAGGCCTATGTGAGTGAGCATTTCGCCTCTCGCCCTTCTCCTCCGGATAACCTGGAGCGCTACAGCGAGGAATACATGAAGTGGATGCGTGCTCAGATGCAGACGCCGCCTACGCTAAAACCGGAGTATAACAAGCTGTCCGCCTATTGGAACTACGACAACGGCACCGGCAAGATTCGCGGCATTTATCTCCAGGGAAACGAGGAGGTGCGCCCGATCTTTGAAGCCTGGCTGGCACCGTTTAAGGACATGGGCGCCACAACTCTAACCATCCGGAATACCAGCGGCACCGACCATCAATCCTTTGACCGCGTCGGTTTGCCCGGATTTCAGTTCATCCAGGACCCAATCGATTACGGGACCCGAACCCACCACTCCAACATGGATGTCTACGATCGCATACAGAGAGGCGACATCATGCAATCGGCTGTCATCATGGCTTCCTTCGTGTATCATACGGCGATGCGCGACAAGATACTGCCGCGAAAGCCCATGCCCGCGCCCCGGTCTCAACCCGAGAGGTGATTCCGGCAGCAGCATACAGCGCAAGCTTCTTCATGGTCTATGCCGGGCGCCAAGAGGCATATGCTTTTCCGGCCCGACTATAGCGAGAGCGGTATCAGACATAGGTCTGTTGCCCCAAGGGTGACCGATTATGCGTCAGCAACTCAATTTATTATATTTTAAAAAAACATTTCTATTTGGGCTGAGATAATCCTTTCTATAATGAAATCAAAACATTTTCGATTCAATTTGACTATTCCTGCAATAATTAATATCTTATTGTCATTCCGATAGGGAGATAATCGTGGCTATTAAATGCCCTAAATGTCAGGAAAGATTCGGATAATATCAAGAAAATAAAAAGGACAGATAAAATGAATAAAATTAGAAGATTATCTAGTATCTTATCTATTTTTGTGCTGCTTGTGTCGTTCATACTAGCACCGGCAGCGGCTAGTGACGTTCAAGAAGCTGATAGAGTATACGTCAATGGTAACATCTATACTGTTGATGCAGAATTCAGCACAGCTTCTGCCATTGCAGTGAAAGATGGTCAGTTCATCTACGTGGGTGATGATGCTGGAGTACAGGCCTATATTGGTCCTCTTACCTTTGTTTCCGACCTGGAAGGCAAAACCGTAATCCCTGGTTTACATGATGCCCATGTCCACATTAGGTACGGAGAAAGAATTTTGTATCCACGAACTCCAGATATCAGGGCAACAATTGGTGAGTGGGCTTCTGTAGAGCGAATGCAGGAAGTGATAAAACGTTGCTTAGTTACTGGGGAAGGAATGCGGCCAGGGCCTGAGCCACGGTGGTTAATATTAAGTGGTTGGATGTCAGATGTTTGGGATCCGCCAGAATTCCGTAAGGAGCTGATCGATGCCGTAGCCCCTGATAATCCTGTTTATATTGGCCGATACACGCATGGCAGCGGTGCCAATAGCAAAGCCCTGGAACTTGCCGGCATTACCCGCGACACTCCCGATCCTCCGGGTGGTCATATTAAGAAGGACAAGAATGGGGAGCCCACAGGCGAATTCGTAGAAAGAGCACCTGCACAATTAACAAGTCTTATTCCACCCTTACCTCCAATGACCGATTATGAAATTAGCCGTAACCTCGTAGAAGGGACTCAATTGGCCGTGGCCAGCGGACTGACGACTATCCATGGTGCCAGCATGACGGGCTATGAAGAGGTTCAAAGACGAATAAAGCTTTACGAGGTGGGTTTGCTCAGGATAAGGATCAACGAGATGGTTAGGGAGGATGCGGCGAAAAAACTGGGCAAACCGTTAAACTATAATAACAAATTCTTCGTCCGATCGGTCAAGGCTTTTGCAGATGGAGCTTTAGGCTCAAGGGGTGCGCTTTTCCTCGAGGAGTACAGCGACTATCCGGGTTTTTATGGGGAACCTAGAAGCAGTGAAGACGAAATAGCTCAATCTGCGACCGAATTGCTGAAAATTGGTTTCAATATGAGGATACATTGCATTGGTGACGCTGCTAATCGGATCGCAATTAACGCCTACGAAAGGGCTCTGAAGGCAACTGGGATAGACGGTAAAGATGCCAGGTTCGCTCTTGAGCATTGTCAGGTACTTACTCCTGATGACATACCCAGACTTGCCAAACTGGGAATTGTTGCTTCAATGCAGCCACTGCATGCTACTGAGGATATGCACTTTGCTGAATCCAGGATGGGGACTGAACGTATAAAGTACGCATATATTTGGAGAGATTTATTGGATCTTGGTGTTGTGGTTGCAACGGGGACAGATTATTCTGTATCTCCATACAACCCATTTTACACCTTGCACGCTGCGGTAACCAGACAGGACCGGGATAATAATCCTCCGGGTGGCTGGTTCCCAGAACAGGCCATGACAAGAGAAGAAGCTTTACGGGCTGCAACCATGGGTGGTGCCTACGTTATGTTTGCGGAAGACATCTTGGGATCTATCGAGGTAGGGAAGCTTTCTGATTTTGTGGTCATTCCTGTTGACTTGATGACCATCCCGGCTGAGGATATCTGGAAGATCGAACCAGAAATGACAGTTATCGGAGGTGAGATAGTCTACACAAGGCCAGTGCAAGCGCAAAAATGATCTCGTCGTTTTAGGTGTGATAGTCTTATTTAAGGAGACTTTATAAAATGAATGAATTTCAACCCTTTGAACATGAAGTGATGGCATCACAGAATGAAAAGGAGGTGGATTATAATCTATCTGAGAGTGGTGTTCACCCTCTTCTGCTTAGAGAACTACTGACTGATAGTCCTGAGTACAT
>CAZIMJ010000019.1:0-2870 GCA_964540205.1 uncultured Eubacteriales bacterium | reverse complement strand
GCGAACTCTCCCTCGGACAGCGACGCCGCGCCGTTTTCGCAGCCGCCCTCATCGGCACACCCCGTTATATCCTCCTGGACGAGCCTCTAGAGGGAATGGACAGAAAGATAAAGGACGACATTCTCTTCTGGATCAAACGTCATGTCGATGCCGGAGCCGTCGTTGTCCTCGTTTCCCATACGATCGAACCGTTTGTCGATTTGACCTCTCAGGCCATAACCATTAAAGACGGATCTGCCATCCTTTGCTCCAAAATCCCTAGTGATCCAGAACAGAAACTTGCTTTGCTGGATAATTTGGCAAAAGGAATAATATAATAGCCATACGATTAATCATTGCGCATAATTTTTAAGAGGTAATAACACCATGCCACGAGTTCGATTAAAACAATTGGATCAATATCCGTTCAGCACAAAAATCGTTGTCCGCGTGACCGACCTGAATTATGGGGGGCACCTGGGAAATAACAGTCTGCTGTCACTCGTCCATGAAGCCCGTGTGGCCTTTCTCGCCATCCATGGTCTTTCTGAGCTCGATTGCGGGGGAGTGTCCCTCACAATGGGAGATGCTGCCATCGTCTATCAGGGCGAAGCTTATGCAGGCGATGAACTCAACATCGAGGTTGCCGCCGGCGAGCCCTCAAAAAGTGGATTTCGCCTTTTTTATAGATTGACTCGATCGAGCGATGCAAAAAAGATTGCATTAGCCGAAACAGGAATGGTGTGTTTCGACTATAATGCTAAAAAAATCTTGCCCCTGCCAAAAGCGGTGGAAGACATCTGTACATCAAAATAAAAAAATAAATGGGATTGTGAAAAAAGTAACCATTCTTCAGAAAAATCCTCTTGGAATGTTGATCGTTTTTTATGTCTTGACCATCTTCTTTTTATTTAGTTCCCCAGAGATTTCCCATGGGTTGTTCAAACGCAACCTAGAACCATCAATTCAAAATTCGATCCCGACAATCTTTCAAGAAAAAAAAGAGATCGCGATCCGTAATGTCACAAAAGAAACCGTCCATTACACCTTCAATGAGGCAAGATCATACGGTGAATCCGGGGAAAGGAGCCTGGCCAGAGGTGAGATCCACCGCTACTCAGGGAATGTGGCCCTCGACATCACATTCATGCGCGGTGACGAGGAGATCGAGTATCGTATCGAGCCAGGTTCTGCAAACTCATTCCGTTACGATGAAAACAACAAATTAGACCTCTTTAAGGGCTCTCATGGGAGGACTGATGTTGTAGACCTTGCGCCCTATTTAGAAACGCCCATATCTGTTGTGGAGAAGATGCTTGAAATGGCTAAGCTGGATAAAGACGACATACTCTATGATATCGGCAGCGGCGATGGGAGGATTGTAATATCCGCAGCAAAAAAGTACGGAGTTCGCGGCGTGGGCCTTGAGCTTGATCCTCAATTGATCCGGAAATCCACGGCGAATGCCAGGGAAGCCGGCGTAAATGATCTTGTAGAGTTTCACATGGAGGATGCCACAAGAGCGAATATATCAGAGGCCACAGTCGTCACGATGTATCTCCTCATAGAGTCCAACGAACTGATGCGTCCCCACCTGGAGAGACAGCTCAAGCTTGGCACATATGTCCTCACACATAACTACGCCATCGAGCGCTGGGAGAATAAACTTGTAGGCTATGTCTCTCTCAAAGCCGAAGACGGCAAAGAGCACAGCATCTACCTTTATCGAAGGTAGTCCAAGGACACTAAAATTTTTTTTAACTGAACATTGTAAACTCGCCAAAATTTAATTGTCGCTTGACATCTCTCTATTCATTTATATATGTTTTAAAACGTCTTTTAATTGCCGAAGACGGCTTCGGCTTAAAGGCCGAGGTTTGAAGGGGATGATTCTATTGATAACCCACGCCAACATTTTTAGGGAATCCCACACAACTTTCCCAATGCATGCTGTGTCCTCGACGCCCTGCTTTTGGATATAGAATCATCCCTCCCCATTTATTCACTGCATCCGCTCGTCCAGTCCTTTTAATTCACGTTTCACTTTGATTTTACGCCACAAGGCATCGAGCGAGTCAGGATCGAACGGCTCGACGAGTCTGTTTATGATGTAAAGACAAGTCGCCCCTCTTTCAGAACTGCTATTCTGTCCGCCATGAAGCTTATGATCTCTCGTTCGTGCGATATCAGAATATAGCTGATCTCTTTCTGAGTTTGCCATTCTTTCAGCAGATGAAGAATCTGTGCCTGCACCGAAATGTCCAGGGCTGATGTCGGCTCATCGAGGATGATAAAATCCGGCTCCAGAAGCAGCACCCGTCCCAGCGCCACCTTCTGGTTCTGCCCTCCAGAGAGTTGGTGGGGATATCGGCAAAGAAAATCCTCAGACAGACCGACTGTCTGGAGCATGTCTATCAAAATCTCGCCTCTCTTTTCCGTGGGGATTCCTATTAATTCCAGAACTTGTTGGAAGCTTTTCTCCACTGTCTTTTTTGGATTGAGAGATCCCTCCGGATTCTGGAAGACGATCTGGACTTTCTTTCGAAATCGGGCATACTCGACTTTACCCAGCTCCTCTATACTCTTTCCTGCAAAGAAGATCTCGCCCCCTGTCGGTTTTTCGATCCCAGCTACAATCTTTCCCAAGGTTGTCTTTCCCGTTCCTGATTCGCCCATGATCCCCAGGGTTTCTCCTTTCTGCACTTCGAACGAAATGTCTTCGAAGACATTTCTTCTCTTTTTAGAAGACCTCCCGTTCCCATAGGCCTTCGAAATATTTTCAGCTTTCAGCGATAGAGGAAACATCGGATAATCCTTCCTGATTTTTTTATCGGCTCTGGTATTTCGTGGCTGCACACCTCCAACCTTTCCGCACATCTGGGATGGAATCG
>CAZIMJ010000018.1:0-43369 GCA_964540205.1 uncultured Eubacteriales bacterium | reverse complement strand
AAGCCCGGGAGAAGAGATACCAAACAGCCGAAGAGCTCCTTGTCGATCTCACCCGTATCGGAGGAGGCATCCCGACAGCCGAGCGTCTTATCCCCAAGCGCAAAACAACCCTCCCCAAAGAAGTCACAATCAAATTCTTTCCCAAAAAGCTTATCATTCCGGGCGTAAGCTTACTTTTAATTGCGGCGGGCCTTTTTTTCCTCAGGCAGTCCCTCTTTCGTAAAGAATCGCCTCTCCCCGTGCCGGTGGAAAACTCCATTGCCGTTATCTCCTTCTCGAACCTGACTGGAGACCCGCAGTATGACAGCTTGATAAAGGCCGTTCCCAATCTTTTGATCACAAAATTCGAAGGGATGGGCTTTTCCTACGTTGCGACTTGGGAGCGTCTCCAGGATCTTCTGAAACAGATGGATAAAGATCCGAATGCGCCGATAGACGCAGATGCCGGAATTGAGGCCTGCCGGCGCGAGGGAGTGAACGCTCTTGTCGTCGGCAGCATTACCAAGGCCGGGAATATCTTCGCCATAAACATCAAGGTCCTGGACGTCAAGACAAAAAAGTCTCTGGCCAGCGCGACGGTCCAGGGCGAAGGGGACGACAGCATCCTTAAGACCCAGATCGATGAGCTGGTCGAACATATCACAGAGAGTCTGGGCATCGGCGGCCAGAAAACAGGCATCTCTTCGCTGGTGTCCAATGTGTCCACGAACTCACTGAAAGCCTACAGGTTTTACCTGGCAGGAGTTGAGGACTTCCAAAATTACCACCCTTCCAGGGCCCACCAGAATTTCCTCGACGCACTGGAGATCGATCCAGAATTTGCTTCGGCATATCTTTGGCTTGCAAGATCATCTAGGCAGCTCGGACTCAATGAGGATGGGAAGAAATCCATCGAAAAAGCCCTCACACTCATCGATAGGGTCAATCCTAGAGAGAAACTCTATATCCTGGCCTATCATGCCATTTACGCCGAGAACAACCAGGATAAGGGGATTCAGATCCTCAGGCAGATCGTCGCAAAATATCCCAAAGAAAAAGAAGCCCATTCCGCGCTCGGATCTAGATACTATTCGCAGCACCTTTATGAGGAGTCCCTCCGAGAGTTTCAGGCAGTTATAGAATTAGATCCTGCTCATGGACCTGCACTGAATATGATGACGGTGATTTACAGAATCAAGGGCGATTATGAGAGAGCCCTGGACTACGCCCAACGGTATGTCTCTGCGGTTCCCAACGAGGCCAATCCCTTGGATACGCTCGGATACATATACGTCTCTATGGGACAGTTCGACCTGGCCATCGAGCAATTCAAGAAAGCCCTGGTCGTTGAACCGGGGTTTTTCTCTACCCTCAATCAATGCAGTTATACCTATGCCCTCAAGGAGGATTACAGCGAAGCCATCCGGTGGGTGGAGGAACTCTCCGCCAGGACCGATGTGCCTGCAGATAAAACCGATGCTTTCCTCCTGGAAGCTTTCTATATGTATTGGACCGGAGCCAGTCAAAACGCTCTCAATACATTGGAGAAAATGCAGATCTTTGTCGAAAAAAATCGGGATCAGCTTCAAGGGTATTATTCGTATGATCTCTCAAAGTTCTGGTCCTTCCAGATAAAAAGCTGGATCTATCTCGCTCGAGGAGATTTCAAGCGCCATGGGCATGAACTCGAGCAGACGCTCAGCTTTTTGCCCCCGGAACAGGTCGATTTCTTTAAGCCATTAGTGGAATTTGACCATGGTTCTTCAGAATGTCAGAGGGGCAATTTAGGAGCTGCCCGGGTGAGGTTAATGCAAATGGAAAAGCTTCTTCCGGAAATCAAAACCCCTTTTGACAAAGAATTTGTCCGTATGCACCAACGACTCCTCAGGGCCAGAATCCTGATTGCCGAAGGCTCTTGGGACGAGGCTATTTCCTTGCTCGACGGGTTCCCCCTTCTTTTTAAATTTGAGGATTTCAGTAAAAACGCTATCCTCAGCGGACATTCGATTTCACCGCCCGAAATCGACCTCGCTCATGCCCTTGAGATGAATAATAATGTCGTTAAAGCGATCCAGGTCCTCGAACGTCTCATCCGCTTCGACCCGGCCGACAAGGACTTTCGCCTCACTCCGCCCAAGGTCTATTACGATCTGGGTCGACTGTATGAAAAAAACGGCCAGACGACCGACGCCATAAAGAATTACGAAAAATTTCTCAAGCTGTGGAAGGATGCGGACCTGGGCACAGCCAGTATTGAGGATGCAAAGCAGAGGTTAGCCTCACTAAAGAAATAAAACCGGCCCCTTGCCAATTTTTCAAATTTGGTCCGTTCCCTGAACTTCCAAACGATCCCCTCGGGATGAAATAGAATGTAGGGATCGTTTCCCAAATGGTCCGTTCGGGGAACGGACCCTACACTAGAAAAAAATACTTAGCGGGCCATTAAAGAAACGGATTTTAGATCTGTTAATCCATTTGACTCTATCCCCACAAATGGCTATCCTATTCTCAGCAAACGCAGGGAAACAATGTCCACCCGGTGTTCCAAATGCCAATTCGAGAATCCTGATGACACGGTCTACTGCGGCAAATGCGCCACACCTCTGAAATCTTCAGGTGGTGTCCCGATGCCTCAGACAAAAACTATTGTGTCTCCTGTGGAAGAAGGGCGGTTAATAGCCGGAAAATACCGGATTACAGGGAAGCTGGGCGAAGGGGGGATGGGCATTGTTTACAGGGCCGAGGACAGACGGCTCAAGCGTGCGGTCGCTCTCAAATTCATGCCTCCAGAATTGACAAGAGACCCGGAAGCCAAGGAGAGATTTGTCCGGGAGGCACAGGCTGCCGCAGCTTTAGCGCATCCCCATATCTGCACGATCCACGAGATCGATGAAGAGGAAGGGAAATCATTCATTGCGATGGAGTATATCGAAGGCCAAAGCATAAGCGAGAGGATAAAGGAAGGGCCACTGGATTTAGGTGAGGCCTTGGATATTTCCATCCAAGCCGCGAAGGGATTGGAAGCGGCTCATAAGAAGGGGATCATCCACAGGGACATCAAAAGCACCAACATCATGGTCACAGAAGAAGGCCAGGTTAAGATCATGGATTTTGGGCTGGCCAAGCTCTCCTGGGGAGTTCACCTCACGAAAACATCGACGGTGATGGGCACAGTGGCTTATATGTCGCCCGAGCAGGCGGAAGGAAAATCGGTCGATTTGAGAACTGACATCTGTTCCCTGGGAGTGGTGCTCTACGAGATGCTCGCT
Organism: uncultured Eubacteriales bacterium; assembly: GCA_964540205.1. Classification (GTDB taxonomy): domain Bacteria; phylum Acidobacteriota; class Aminicenantia; order Aminicenantales; family Aminicenantaceae; genus WTAW01. The sequence goes on along the minus strand of CAZIMJ010000018.1, from coordinate 40,121 downwards.
GGCCAGCTTCCCTTCAGCGGAGAGCAGGAGGGGACTCTCCTGTATGCGATTGTGCACAAAGCCCCAGCGGCATTGAGGACGCTCGTGCCGAAGGTTACAGTGGAGGTTGAGCGTGTCGTAGAGAAAGCACTCGCAAAAAACCCGGCTGACCGCTACCAGAGCATGGAAGAATTCCTCAAAGACCTTGAGGCCCTGGCAGCAGGGCTCAAGCCCCTGATGGCAAAATCTGGCCTCTTGAGGGGCAAGACTCTCGGGATTAAGAAGCCCATTTTTTTCGCAGGGATTGCCGTCTTGATTGTTCTTATCATATTCGGGATATGGACATTTCTTCCCAACGGGGAAGAGGTCCTGGACTCCATCGCCATTCTGCCATTAGTTAATGATTCAGGCGATCCGAGTCAGGACTATTTTGCAGATTCTCTGACAACTTTTTTGATCAGCGAACTGTACAAAGTTGGCGCATTAACAGTAGCTCCCCGGGATGCAGTGATGCCATATAAAAACTCGACGAAATCCTTGAAAGAAAAAGCTAAAGAATTCAACGTCGAAGCTTTAGTTGAAGCCTCGGTTCTTAGAGCCGGTGATCGAGTTCGTTTGACAGCCAGCCTCATCGATCCTAGCCGAAACAGGATTATTTGGTCTGAGACCCTGGAGAAGGATTATTCAGAGATTCTAATCTTGCAGAGTGAACTCTCTCAGGCTATTGTGGATGGCATAAAGGTGGCCATCAAGCAGGAAGAGAAGATGCGATTGATTACAGACCAAAGGGTCATTCCCGAAGCTTATGACCTCGTCATGCAAGGTATCAACAACCTGTACTTCCTGGCTAATTCTTACCCGAGCTTAAAAGACTATTACTTGAAATCCCTCGATTACTTTCAACAAGCGGTCTCAATCGATCCTACTCTGGCTCTTGCTCATGCTTGGATAGCGAACATCTACTGGCAACTTTGTATCAATCACATCACGCCCTGTCAGGAAGTCTATCAAAAGGCAAAGGAAGCAGTTCTTAAAGCCGTCGAGTTAGATGACAATCTTGCCGAAGCCCATACTCAATACTCCAATATCAAATCTTCTTTCGAATGGGATTTTGTCGGTGCCGATAGGGAGCTCAGACGGGCTCTCGAGCTCGAGCCCGGAAATCCATTTACTCTGGCTGCATACACTGAATTTCTGGCATATGTCACAGGAAAGTACGAGGAGACCCTTACAATAACAAGGCATTTAATGGAAGAGCCTTCATCATTGAGTCAATGGGCTTCAGAAAGATTTCCCACCTATTGCCTTTTGGCTGGCCATTATGATGATGCGATTGAAGCAGCAAATAAGGCCGAGAACTATCTCCTGGTTGCCATGGGTTATGCCATCAAAGGGAATTCTTCCAAAGCCCTCTCCCAGTTGGACAAGATAAAAAATTTATCCGAGAGGCAAAAAAGTTGGGAGTTTCTCCGTGACTATACGTGTGTTTTGGCTCTCTCCGGTCGCACGGAGGAAGCACTTAAAAATATGGAAGAGATGAGAGCCCTCATGTCCCGGGATCATATCGATTCTTCTTTCGAAACAGCATGCGTTTACGCGGCACTCGGCGACAAAGACAAAGCCTTCCAATTTCTTTTTGAAGCTTATGAAAACCATCACACGTATATGGAAGTCCTCGTTACCCACTGGTGGTTGAAGGGACTCCATGACGATCCGCGTTTCGAAAACCTGCGCAGTAAAATGGGACTGTGAGGATATCCCTTCGAACTCTGGAAGAATGCTCAGGAGGAAATCCAAGAGTCGAGCTGTCAAACACAATCCTCAGATCGAGATAAAGAGGGAGTGTTGTTTTTATGAGGGATTTGTGGCATAAATAGGAATCAAACAAAACCCCAAGGATAAGTGAATTGATCAAAGCTGACTGTTTGTATTATAAGGGAGACAAACCCTGTAAATTCAAAATTATTTGTGACGGATGCTCCTATTACAAGCCTTTCCCCAAAAAAATCTTGATCATCAAATGCCGGGCGCAGGGGGATGTCCTCAGGACGACAGCCATCCTCCATGGCGTAAAGAGGAAATATCCGGAAAGCCACATCTCCTGGCTGGTGGATGAAGAAAGTGTGGAGCTTCTGGAAAATAATCCGCTTATCGATAGGACCCTTCCCTACAAGCTGGAAAATCTGGTTCCCCTTGCCGTCGAGGAGTTTGATGTCTTGATCTCCCTCGACAAAGAGCCTCCGTCCATCTCTGTTGCCACTCTAGTCAAGAGCACTCAAAAATTCGGATTCGGCATGAACAACCTGGGGAACCTTATTCCGTTTAATACAGAAGCAGAATATGCCTATCAATTGGGCATAGATGATAACCTGAAGTTCAAACAGAACACCATGACCTATCAGGAGATCGTTGCCAAAACCGCAGAGGTCGAGTACAAGAGAGGCCCCTATGTTTTTGAGATCAGCGAGCACAATAAGAAAAGAGCCGGGGATTTTTTTAAAAAGCACAACATCCCTGAAGATTCTCCGGCTATCGGACTGAACACGGGTGCAGGAGTTAAATTCGAAACCAAACAGTGGCCGGCCGCAAATTACCTGAAACTGATCGATTATCTGAGCAAAAACATCGAAGCTACCATATTTCTGTTGGGTGGGAAGAGAGAAACTGAATTAAACCGATCCATAGAAAAAAACGCGAAACACAAGGTGTATAACACGGGGAATGACAATTCCCTCCTCGAATTTGCCGGTTTTCTCTCCCTCATGGACATCGTCGTTACTTCAGACACACTGGGAATGCACCTGGCCATCGCTCAGGGAAAAAAGGTTATCGCCCTCTTTGGTTCAACCTGTCCCCAGGAGATCGACCTCTACGACAGAGGAATCAAGCTATATGCGGGGGTGGACTGCTCCCCCTGTTACAAACAGACGTGCGATGACATGAAGTGTATGGAGGAGATCACTCCCGAGCAGGTTTTCAAGGAGATCCAAAAATTGGTCTGACCGTCCGATGGAAGATTCACAAAAACAAAAAGCCATCGTTATGATCCCCACCTATAACGAGCGGGAGAACATCGAAGACCTGATCAAAGAAATATTAGCACTTGATGTGGAAATGGATTTGTCTGTGGTCGTTGCCGATGACAACTCCCCCGATGGCACGGGCGAGGCCGTCCAAAAAATGGCAGAGTCTAATGATAGGGTCCATGCCCTCATCCGTAAAAAGCGCAGAGGACGGGGGGCCGGAGGGATCGACGGATTCAAAGAGGCGCTCAAGCTCTCACCTGACTATGTCGTTGAAATGGATGGGGATTTCTCCCATCAGCCCAAACACATCCCCGCACTCCTCGAAGCTTGCAAGGATTATGACCTTGTTATCGGCTCGCGGTTTGTCAAAGGCGGAAAAGATCAGGACAGGAATGTAGTGAGAAGGATCATCACATATTTTGTGCGCGCTTTTATCCGGCATAAATTCCGCCTCCCCGTGCGTGATGTCTCATCAGGCTTCAGATGTTTTAAACGCAAGGTCCTCGAAGAGATCGACCTGGATGACCTCATATCGGTCAATCCATCCATCGTTCTCGAGATCCTGTACAAGGCCCACCTCCTATACTTCACGATAAAGGAAATACCCATCGAGTTTATCGACCGGACACGGGGAAAAACCAAACTGAATTTTCTGATCCTGCTCGACACTCTCCTCATGGCCCTGCTGTTCAAAAAACGCTACACGAAAGACAACATCAGACACTCTGCATGAGGCCATTTTTCTACCCAAAAAAGAAGATCAGGCAACACAGTCGCGGGCGTTTACTCCAAAGCACCAGGATAAAAGGATAAACATCGTGTCAGAATTAGGATATGATGTGTTTTTATTGATTCAGCTCCGATGAAAAGAACAAAGAAGAAGGCTCTCGGGCAACATTTTCTCCATGATCCGCATGTGTTGACAAAGATTGTCCGACAGATCGCCCCAGTCAAAGACGATGTTTGTATCGAGATCGGCGCAGGAAAGGGGGCGCTGACATTTCCGCTGGCCGAAAAGGCAGGAAGAGTTTATGCGATCGAAAAAGACCGAACCCTGCTTCCTGTGCTCCAAAAAAATTTGCCTTCCAATGTGGTTTTAGTAAACGCAGATGTCCTGAGGATCCACTTTCAAGAACTCGTGGCTGAAGAGCTGCACGCCAACCAAACAATCAAGCTCGTGGGGAATCTACCATATTCTATTTCTTCCCCGGTCCTTTTTAAGGTCCTTGAGGAAAAAGCCCTTTTTGAAGAATGTACCTTCCTGCTCCAAAAAGAAGTGGCCGATCGTATCTGTGCGGGGCCAGGGTCAAAAAAATATGCTCCCATCTCCATCCTTTTCCAGAGAGATTTTGATGTCCGACTCTGTTTTGTGGTGGAACCGGGGTCTTTTTCACCACCCCCCAAAGTCCGGTCGGCACTCATCCAACTCAAGAAGCGGAAAAAGCCTCTTTTTGAATTGTCGGATGAGGCCGAATTCCGGCTGTTCCTGAAATCCGCATTCCGTCACCGCAGAAAAACTCTATTCAACAATCTTCTCATGGTGGATGTTAGCGACTCCCTTCTGAAAAATGCGTTTAGTGAATTAGCTTTCGACAAAAAAGTCCGGCCGGAACACATCGCACCAGAACAGTTCGCTCAGCTGTTCAATTTCCTTGAAAAACATGGGATAATAGAAGTCTGATCGACTATGGAAAAACTAGGGTACTACCGCCGATTGCTCCAAATTTTTTTGAGTTACAAGAGAAAAAAGACAACGCTGAACTATAAACCCATCCGCCTCTGGATCGAACCGACGAGCATCTGCAATCTCCGATGTGTCATGTGTCCCAACAAGGACCTGAAAAAAGAGGACAAGGGATTTATGGACATGGGGCTGTTCCGAAAGATCATCGATGAAGCCGCTGCTTGGGTCTATGATGTACACCTTCTCCACAGAGGGGAATCTCTCCTCCATCCGGAGTTCTTCGAGATGGCGAAATATGCCTATAAGAGTCGTGTCCGCACCAAACTGCACACAAACGGAACTCTCCTCGACGAAGATAAATCCCGCCAAATGATCGAGTCAGGCATCGACCAGTTGTCTTTTTCCTTCGATGGCTATGACAAAGAGACCTATGAAAGCATCCGTGTCAACGGCGATTTCGATCAGACAGTGAAAAACATCCAGAGATTCCTCGGGGTCAAAAGAGAGCTTAAGAGCAAAAAGCCGTACACGATCCTGGAACTCATCAATTTCCCAAATTCACGGATCAAGTCCGATTCAGCCAAACAGAAGGCCTTCCGCGATAAATTTAAAGGATTGCCCCTGGATAAGCTCGTTGTCAAGGAATTCCACAACTGGGCCGGCGAGGTGGAGACAAAACATAAACGAAAGACATTTTCTCCGTGCACCTTTCTCTGGAATGCGCTGGTCATTTTTTGGGATGGGTCGGTCCTCCCCTGCAGTCAGGATTTTTTCGGTTACTACATTCTCGGGAATGTCAAAGACACGTCCTTGGCTGAGATCTGGAATAACGATAAGATGGTTCACTTGAGACAGCAGCACCTTAAAAGGAACATCGAAGAATTCGACACGTGCCGGGAGTGCGATCGCGTGTGGAGAGAAAAATTCCTTGGTGTCCCCAAAGAGTATCTGTGGAAATTCCTGCTACGTAAAATGCCCTGACTTCCCGGTCTTCTGTATCTTGGTCTCAAAGAAACAGGCGCCTTCTCTGGATTCTTCTTGATTTGGACTTTGGTTTTTTTGGATAGAGGTCGACCTAGTACCAGTCAGGAAAGACGTCCCGGCCGGGGCTGTCAAGAAGAGGAATAATTGCCTTCGTTTTCACATGGACAAGAAACAGCGACCAGTTTCCTCTGTCAATCCGGTGTTCTAGAGAGGAACTGAAGACGATATACTCCTCATCCGGAGACCAGGAGGGGAAGTAATCCGCGGTTTCATCCCTTTCGGTCAACCGCATCTTCCCCGTTCCGTCAGGATTCATCAGCCAGATGTCTCCGTTTCCATCGGCTTTCCCGGAGACGTACGCGATCCTTTGCCCATCCCTTGAAAAATGGGGGCGGCAAGCTTTTCCGCCCTCGGTGAGCGCTCTGACCTCTTTTGTCTGCCTCTCGTACATGTAGACATCCCATCCCATCGTTTTCTTTCCCGTAAAAGCGACCAATGGATCGGTCGGCGAAAAATTGGGGAGCGCGCTCGATCCCTTAAACTCATCGAGTATCCGGCTGATCTTCTTTGTTTCCAGATTGATCATCCAGAGCGAGAACCTCTTCCTGAGTCTCTTACGTTCTTCTATGGTGAAGGCAATTTTTTTTCCATCAGGAAACCAGGCGTGCTCGACTTCGGCTTTTGGCGATGTTGTCACCTGAGTGATGTTCGAACCGTCCGCGTCCATAGTAAAAATATCATAGTTGCCTTTTGGATTGGCCGAATAGGCGATCTTTTTCCCATCCGGAGACCATTTGGGGAATTCGTCATCCCAGTCATTATCCGTCAGTTTTATGACACCATCTTTAGTCATCAAATAGATCTCTCTATCACCATCCATGTCCGATTGGAACAAGATTCTCCCTTGAATGGGATATTTCGGTTTTAACACTCCGGTGTCGATAGATGCAGACTCGTTCAGGGATTCCGCCTCTTTGGAGCAGTACAGAAATACAGCAGCCAACACAAGAATCGCAGCACATAATTTTGCTCTCATCAGGCCCTTCCTCTCTGGTCTATTTTGAACTGGCAGAACCGGAGAAGTTTTTCTATTGTAGCTGTTTGTCAAATCCTCATCAAGGGTAGATTGATGTTTGGCATATGTTGGTCTAGAATACGAGAGAGACTTAGGACTGTGCTCAAATGAGAATATCGGCCCGAATTTTCTTCTTCCTCATCATATCACTCCTATTCGCTACATGCTCCGGCAAACGGGATAAAGACTGGGACCTCTATCGGTTCGTTGACCGTTTAGATAAAGAACACATCGTGGCTTCTCCTTATTTGGGTTTGGAAAAACACCTCCAAAAAGTCCGGCAAAAATGGTCTGTCAGAGATCTCGTACCGTTAGAGCTAGAGGGACAAACGTTCCAAACCTTGAGCACACAGAGGCCTGTTCTCTTTTGGGACACAGAGAAGCCCAAAGGCATTTTGCGCATGACGTCTGGAGGACAGGACATTCCCTTTGAAGAATTCGCTGATCCAGATGTACTGAGCTGGGACCTCCGTAAGGGAGAATACGAATTGGAGAATTTTGCTGCACAGGATTCAAATCAGGCCGACTTGTTCACACTCGACGCAGAGACAAAATTGAGCCGACAGATCCTCCTTCCCGCGGGAGACTTCCTCATGCAGATATGGGCAGAGAGCCGGGATCCTGAGGCTCAGAATCCCCGCATGCGCGTTGAGCTGGACGGCCAGCCCATCGGCACGATAATCGTCGGGCCGTATAAACGCTACACCCTGACCGGGCAGGCCCGATTAGGCTGGAATAGCATCTCCTTGCAAGTCGAACGCGGAGAAAACAGCTCGAGTCAGACCGGACAGGCCGTTCTTATCGATAATATCTCGATCAAGTCTTTGAGAGATCTTGTCCTTCTCTCGATCCCGGATGGGCTGCCACATCCTGTATCAGACGGTTTTACCGCAGATTACTATGCGGAACCTGTTGAACGTATAACCAGAATCGGGGGGAAAATCCCGGATTCTCAAAGTCATGCATACGAAATTCAGATCGACTCCAACAGAAAATACACAGTGGAAATCGTAGGTCATTCCCCAGCCATAAACTCCACGGTCAGTGTGTTTCTCGACGGGGAAAAGATCTTTACAGAAAACGTAACTTCGGACTGCCAAAACGCGTACGCCTTCGAAGTTAAGGACAAAAAAGGGAGACACGAGCTGGCAATCTCTGACGGGTCTTCCCAACCTGAAAGAGATCGCCTTCACATCACAGATATTCTTGTCAAAGAGTCAACCAAGGATGCTGTTCTTCTTCTTTCGAGAATAAAGCACGAGGCAGTGACACACGACATGCCCATCGAGTCCAATCCGCACAATTTAAAGAAAAAATTGGTCACTCTCGGCTACTCTCATAATTTATCCAGACGGGTCCTGGAAGATACTCAGAATGTGCTTCTCGCTCCCCCCTCCTCTCTTTTCCAGTTTGAATTGAAGATCCAGCCATCCTCATATTTAGAATTCGGGTTTGGGATCTACAGCGCATACAGGAAGGAACTGGGGAGAGAGGTGAATCTTCAGGTCGTATTAGAGAAAAAGGGAAAAGAGGAGGTCCTATTTTCAAAAACCGTGCTTCCGCATACAAGGAAATTCTACGGAGATGTGGCCAAGGAAAGAATCGATCTTTCCCCTTATGCAAACACAGAGGTTCGGATTAAATTCATCACAACGTTTGCCTCTTCATCCCCGAAGAAAAGAGCCGCTGAAGAGACCATTCCCGAAGATGTAGAGTTTGCTTACTGGGAAAACCCTGTGATCTATCGTTCCCGAGTGCCTCACACCCAACCAACGTTTCCACCCAATGTCATCCTGATCTCTCTAGACACCCTGAGGTCTGACCATCTGAAATGTTACGGATATGGGAGAGAAACAAGTTTACACATAGACAGCCTGGCCGCGGATGGAGCCCTGTTCAGGAATGCCTACAGCAGCACATCCTGGACACTCCCTTCCCACATGTCGCTGCTGACGGGTCTGGACAACCGAAATCACGGAGTGGATAAAGCGAATCCTCACCTTGATATTTCCATCGCGACCCTTGCCGATCTGCTCAGAAAAAACGGCTATCTCACACACGCCATAACAGGAGGTGCGTTAGTCAGCCACAGGTTTGGGTTTTCCAAGGGGTTTGATGATTACCGGGAATTCAAGCGTTCCCAACATCACCCGCGCTCGGCGGAGACCCTGTTTCGCCATTTCAACCAATGGGTGAGCAAAAATAAAGACAAACGGTTCTTTCTCTTCCTTCACACCTATCAAACGCATGATCCTTATACCTGTCCCTCTCCCTATAATTCCGCCTTTTTCGACGGCAAGTCCATGCCATGGAAAGAGGGAGATATGGAAAAAATCCTTTTCGGAAACAAGCGGAAAAACCATATCCCTTTCAGAAGCTTATCGTCTCTAGAGCAAGAAAACGTTATTGCTCTTTATGACGGTGAGATCCACTATACAGACGAAGTGTTGATCCGGCCATTGATCGAAGAACTGAAAAAACTCGGTCTTTACCAGAATACAATGATCATCCTCACCTCAGACCATGGTGAAGAATTTTTCGACCATGGCGCCTGGTATCATGGCCACACCCTGTATGAAGAACTCATACAAATCCCATTGATCATCAAATTCCCCCACTCCGAATATAGAGACCAACAAATCGGTGACACCGTAAGGATCGTGGATATCATGCCCACAATACTCGAGCAACTGGGCATCGATTATTCTCCGTATAGTCTAGACGGCATAAGCCTCATCCCTTATCTCAGAGGCGAATCACAACCGGAGCAGATAGCCCTTGCGGATTTAGACTCTCCAGAAAACACGTTCACACTGCCCGTGAAAATCACCCTAATCCGGAACGGATACAAATTGATGCTGAACAATGATTTTGGCCAACCTCCAGAGACTTATCTGCCAGTGCCCCCTCCCATTGCCCTCGTGGAGCTCTATGATATCAAGAACGATCCCCTCGAGAGAAACAACATCGCCCCGCAGAATGAGGATATCGTCAGGGATCTCATCGATAAAATATCTGCCATCTACGAATCCAGCGCAAAAGAGAAGGTGAAAAAACGAAAAGGGTTGAATAAGGAGTTGGAGGAGACTATGAGGGCCCTCGGCTATATCCGATAGCTGGATTTTTCATAAAAGATGCTGACAAATCTTAATAACAAACTTTCGTAAAAAAGAAATCCAATATCTTATTGTCAGCATCTTTTACCCTTTGGGCGAGCCGATCTCACTACAAAGCCTTCGTTGTAGCCCATTCGAGGTAGTTCACTACATCTTCATGGGCCATTGCCTCGCCTTTGTAGCGATATCAGCTCGTGAATAATCCATCTTTACCTGGATTTTTCATAAAAACTGCCGCTATTTGATATATCCGAGGGCCCGGAGCTCTTCCAATGTTTTCTTGTCCAGTTCCCTATCCTTTTGGCCTCTTTCTATGCGCGTCTCCCCTTCGTAACTTTCGATATACCGGACAGGTCGTTCTTCCAGAATTTTCTTCTCAAAGACTTCTGTTAAAACCTTCCCATCCATGTCTTTGGCCACCGGGAGGTCAAAAATATAAAGGATCGTGGGGAGGATATCAAAAATATGCGCCCCCCGGATGTGGTAACCCTTCTTGATATTGGGGCCTTTGATCAGGATTATGCCGTGAGGGATCTCGGGTAGATTTGTGTGGCCGTACCCGCCTCTGTTGAACCCGAAGCTGTGGTCGGAAACAACGATCACCGTGCTTTGAGAGCTCAACTGTTCAAGAAATCCTCCCAAGATTCTATCAGAATAGGAATAGACAGGTTCCATCACACGGCTGAAATCCTTATCGATTTCTGCCAAAGTCTCTGCCGTCACCTTGCCGTTCTTTTCCTCCTCAAGTCCCTTGGCCAGAAGTTCAGGAGCGATGTATGCGCAGGCGAAATGGCTGACGACATCGACCAAGCGGAAATAAGTGGCATATAAATCCACAGGAAATCGTTTGAAGAGATAAAAGCTCACCAGTTCGATGATCTTATCCTGGAGGATAAAATTGTTGTAGTTTGCGACAAGTTTAGATTCGCCTTCGTAGATAGATGAGCGTTCCTGGTAGTTCGGCAGGCGCTCTTCTTCAAGGATCTTTGGGAAATCCTGCTTATCCAACCGGGCAAATTCAAGCTTCCTCAAAAGCGCTTTTGGGTAGGTCACGGAGACCTTTGAAAAATCCCTCCGGCCGAAATGCCTGAACTCTTCAGACACCATGTATCCGTTGACAGCTTCGGGAGGGAAGGTAATAAACCAGTTGATCACACCCACTTTCCAGCCCAAATCCCCAAGAATATTCCAGAAGGCCTTCGCTCTTCTCTCGCTCTGACGAAAGGGGACCTCGATATTGTTCTTATTGATGAAGGTCCAGTCCACGACACCGTGTTTCACCATCGACTTTCCCGTTGCGATTGAAGTCCAAATAACAGAAGATTTCACCGGCCGTTCCGTTTTTAAGGTGCCGTAACCTCCCTTATTCTTCAAGCGTTTAATGTTGGGCAAAAAACCTTCCTCGAGGAGCGGATCTATAAGGTTCCAGCCGGCTCCATCCACACCAACTAGAACAACACGTGGAGAGTTGGGTGCAGGCTCTTCTTCCTTCCTGAGGGTGAAGTAGACGACAAGGCTCAAACAGACAAGGATTGTGAATATGAGAAGAAAAAAAGTTTTCTTTGACATTATCTTACTATAGAAAATCTCCAGAATCATGTCAATCCCCCCCCTGAATACGTAGCATCCCTCCAAACCTTGATGACATGAATACAATAGCGCTATTGCATGCTCCAATTGTGTGGTGGAGAAAACCATGTTTTCGTAGTTTGGTAAAAAGTCCCTACATTTAAAATGTGTTAAGTCCCACGGCGCTTGGATAATTTTCTCAAGGAGAGTTAACGTTGAATTAATTTTCTTATATTGTATAATAAGACCTTATCCAGTCATTAAACGAGGAGTGAATATGAAAAAAAGAAGCGCGCTTAAGCTGCTAATTCTTCCCGCTGTTATTTTTCTTCTGCTTGGATTGGCAAGTCCTGCAGATGAGGAAGTCCAGACGAATCAAACTCAAAAAATTGCTAATGGTGATGATTGGTCAGAAGCCGTTTATGTATCCAGGACAGGCCAGGACTGTGCTTTTCCGAAAGTTACGGCAGACGATGCCGGATATGCCTACATCATCTGGAATCAGGAGAGCGGGCAACGGGGAGTGTTTTTCACTTCTAATGAAGACGATTCGTGGTCGACCCCTGAGAATATCACTAAATCTTTCGTCAGAGTCAAAGAAGGGCCCTGGCCAGAGCTCACGCTCGACGTCTATGGGAATGTTTTTGTCGTCTACACGGCAGTGACAGATGGAAACTACGAAGTTGTTTACGTCCGTCGAAAGGGAAAAAATTGGGGTCCGCATGAGAACGTTGCAAGAACACAAGAAGCGGGCTCCGTGTCTGCCACTCCTCTGGTGGATGTGAGGACTAATGACTACTTTGTCCACTGGCAGGACGACATCGACCGCCCATCCCCAGAGGCGTCCTACTGGAGAACATATGTCCGTTTCAAGGAAAAAGGAGAGGGGAATTGGATTGGAGCAGGAGCTATTGGAGACGATTCAGGAAGAGATTACGGACCAGAAGCAGCCATGGACGTCAATGGCAATATGTATGCGGTCTGGGGGAATCGGAGAGGCGGGATCTCCAATGTCTATTTTGTGGAGAGCGCCACTCCTAAAGTGAACTCCAGTTGGAAGCCCCCGATCGATATTTCCGGCTCATCAGGCGTCCAGTTTGCAGAACCGCAAATCGCGGTCGACCTCGAAGGAAACGTATATGTTTGCTGGATGCAGACAGCCGGTGGAAATTGGGAGGTCTTTTTCAGGAAAAGGATCAACGGAGTCTGGATGGAGGCCGAGAACATCTCTCAAACGTCAGGGACCTCTGAGTGGCCGTCGATCGCCGTTGACAGAGTCACGGGAAAAGTCTATGTCGTCTGGCATGACAACACTTCGGGAAACTGGGATATATTTTTCAGGGAATACGATGGGACAAAATGGCTGGACGTCCAGAATGTCTCTAAATCCGGCTCCAAATCTGCCAGACCCGATATTTATTGTGACAGCGGTGGGGGCATTCACCTCGTTTATCTGGAGCTCGAGGGCAACTGGAAGGTCTATTACCAGGAAAGAGAGGGTGTCTATGATTTTCCCATCTATCCTCCCCTAAATCTTGGATTAAATACGGCTTACAATGATCAGACCGGGAAAAAAATCAACTCTTTGGCATGGGATGAGAATCCGGATAATGAAAGACACACCGAATTTCAGTACCTGATCTATCGTAAGGAACATGGACAGGGGGACAATCAGTATGCAATGATTGCAACAGTCCCAAACACGACACTCAGCTATAAAGACAAAGGACTGCCAACCGACACCAAATACTGGTATCGCTTGAAATCTTACTCTGAATTTGAGGAAGAAAGCGAAGATCCATCGAATGCTGTGACGGAAAACTGGATCTGGCCTGCGCTCGATCCACTCCTCAATACCCAATTCAACAGATTTCTGTTCTACCAGGAAAAGATCAACACGCTCTCTTGGTCGGGGAATCCTTTGAATGACGCCATAACCGTGGACAGATACGATATCTACCGCAAATTAACCTCACAGACAAATTCAGAGTATGCGCTGCTCACGTCTGTGGGACCCGACATCCATCTGTACAGAGACAGAGGTCTCCCCCTGGATGAAAGCTACACCTATCGCATCGTTGTTGTCGATGCGGATGGCGTCGAAAGTGCACCGAGTGAAGCTGTCAGCGAGGAATAAACGCGTCTCCTCGACCGAGGGGTGAAGCGCAACGCATAATCCACAGAAAAAAGCACTTATTCATTTTCTGTGGAGGGGGGCGTTGCGATCTCAATAAGCTCTGGTCCGCCAGCATCCCCGGGATACTGATTGTCATAATAAGAATCGTAGCCCACAAATACTCTATATTTCTCTGGAAGAGCACCCAGACTGATCGATCGTTCGGCAAAACTCCTTTTTTTTGCATTGGTGGAGCCGACTCTGCCATCAAAAAGCGTCATAGTCTTTACTTCTTCTCGCCCGGAATCTGTGATCCTCACGAAAGGATTAAGGACGTAATCATCACCAATGCGGAGCTCTCCCCCGAACACAGTGCTGGAAAGGGTCCAGACGGCAGAATCTTTCGATAGAGTGACCTTTTGGAAATAGTCATCCCCTCGTGTGTTGGGAAAGGATGTGTATAAAAAATTGAAATTCAATTCCTTCCGCTTTGCCAGGGAACTTCCCCCTATCTTTTGGACAAGAAGATGCTCTTTGGTCAAAGGATACCGCAAGTCGAACCCCGATGAGTCAGGCAACAAGTCAAACTCATAGCCGATAAAGACCTGGTCCCCATCAGAGAGAGGGACATCGGCATTGTCAAGGGATGATGATGTCTTGAGACGATCCACGTCTCCCTCATAAACGACCCACTTGACGACCTCCTCTCCATTGGAATCGACAATCCTCACATAAGGGTTTTTTATTTTTTCATTCCCTTCCAATAAACCACTGGAAGAGATCGCACTCTGAATCTTCCATTTTTCTTCATCCCCATCGCTTTTGATGAGGGTGATGCTCTGGGCGTACTGGGAAAAATTGCCGGGAAAAACGTAATTCGGATACGGGCTCAGCCGATAAATTTTTATGGTGGGATTGTGAAGGTCGATCAAATATTCGTCCCATTTGGGACGGAACGTCTTTATCAAGAGAGTCTGTTCCTCCAAAGACCTGTAAAAACTGGCTTGTTTGGGGAATTCGTCCGGGAATCTCGTGAATCTCGCATACATGATATCGCTGACAATCACATACTCAACATTCCGCTGGGCCAGCCAATCCAAATGGATATTTCCCAGAGTATGACGGCGGAGCAAGCTGTAATCATCTTGTGATAATGGCGGCCCATAACTTTCCAAAGCAAGAGTTGAACCCTTAGGGAGATTTCTGTTTATCCATTCTTTAGCTAGAGTTCGCGTATCTTTTTGAGTGAGGAGGTAGTCGAACCTCACGACCTTGATGACAGAGGGGAGGAGGATAAAAACGACCACAACCCAATTCAGATATCGACTCTGCAGAACTCGAAACGGGAATTGGGAATTTCCCTTCCTTAAAAGAGTTGAGATCTTGGTCAAGATGGCATCCAGAAAAACCGCAGCGATCAGGACCAGGAAAGGCGTTAACGGAAGCAGATACCTTGCAGCCATTGACTTCCAGCTCCCGACGAGCAAAAAGAGCACGAAAGGAAAAACGATCAAGATCAGGTCTTTTCTCTTGCGGCGTACCAGGCCCAAAAGAACTCCCCCATAAACCAAATATTGGGAGAATTTGCCGATATTTTCTGCCATCCCATACCGCAGATAGAACAGCCATGCGGGTTGTGCTGTGGACGAACCATAGTGCCCTGCCTGCAACAAATGCTGTGACTGCCATTTAAAATCATTCCAGAATTTTGCAAAATCGAGAACAGAATAAGGGCAGCCGGCCAAGAATCCCCCTAAAAAAAACGCCACCGATAGCAAAAGTTTGTGGCTGAAAAAAATCTCCTTGATTGACCGTTTGTTATCCAAGACATAGAAAAGATGGGCAAGGAACAGGGGCAGAAAGAGCAGCTGGCCGCCATACTTCGTGGCTGTCGCTAATCCAGCAAAAAGCCCGGCCAAAATGTAAAACCTGGTGTCCCCTTTTACGTAAATGAACCATATACACAAAAACGAGAGCATCAGGAAAAAAACCATGGGGACATCGGGAACCATATAGTGAGAGATCTTGTTGTGAACAGGGGAGAACACCAAGAACAAAGAGGCCAGGACCCCGACCCGGGGATTATACATCCTCTTCCCCAAATAGAAGACAATGAGGATGGTTCCCACACTCAACAGAACACTCAACAACCGTGCCAAGATCACGTGGGGCGTGGCGTCTTCTTCGAATGCCTTCACAAAATGAGGAACGGATGTGAATTTTCCCGTTATTTTCCCCCCGATATAGTACACACTCCAGAGGCCCGCCACCGCATATGTGTGTAGTGATGGGACATGAAAAAAATGAGGATTCAGGTCCCCGGTAAAATAGGTGATAGAGATTTTGGCGAAGCGGGCTTCATCGACATGGTAGAGATGCGGCAGGCCAAAGGAGATTCCCGCTACGCGCGTCGCGATGGCTAAGACGATAATGAGCGCAAGGATGACTTTCGCTTGAGAGCTATCACCAGGTCTTGTGGACATATTAGTACTTATAAATAAGACTCCACTCTCCGTCAAGTCCTTTATCTGTCTGTCCTCCATAGATTTGCCTTAGATTTTGGGGAGAGACTTTTTGACAAAGAGGGAGCGCAATGGTATATTTCTGTGGATTCAAATGACCGTCACTGTGATTATCCCCACCAAAGACGAAGAGCGGAGTATAGAACAAATCATAAACCGCTGCAAAAAGCATGCGGATGAGCTGCTCATCGTTGACGGACATTCGAAAGACAATACAAGAAAAATCGCGGAAGAATTGGGTGTCAGGGTTGTTCTCGACAATGGCAAGGGAAAGGGCGACGGCCTCCGGGTTGGGATTCAGGAAGCGAAAGGAGATATTATCGTATTCATAGACGCTGACGGATCCCATGATCCTGAAGATATCCCTAAACTGGTCAAACCCATACAAGACGGCAAAGCGGACTTGGTCGTAGGCTCCCGGGGGAAGGGCGGGAGCGATGAACTTCACGGGGATGTCGAAAAATTATTGCGGATGATCGGCAGCGATATCATTCTCATCGGTATCAACAAAAGATGGAAGGTTCACCTGACGGACAGCCAGAATGGATTCCGGGCCATCCAGACAGACGTCGCACGTCAACTGGGCTTGAAAGAGAACATCACCACCATTGAACAGGAAATGACCATGAAATGTCTGAAGAAGGGCTTCCAGGTCGATGAGGTCCCTACCCACGAATACAAACGGGAATACGGAGATTCTGTCATAAAATTAAAAAAAGTCTGGTTCAGATACATATGGAGTTTCCTGAAAAACCTGATATAAAATTGAACATCATCCTTCTCAATCCCCCCTATCACTCTAAGGTCGTGCGAGAGGGACGCTGCCAGCATGAGGCAGCCATTTGGGATTCTGTCTATCCCCCTCTTTCTCTCGCAACTATCGCATCTTATTTGAGAGACGACCACAATATCCAGATCTTTGATGCCATCGCTGAGGAGACGGATTTGTCCGCGCTCGTCAAGAAAATCAAAAATTTTGGCACCGATCTGATTATTGCTTCGGTCTCCACACCCACAATCACGGAAGACCTGCAGGCTATCGAACACATCAAGAGCTCGTCACAGGCAAAAATCGCCCTATTCGGAGTCCATGCCACATATTTCGCGAAGGCGCTCATAGAGGAAAATTATATCGACTATGTCATCCTGAATGACCCAGAACTCCCGTCTGTTCAGATCGCTTCGGGGAGAAAGGATAACCTGGAAGGCGTTGTCCACAAAGAAGACAGCAACATTGTGGTCAGACCGCCAAACCCTAAGAGGATATCTCAGTCCAAAATTCCCGCATGGGATCTGGTCGACCTCAAAAAGTACAAAATCCCGATAAAGGGCAAAAGCTATGTGCTTGTGTCCACAGCACGGGGCTGTCCATACGATTGTTCGTTCTGTGTTGTCCCCTATTATTATGGGAAAAAAATAAGATACCGAGAGGTCGATGAAGTCATCGCAGAGCTTAAGGCCGTCTCCGAATATGTGGACGAAGTTTTTTTTCACACAGACCTCTTCACATTCAGGAAAGACTATGTCCTCGAATTGTGTGACCAAATCCGCAAAGAACAGATCAACATTCAGTGGATCTGTAACAGCCGCGTGGATACGTTCGACAAAGAAATGGCCGAAACCATGAAAGCCGCGGGTTGCTGGATGATCTCCTTCGGTGTTGAGAGCGGGAACCAAGACATACTGGACCTGTGCGGGAAAAAGATCACCCTTGAACAGTCACGGAGAGCCGTCCAGATTTGTCATGAAGAGGGCCTTATTTCCATCGGGCATTTTGTGCTAGGATTTCCCGGAGAAACTCACGAAACTCTCAAGCAAACAATCCGATTTTCTAGAGAAATCGACCCCGACTTTGCGGAGTTTTACATCGCCACACCCTTTCCAGGCAGCCGGCTCTTCGAAACCGTTCGTCAAGACATTTCATTGGCCTGGGAAAACATTCGATACGACCACGATCCCTACAACTATGGATTTGATTTAGAGAAAAGCCGGACACGCGCCTATTTCTGCTTTTATCTCAGACCTAAAAAGATTTTGAGGTTCATCAGGTTGTTTGGGTTCAAAAAGATCTTTGCGATGAGTTCTTCAGCCATTCGATTTTTGACTTCTTTTATGCGGAATCCAGGTTAAATTTGATGACTCTCTTGGCCGAGCAGATGGAAAAGTCAGCGGTCACCTCTTTTCCTTATTGAGCCTGATGGAACCATCTGTGACCATCAATCCCTTTCCCGAAACAAAAGCTTTTTGGACAGCTTTTTCCCCTCGTTTCAAATCAATCTCTATGGAAAGAAACGGATGAGATTCCAGAAAGAAGGCATCCAGCCCACGGACACTGTTCGGGCCTCTCGAAACAAAGCGGACATATTCCCCCGAGAATGCAACATCTAACGCCGTGACTTTTTTTGGGAAAGGCTCGATCTTCGCGATCACTCCTCTGGATCCCGTGGGATCAGCGAAACGAATCGTCCCAGAATCCACCGGTGACGGCTTGTTTCCCCACCGCAACCTCCACACCTCACTGGTTTTTTGCACATAGACTCCATCGAAGGCATTCAAAGCTCTCTGTGAAGTTGTCTTATTTGTGAACAATCTGTTCAAGATCTTGAGGACATCCTGATTTTTGTTCCGTGTTTCCAGAGCTCTGAGATATTCCGCAGCCGCCTCTTCTATCTGTCCCTTCCAGTAGTGTTCATTCGCTCTTCTGACCTCGCTGTTCACATTGTCTATGGAAGAAAATATATAAAAATTATGGATCTTTTTGTCGAGGAAATACTCGGCCGTTATGTGGTCCAAAACCTCGGGCATTTTGCCATCCCAAAACCCATATTCCCATTGCCTGAGAACGATGATCTTGGGTTTGTTTGTCTTTATCTGTGCCAAAAACGTCTTCCGCCGTTGCGGAAAATAACCGGGGATTCTTCCGTTATCGAATTCTGTGGCATTTTTTCGGTCCGATAAAAAGTAGAGCGGGCTCTCGCCAAAGCAAAGGATCCGGTCCTCCGGTGATGTGTGTGTTGATATATGTTTCAAAATTTTGCTGTACGTCACGGCCTGACGGGCAGGGGGCAGTATCCCGGCCCGTTCGGTCTCTTTGATCTCTCTGTGAACACCGGACCTCAAAGAGATTCCCCCTCCGTCGTACTGGACCATGGCATGACCGAAGAGGCTGTAGGTGACTAAAAAAACCTGGACCGCTAGAGCCGCGACGAACACAACAAGCAAAACAGTAGCCCGCAAAGAGAAGACTGTTTTCTTCTCATTTCGAATCTTCTTCATTTGAATAAAAACAATAAACATCAAATACACCCACAGGATATGGATCAAGGCTCCGCTCTGGGGGACCCTGAACTCATGAGTCCAATGCCATATGTGGGTGAAGGAAAAGACCGCCAGCATCCAAACAGCCAAAAGAGAAAAGTCCAGAGTCCTGTTTTCCGTACGTCTCTTCAAGAATCGCCCAAGGAGAATACATCCGATAACGATAAAGAGCAAAATGGCCAAATAAGAAAACGACAGGCCCAGTCCTCTATCCTTGATATCGATGGGCCATTTTAAAAATAAAAGCGGAGGTTTAAAACCATAGGACTCGATGTGCCCCAGTTGAACAGTCTGGAGGATCCCTTCGACAAGATCCTTCAGGCCATCCCTCAGCCAGTAGAGAAGAATCATGGGGAGAACCCCCACAAAAACAGAGAGGCCAAAGGTTATCCACTTCTTCAGTATTTCAGCCATCCTCTCTTTGTCCGCTATTCCCAAAACGAGGATCAAAAACCCTACAGTGATGAAGCTGTAACCGGCATAATCCTCTCTGAAATAGACAGATAATCCTACTGAAAGGCCAAGCACAACTAAACGGGCCTGTTTTGGATCGCGGAGATACAGAAGGATCAAGAGCGCATTGACTAGCAGGACCACTCCCACAAAAGCTTTATTCCAAAATCCAGGAATGATCATCAGCAGGGCTGAAGGGATCAAGTTGAAGGGCAGAGGCATGATCTTTCGGGAAACATGAAAAGCCAGAATATTTTTCGTACAGTGCAAGGCCACAAAAAATAGGCGCTCTACAGCCACGCTTTTGCCAAAAGCTAGAAACCAGAGAGCCAGCACATAAAAGCGCCCCATGGTGTATTGGTGAAAATCCTTTAAAGGCAATTCTCCTGAGAGTACGCGCATAGCCCCATTGATGAGTAATCCCTCATCCACGTCCATCTTGAAATACTTGTAATAGGAGAGATAGTAAATGATGCTGACCACACCGATGAGGATGCTGATCACCAAAGGGATGTATTTGTTCTTTTTTGGCAAATGTTCTCTCCTAAGATCTCACGAGTCCTCTTGTCTCTCTATTGTAAATATTGAATTGTGTAATTTCAACCAACTGCATGGAAAGACTGTACACCCCCATCAAAAACGACTGAGCCCACTAGTCCTATTTTTCAGCACAACACCTGCACCTCACCAGGGAGGATTAGCCGATTGGGGTGAATATCTCATTCCAAATTTCCCCCTTAAAGGCCATTGACTGAGTAGCCAGAATCGCTTAAGTTTTTTAATAGAGATATATTTTACTTTACTTAAATGACGATATTAGTAAACTATACCCTGGTCCGAAAAAATTTTGGAGATAGAAAAATGACCAAAAAAAACAGGACTCTTAACTTAAAACCCTTGATTTTATTGTTATTCATCCCCGTTCTCATATTAGGAGGGACTCTACTCGGAGATCCGATTGGCGAAGAAAACGAAACACCGTCTCAAACCATGAATACCCAGAATGGACTTCCTACCCCAATCAAAATTTCCAGCTCGGGAGCCCCCTCTTCCACTCCCCTGGTTGTGGCGGATTCGGGAGGGTCAGCCCACGTGATCTGGGCAGAGGGAACAGGAGGAAAGAGGCATATTTTTTACAACACCAATAGGGGAGGCAGCTGGGGAAATCCGTTTAACGTATCCTCGGATATAAAAATCGGTGGATCGGGTCCCTGGCCGGATTTTGCGATAGACACAGCAGGACAACTCCACTATGTCTTGACAGCCGTTTCGGATTATCCCAATTATGAGGTCTTTTACAAACAGTATACCGACAACCAGTGGTTACAAGCCCGGAATATTTCCAACACAGCCGAGCCTGATTCAGGAGGATCAGCCTGCCCCTCAATAGCAACGAGCCCCACGAACAGCAACTGTTACGCTGTCTGGTATGATGACATTTATACACCCGACAAATGGCACCTTTATTTCACATACAAGAGCGGCGGCAGTTGGAGCCAAGCCAGGGCTCTGTCTGTAGACAATGGGACTTACACACCAGAAATCGATGTCGACGGCAGCGGAAGAGCACACCTGATTTGGATCAAACGCCGCAAAGGTTCCTCTGTCGTCTGGTATTCCAGCAATTCCAGCCCGACTGATTTAAATTCATGGACCTCGGCCATTTCCATATCCGGAGATTCCAATGAGGATTGGTGTGAGCCCGATATTGCTGTGGATAATCAGGGAAATGTCCATATCGCCTGGATACAGAATAAAGGGGGGAATCGAGAGAGCTATGTCAGAAGCAGGATCAATGGCACGTGGGGGGACAGACGAAATGTCTCAAACACTCCAACGAAGTCCTACCTCCCCCGGATCGCAGTGGATAGAAACTCCGGAGATGTCTATGTCGTGTGGCAAGAGCGTACAGGGGGAAAATGGCAGATTTATTTCGCATACTCCAAAGACGGCAAATGGTCTGCGACTTCAGCTATTACAAAAAATTCCTCCGAGTCTGTGACCCCTGATGTATACGTCGATCAGTCAGGTGAGGTTCACATCGTGTATTCCGACAATTCTTCGGGCGGATACAATATCTGGTATGTCAGCACCAGAGAGCTCGGTGAGATCATCAGCGTGCTCTACCCTCCAACCAACGTACACATCAACACAACTCTGGATGGCTCACCGGACAAAAAAAAGAACATTGTGACATGGAAAAAGAACTCTGCTAATGACAATACAACAGTTAAAAGCTACAAAATCTACAGGAAACAGCTCTCTCAAGGAGTGAGCGCTTACAAGCTCTATAAAACAGTCAACAACAGCACTTTTCGGTTTGAAGACAGGGGTTTATCGGTCAATTACAAATATTCGTATGTTGTCACAACTCTAGACAATGAGGGTGAGGAAAGCGACCATTCCAACGAAGTGTCCGAGCCTCTTGTTTATCCTCCCGTCAGCCTCTCTACAGAATCTGCCCTTGACGATACAAAAACAAAAAAAATCAACATTATCACATGGAAAAGGAATCCAAAGAACAATTCGACGATTAAAAATTACAAAATCTACCGGAAAGCAGATAGCGATGTAGCATATAAGGAAATCAAGACAGTCCCTGGAAGCAATTATACCTATCATGATAACAACCTTCCAACAGGAAAAAAATATGTCTACCGCCTCACAGCCGTGGACAAAAACAACAGGGAATGTGAATCCTCCTTTTCAACTTATGAGGAGTATGTGTTTCCGCCGATCAACATGAATCTGGCAACCATACACAACGATGGGATGTTCTTCAAAGAAAAAATCAACCGCATGAAATGGAAAAGGAATCCTTTAAACGACCCCGTAAATGTTGCCAAGTATGTGATCTACCGTAAGAAAGCGGAAGAGAACAAAACCAGTTATGTGCACGTCTTTGAGGATCTTGAAAAAGCTTTTGAATTCTGGGATCGCAATTTGCCCCTTGATGTGAAATACAGCTACTCACTGACATCTGTCTGTGAAAATGGAGCGGAAAGCAAGCTTTCGAATTCAAGGGTAGAAAAATAATCGAAAACAACCGGGCTGGCTAGCCTGTTTGTCTCATCCCATTTCACAAAATATTGAAGCCAAAAGTTATTCCGAACCCTGCCTCGATCCCCCCTATGTTTAGGCTCACATCCTCTTCCTTAGCGGTAGCGCTCATCCACTTGAAATAAAACTTTAACCTCAGCTGCTCGAGATCTGGAATTTTGACGTATATGCCCAAGGCGATTTGGGGGCCGACCGAAGACCCCGAAACTTCATGGATATCACTCTTTTCCTTATAGCTCATGATATTCAGCCCTACCCTCACAAAAGGGATGACCTGCTCCTGGTTCCACAAATACTCCACACAAATATAATACGGAATTAGAGTGAACGTCGATTCTTCTTTGGTCAGCGTCGAGCTCCCAGTGTCCTTGTAATAATTTGCTCCCAGCACAACACTGAAATTGTGATTGTCATTGCGCGCAAAAATCCGCGAGAGTTCAAAACCAAATATGAGTGTGTTTCCGTTGTATATCTGATCATAAACATGGTCAGAAACATCATATGCGCCGAAAGTAAGAGTCGCTGCTGAGTTTTCTATGGGTTTATAAATAATCTTTTTTTTTTGCATCTCTGCTGCAGGCTCTCTGACTTGCTCCTCAACAGAGAGAAACGTTATGCTCAACCCGCCTTCTCTCCTGTCGATTTTGAATGATGACAGCATCCCTGAAAAATCAAGGACGATTCGGACTGTTTCCGGCCCTGTCATCTGGACAGTTATTTCTCTCAATCCAGAAAGATTGATATTCTTCATAGATTCAGCAGAGAGGATGGGGACCGGCCAAAAATCCAAAATCAACTGTGAAAAGTGTCGAAGCTCTATTGTCCTGTAGAAAAAATCTCCATCAATATGAATATCAACCTTAAGTTGGTCATCTCTTCTCCCGTACGAGATAGATTTTAGATGGCTTTCTTTCTTTACTTCCTCTTCAGGGGCATCTTCTTGCTCTATAGCTCTTGCCGTCACAGGAGGTACTCTGTCAACATCCTCCACCCAGCGGAACACCACTTCGATCCCGTTGGCAACTTGAATGATCTCATAAGAGGGAAGGGCCTCCACAAGGTCAAACACGATCCGAGCTATGTCGGGTTTAAAACGCCCTGTTCGAACAGCCTTCACTCCAAAGGCATCGATATCATAGGATACCTCGGCACGAATCTCTCCTACAGGTGAGATCTCAACGACAAGCCGCAAAGGATCTTTCAGCTCGAAATGTTGATAACTGAATTCCCCAGAAACACCAATAACAGCCTTCAGGAAATCCTCTGATTGATGAAGATCGAGTTTTTCCAACACGGCTTGATCTTCTTGCCCTCCATATATTTCCGAAGTGCTTGTTATAAATAGAATAACTGCGCTTATTAGGAGCAAATTGAATATTTTTTTCACTTTTCTAATTCTCCTTGTGCTAAGTCTTGGGCACTGGCCGAGAGAGGTCCTTCAATTTTATCATCACGAACCAATGATAACGCATATTTATAGAGATGTGAATGTTCAATTTTAATGTCAAAATATTTACGTCCAGTCCCTCCGAGACCTGGGAAATCAAGATATCCCATCACGCTGGCATCTGAATCTCGAATGCTTATATTTTTAAGAAGTTTGATTGAAAGAGGCTTTACACTGACGTTGACTTTATAGATCTTATAGGCTTTAAAGCCGATCTCATTTGCTAGTTTTGGCGATATTTTCCAGGTCACGACATTGCCCTCCTGGAAGAAATCCACAACTTGATCACTGACACGATTTGCCTCAACCTCACAGGGAGGAAAAGGTAATGTCTGTATTTCCCCAAACCAAGATTCTGTCATAAGAATATAACCTTTTATGCTTGGGTGGACTTTATCCGTTGACAACATTGTCCTCCATCCGGCAGGATGGTTGAAAAAAATGTCGAACATATCAACAAGCGGAACTTTGACTTCCGGTGCCAGATCTCTGATCTTATCGTTCAGTTCAAATATGCGATCCTTGAAAAAAGGCTTATACCACCTGTGATCATCTCTTGGGATTATTGTCGAGAGCACAACAAAAACGCCATAATCCCGACAGGCTTCTATCATCTCTTTCAGGTTAAAGGCCGTCGTATCCATAGAGATCCGCTTGAATACGACATCATTGGTCCCCTCCATCAAGAGAAGATACCTTGCATTGTGGGTAGATATCACGTTGGGCATTCTCGCTAATCCTTGCTCGGTAACTTCTCCACCCCATCCCTCATTTATAACCAGGGATGGGCCATAATTTTCATAAAGAAGGGATTCTAATCTCGGGATATATCCCAAGTGCGGAGTATCTTGATAATCCATCATGCCCTGAGTGATGCTGTCGCCAAAGCCAATATAAGCGTTTTCATCGAGGTTAGGATTCACTGGGATGTTGTCCATCAACCCTTGATTTCTTTGAGTTTGTCTTTCTTCGAGCTGAGCGAACGTTAAAATTTCCGCCTTGATCTCATTTCCAGATTGCCACGTAACACCTATCCGATCACCGAGAACAGCTATCTTTGGGAAGACATTTGTTTCAAGGCTGCTTTTGAACAACTCTTTTTCTGGGCTCCATTCTGCTCCGCGTCTGTATTTGTAGAAGATTCCGCTCCCAATTTTAAAAGATTTATTCCAGACGACAATGGGCACAGACCCTGAAATATGAGAAACTACAGGTTGGGAATCAGATTCGACATTATCAGTTATTCTTTCCCCTCTTGACCACCTTTCGCCATTCCACGATGTATAGAAGATCTCATAATCATTTCCGTCATACTCAGACCAAACAATCCAGGGAAATCCTTCAGGCCCCAAATTCACATCTGGAAAAACATGGGGAACGGTGTTATTTTTGTCTAATTCTTGCGGAAGGCTCCATTCCACTCCCCCAAAGATACTGTAGAAAATCTCATCTCGACCGGTTGTAGTGCCCACCCAGAAAACCCAGATATTATTGGCCGCGTCAACAACAATTTTTGGGTCATGGGCCCCTTTGATGCTAGGTGAGTTCAGAATCCATGTCTGTTTCGACGTCATGTTTTTCGTCAACACTCGGGTTCCAGAATCCGAATAACTGACCCACGCGATCCACAAGTTGTGCTCTTTATCAAAGTCAAAATCCGGAGAGTGATGGAAGGCCTCCCAATTGTTCACAAGTTCAATGCATACAACTTGATCCTGGAAGATCTTCCCACAATAAATGTCATTCTTTGCAAACGACTCCTTCTCCCAAACTACCCAAATTTCTCCCCGATTGTTCTTTTTTATCGCTGGTGAAGAGATGTCTTGATCCCTCAGGACCGCATGATTTGAGTAATCGCCACTCGTATCATTCCAAACAGCAAAGCTAATTTCATTATCAGGATTTTTGTAAACAAGCCTCAATTCTCCCTTTTGATTCAACAATGGGTGTGCAGACTTTCCTCGGATACTTTTTCTCTCAACATGTGCCTCTAGACTCGCAACTGCTAAACACGATACCAGGCATAGAAGTAGAAAAGATCCAATTTTATTGCACATTGTATGAACAAGATTTTATACCATACACGTATGGCATTTGCAATTCATATCCTGAACATGATCATGTTACCTCTCTTCATAGAGAGCTCATCACTATCCTATCATTTGTCTTTTTGTCACATAAATAGGAGTACATTCTCAACATCACCTTTCATTCAGTTCGGACTCCAAATGTGCTATAATTTCCGCGATGAGTAAGAAGAAAAGGAAAAAATCCCCCGCAGCTCTCCGTAAACCCAAAAAAAAGAAAGGGGTAAGCTCGTCAGAGATCCTGGCGATTTTATCCATTTTTCTGGCCGCCTTTTTTTTGATCAGCCTGCTCAGTTATCATTCGCAGGACCCATCCTGGGCGACCGTCTCCACCTCCAGCCAAAAGATCCAAAACTATGCCGGAAGAGTTGGCGCCTCGGTCGCTGAAGTTCTTCTCCAGCTCGCGGGTTTTTCAGCCTTTGTCTTTCCCTTCGCTTTGTTATTTTTAGGGATACAGATGTTCCGCGCGCCGGCTGAGAGACGTCTCTTCTTTAAATCGATGGGGATTCTTTTCCTCCTGCTCATCCTGTGCAGCCTCCTGTTCTTGCTCTTCCACCACGTGGAATGGAGAGGGGCAGAAATTTCCGCCGGAGGATTACTCGGCACACTGGTATCATCGGAGTTGGTCAAATACTTCAACCACACGGGGTCTGTTCTCATCCTCCTCGGTCTGTTTCTTCTGTTTCTCATCTTTTCCACCCATCTTTCTATTGGGAAGGTTTTCGCCTTCTTCGGGCAATCTTTCCGATTTCTTTTTAAGGAAATGAGGATACATATCACGCACTACCAGAAGGAAAAAAGACGAAAAAAGATGCGCCAGCGCGTCAATGCCAAATACTCCACTCCCAAAGTGGAAGATGTCGCCGAAAAAGAGGTGGTGGTCCCAAAAAAAGAAAGGCGAAAGAAATGGCGAAAAGAGGCCAAGAAGAAATCCATCCCGGTCACAGTGGAAACGCCCAAGAAACCCGAAAAGCTCCTCTTCCCAGAATTGGGGAAAAAAGGAGCCTATCATTTCCCCCCATACAACCTCCTCGAGCCTGGAAAAGAGGCGGAAAAATTGGACAAAGATGAATTGTTCCAAAAAAAGCAGGCGATAGAGGAGAAACTACTGGAGTTTCGGGTGGAGGGTGAAGTGAGAGAATACCACCCCGGCCCCATCGTCACCACCTACGAATATTATCCTCACCCAGGTATCAAAGTCAGTCAGGTGGCCAGCCGCTCAGAAGAGCTCTCCATGGCTCTGGCGGCTGAATCTGTGAGGATCCAGAGAATTCCGGGGAAATCATCTCTGGGCATTGAAGTTCCCAACAACAGACGGGAGATCATAAAGATCAGGGATATCATCGAATCCGACCCATTCCGAAACTCACCGTCCAAACTCACGATCGCTCTGGGGAAAACAATCCATGGGGAAACTTATCTCACAGACTTGGGGGTCATGCCTCATCTGCTCATCGGTGGAGCGACGGGCTCAGGGAAAAGCGTCGCCCTCAACACAATCATAGCAAGTATTCTCTACAAGGCCACGCCTGATGAGGTGAAGATCATCCTGGTGGATCCCAAAAGACTGGAATTCACCCACTATGACGGATTACCCCACCTGTTGTGCCCTGTCGTCAAAGATCCAAAAAAGGCCGGTTCGATCTTGATCGATGCTGTCATTAAAATGGAGGAGCGCTACCACACTCTCGGCTCCCAAAAAGTCAGGAATATCGAACAGTACAATCAGAAGATGAAACGGATCCTCAAGGAGCAAAAAGGAAAGTTAACACCTGAAGAAAGGGAAAACCTTAAACCCCTGCCCTACATCGTCATCATCATCGATGAATTGGCCGAATTGATGATGGTCGGCGCAGAGGAGGTCGAGAAATGTATCGCTCGCCTGGCTCAGCTTGCACGTGCTGTGGGGATCCATCTCGTGATGGCGACACAACGACCCTCTATAGATGTGATCACCGGAACCATCAAAAATAACTTCCCCTGCCGGATCGCCTTCCGTGTTCCTGCAAAAGTAGATTCACGCATCATCATCGACGGGCCAGGGGCAGATAAACTCCTGGGACAGGGAGATATGCTCTTCATGCCTCCGAATTATCCCCGAGTTATCCGGCTCCACTGTTCCTTCATTTCCCTCCCAGAGGTTATAAGCCTCACAAAATTCGTCAAGGAACAAGGCGAGCCCACTTACGATGAACGCATTGTCAAGGTATTAAAAAGGCCTGCCGGCCAAGTGGAACAAGATTTCGGGGAGAAAGATTCTCTCTATGACAAGGCCGTGGAGCTTGTGCTTCTTACGGGACAGGCGTCCGCCTCCTACCTCCAGAGAAAATTCAAGCTGGGTTATGCCAGGGCTGCACGGATCATCGATCAGATGGAGCATGAGGGAATTGTCGGGCCTTCCGAGGGGAGCAAGCCGAGAGAGATCCTTGTCGACCCGCAAAGTTATCTCGATAAAATTTCGGGCAAGGGATAACATCCCCCCTCATCACTCAGTGCCCCGATTGTGTGATGGGCAAGCACAAAAAAATCGTGAACGAGTGACTGGTGATTTGAGTTTTTTTGGGGATTAGAACAATCTGATGTAGTCGCTTTCTCTTGAAAGCGGTGGATATGTTTCGAAAACCTCGAACCCCTGTTCTTCCATTCTCTCTTCGATCAAAGAGTAGAATTCCTTCTCATCTTTGACCATCAGAATGTTTGATCCCTTCGTTTCCAATTGTTCTTTCAAGGCAAATTCTCCGTGTTTAAAGCATATTTTTAGTCGATGGGAATTTTAAAAAATTGAAATCCCCCCTGGCAATAAGATCATATCAGAGCTTTTCCGCATATCAAGAGAACTAGGAATCATCTCAAGAGGGGGAAAAATCACCTCCTAATCCATCGCTAAGGGTGATTGCCTAGGAATTCCAATTCTGTCATGATTTTTTCCGCAAGCCAAAAATCTATAAGATATGAGGAGAATTTGTCAATAAATACATCTGCCGATATAATTGGTGCCGTGAAAGAAAAAAGACCCCAATTCGACCTGGAAGAGATTATCGCCAAATACAGGCCTATCGTGAGCTTCCGGGTGAAGAAATCTCTCGGCTCCCACACTCCAGACTGGGAAGATGTTGTGAATGAGATCATGGTCAACGTGCTCGAAAAGCTGAACAAAGGGGAGTTTAGGGGTGATTCCTCGATCGGCACATTTATCTTTACCATCACAAGCCGCAGAATAATCGATTTTATCAGACAGAAGAGCAAAGTCCTGAAATACGCGCCAGAGCCCAATCCCTACCTTTCACCCTATGAAAACATCGAAAACAAGGAACGAGCAGAATCAACGGCCAAAGCCATAGAAAAGCTAAAACCCAAGTATAAAAAGATATTGTATCTCTATTATTATAAGGAGCTTTCAAGGGATGAGGTGGCCCAGAAATTAGGCATTTCTCCCCGTCGGGTCAGTGAAAGGGTCAATTACGCTCAAAAACTCCTTCGGAAGATGATGAAAAAATGAATCATTTTTCAACTTTTTTGACATTATTCGACTAAATTTATGATGTTCAAAGGAGACAAGGGCTAATGAGAAAATGCAAACATGAAGACTTGATAGATGATTATTTACTGAATAAGCTTAGCGAAGAGAAAAAGCAGGAATTTGAGGCACATTATTTCAGCTGTCGTGTTTGCTTCGAAAAAATGGCGGAGCGGGATGAGATTTTAACCGCCATCAAATACAAAGGTCACGCGATATTCCAAGACCTGGAAACAGAAAGAGAGGTCGAACGCGTGCCCATGCTCGAGCAGATCTGGGCGTCCTTCACCCCCAAACAGTGGGTCTTGGCTACCGCCACAGCCACTGTTCTGCTTGTCGTTGCTTTGGGAGTGATTCCGAATCTCACGACAACATCTCCTCAATTTTTTATCAATGACGATCTTGTGAGAGGCGGCTCCATCAAGCTCATATCTCCTGTGATCGCTGTAGACGCCATTCCCTCCCAGTTCAGATGGGAGAGTCTTGGAGAAGATGTCGAATACAAGATCGAGATCTACAATCATGAATTGTTGTGGGGCGCTACGACATCGAACAACTACATCGCACTGCCGCAAGAGGTCAAAGAGCGGATAGTTACCGGAGAAAAATACTCCTGGCAGGTCAAAGCGTTCTCAACCGAAGGAACTCTTATTGCCGTCTCGAGTAAAGTTCAGTTCCCGGTCACCAAATAAAATCCCCCTATCGTCACGATTCGATAGCGGCAAATCTATTCTTCGACTTTTTCTTCCTCAGTGTACATCCGGCCTCTGCTCTCATCCTCGAAGGCGAGACAGCACATCAACCTCCCACACAAGCCTGAGATTTTGGTCGGATTAATGGCTATCTGCTGTTTTTTCGCTTTTTGTATCGTAACTGGCTCGAAGCTTTTCATAAAAGTCTCACAACACAACGCCCTTCCACACACGCCCAAACCTCCGATCATCTTGGCTTCGTCTCTCACCCCGATCTGCCGCATCTCGATGCGCATCTTAAACTCTTTGGCCAGATCTTTCACCAGCTGCCGGAAATCAATCCGTCCATCTGCTGTGTAGTAGAAGATCCCCTTCTTCTCATCAAAAAAGTACCGGACAGCCACTAGCTTCATGAGCAGCTTCCGATCTTTGATCTTTCTGAGACAAAAACAGAACGCTTTCCCCTCTTTTTTGCACAGCCAGTCAAACTTTCGTTCGTCATCTTCCGTCGCTTTCCGGACCACTTTAACGGCGTCCTTTGTGGCCTTGGAGGCATGGCAGATCTTGCTCTCCGTATCCACGACCTTTGCCAAGTCTCCCCCAAGATCGGACTCCACAATACACATGTCTCCTCTCTTGAGCTCCGCCTCATCCATTAAAGCACGAAATACCTTTCCAGATCGTTTTGAAAGAACACAAATTACATTAGACATGGGACCTTTCCATCATGTTCGCCAGTGTAGAACTGACAAGTAAATTCACATTCACGTTCCTCTCGAGCGCATAGAGCGCAGAATCTATCTTTACCAAAAATTCCAACGCTTGTCCAAGGCTAATACGAGTCTCCACATCCCGGAGACCATTCTCATAATCTGGATTCATCAGGAGATTTTTATTCTCGCTGGATTTGATCAAGAGCAAGTCCCGGCAGAAGGATGACAGGATCTCTAATACCTGAACAAACTCGGCCTCGATGCTTTCCCTTTGCCTGAAGGCATAATCTTTGACAAAGGAAGAAACCCCTTTACCCCTCAACACAACATTGAAGAGCTGCCAGGCCTTTTCCCGGAGGGGCTGGACTTCATCCCAATCCAGATTCATGGCTTGTTTCAGGTTTCCTCTCACAAGGAGAGAGATGATCCGAGCCTTCTCCTCATCTTGCCCTCTCTCCACCAACACTTTTTCGATGTCTTGTTTGGAAATTTGCGAAAAACTGAGGTCCTGGCAGCGGGACTTTATAGTGGGAAGAATAAGGTAGGGATTGTGCGTGATAAGAATAATGTGTGTGAAGGCTGGCGGTTCTTCCAGAATCTTGAGAACAGAATTCGCAGACTCCTCATTCATTTTTTCAGCCTGATCGATGACAAAAACCCTTTTGCGTCCGACCATTGGCTTGAGATATGCCGTTTGTTTCATCGCTCGCATCTGTTCTATTTTCAGGACATTCTTTTCGGGAGAGATGACCATAACATCCGGAAAATTTCCGTTTTCGATCGCCCTGCAGGACGCACAAACCTCGCAAGCATCATCTTTGTTTTTTAGACAGTTCATGGCTTTCGCCAGAACCATGGCGATATCTCTTTTACCCACACCCTCCGGGCCAAAGAAAAGCAGAGAATTTGGGATTCTATTCCTCTGAAGAGATTTCTTCAGGATCTTTTTCGTCTGGCTGTTTCCTAAGACATCATCAAAGGCCATTCGACCTCCCGGCAAGACAAGCACTACTCCACACACACTTACGCATGATGTCCTAAACCCTCTCCGCTAAGCACTTTTTTCAAAAATTTACCTGTGTGAGAGCGCCTTTCTCCTGCGATCTGCTCCGGTGTTCCTTGGACCACGACCTGACCCCCTTTTTCTCCTCCACCGGGTCCCAAGTCAATAATATAGTCGGAATACTTGACAACTTCAAGGTTATGTTCGATAACGACCACTGAATTCCCTAAGTTCACCAATTCATTGAGAACATCCAAGAGCTTGCGGACATCGTCAAAATGAAGTCCGGTGGTGGGTTCATCCAGTAAATACAATGATTTCCCGGTGTCCTTACGGCCAAGCTCCTTGGTCAGTTTGATCCTTTGGGCTTCTCCTCCTGACAATGTGGGTGCGAGCTGACCCAGCCGGATATAGCCCAACCCCACTCTTTTTAGCAATCCGAGTTTTCTCTTCAACCCTGGGTGCGCTTTGAGGTATTCGAAGGCCAAGTCCACAGTCATGTCCAAGTAATCGGCAATGTTCTTGCTTCGGTAGTGAACAGCAAGCGTCTCTTTGTTATAACGCGTTCCCCCGCAGCGATCGCAGGTGACAAACACATCGGGCAGGAAATGCATCTCGATCTTCTTGGCCCCCGCTCCATGACACTCCTCACAGCGCCCTCCTGGAACGTTAAAGCTGAAACGACTGGCAGAATATCCTCTCACCCGAGACTCTTGGGTCATCGCAAAAAGCTGTCGTAAGGGAGTGAACAATCCTGTGTATGTGGCTGGGTTCGAACGGGGTGTTCTCCCGATCGGTTTTTGGTCCACTGAGATGACCTTATTGATCTGATCGATACCCTCTATGGAATTAAAAGCCCCTTCTTTCTTTTTGGCATTGTAGAAGACATTGCACAGGTGTTTATAGAGGATATCATAAAGCAATGTGCTCTTCCCCGAACCGGAAACACCAGTAAAAATTGTCATGACCCCTAAGGGAATACGCACATCGATATCCTTCAAATTGTGTTCCGTTGCGCCAAAGATCGTAAGCCAGCCCTTAGGCGCCCTCCTTTGCTCCGGGATCAATATCTGTTTCTCTCCCTTTAGGTATTGAGCGGTCAATGATCGCCCGGATGAAAGAATTTGAGAGAGCGCCCCTTCAGCCACTTTTTCTCCTCCCCGTTCGCCCGCACCGGGCCCGAGATCGAGGATGAAATCAGCGGCACGAATGGTTTGCTCATCATGTTCAACGACGATCACTGAGTTACCGTTTTCTTTGATGTCTCTCAAAAGAGAGATCAGCCGGCTGTTATCCCGTTGATGAAGCCCGATCGTCGGCTCATCCAAAACGTAGAGAACACCCCTCAATGGACTGCCGATCTGTGCCGCAAGACGCACCCGGCGTGCCTCTCCTCCCGAGAGGGAGGCTGTGGTTCTGCTGAGTTGAAGGTAGGGCATCCCCAACTCCTCCATCACATGCAGCCTTGACACTATTTCCTTTGTGATCCCGGCCGCAATTTTTTCCTGAGCCGCAGAAAAAGAGAGCGAGTTGAGCGCGCCATTCAAACGGCTCACCGGCAGGGAACTCAGTTCGAAAATATTTTGATCGTTGAGTTTGACCGATAGGGTTTCTTCTCTCAGCCGACTGCCCTCACACTTGGGACAGATCTCCTCAGATGGCTCGATATCTCCCCATTCATCCGTTTGGGGTAAAAAACCAAGCCCATGACATCTCGGGCAGGCTCCATAGGGACTGTTGAATGAAAAAGATCGGGGTTCTAACTCTGGCAGGCTGATCTCGCAGAAGGGGCAGAGAAGGCTAAGGGAATAGTACACGTCTTTCGCTCCCTCTCCAAGGGTCAAAAGATTCCCTTTGCCCATATCGAGAGCTATGTCTACAGACTCCTCAAGTCTTCCAAGGGAATCGGCGCCCAATTGGATCTCATCGATCATAACCTCAACATAATGCTTTTTTGTTCTCGCGAGCACGATATCATCATCGAGTTCGCTGAGTTGACCATCCACCCGGACACGCAAAAATCCCTTCTTCCTGAGTCTCTCGAAAAGGCGATGATATTCTCCCCTCCGACCTTTGACAACCGAAGCAAATATTTTGACTTTTTCCCCCGCGTTCACACTCCCGATCCTGCTCAGAATCTGTTCTCGTGTCTGTGGCCGCACCTTCCGGCCGCAGCGGTAGCAGTGGGGGACTCCCACCTTGGCAAAAAGAAGCCTTAAATAGTCATAGGCTTCTGTCACTGTGCCTACAGTGGACCTCGGGTTGGAAGAGATGGTCCTTTGGTCGATAGAAATGGAGGGCGAGAGTCCCTGGATGGACTCCACCTCGGGCTTCTCCATCTGTTCGATGTACTGGCGGGCATAGGCTGAAAGACACCCAATATATCGCCTCTGTCCCTCAGCAAAAAGTGTGTCGAACGCCAAGGAGGATTTCCCCGAACCGCTGGGTCCTGTTATAACGATCAAGGAGTTGCGCGGCAGGTTGACATCGATCTTTTTAAGGTTGTGCTGCGCGGCTTTCCTCACTTGTATCTCTTTCAACATGACCAATTATTTTAGCACACTCTCACACGAGACAACTAAAATTCCTTTAACCCCGTAAGTATCCTTATTTCCGTGATGACATGAAAGCATATTGCGCTATTGAGTGTCCCAATTGGGTGATGGAGAAAACCGTGTGAAGGGCTGAACGGGCATGGGACATCTCCCAAGGGAAGATGTGAGGGAAGCCCGGAACCGAGCGAAGTTTCCTCGCTGGGGAAACTGAGAGTGTTTTCGAAATCACCAATTGGAGCACTCGGGACATCATTCATCAGGGTTTTAGGGATGCTTCCTTGACCCCTTCTCTACAAAACTTTAATATACACTTGGAAAAAAAGAACGAGGATGAGAAGGATGTCCAGAGAAAAGAACTTAGAAAAATCTTTAGAATTGTTGAAAGACATCGGCGTCAAGACAGAGTCCATCTGTGCAATCAAACATTTTTTTGCCAAAGAGGGAAAATACGAGGAATACCCATCCGAGATCCATCCTGCTCTCGTCAAAGCGCTCAAGGCGAAGGGCTTCGCACGACTCTACTCTCACCAACACCACACCTGGACGCTCGTTCAACAGGGGAAAAATGCAGTGGTTGTCACTCCCACCGCATCGGGGAAAACCCTGTGTTACAACCTCCCTACCCTCGATGCCATCCTTAAAAATCCATCGACCCGGGCGATCTACCTTTTTCCCACAAAAGCTCTCTCGCAAGATCAACGAGCGGAGCTGGATGAGACCTCAAAACTATTGCCACAGGAGGTCAGGCTATTCACCTATGATGGGGACACGCCACAAGATGCAAGGAAGTCCATTCGAGCCAGGGGGCACATCATCCTCACCAATCCCGATATGCTCCACACAGGGATCCTCCCTCACCACACCAAATGGATCAAGCTGTTCGAAAATCTGAGGTATGTTGTGATCGATGAGCTCCATAACTATCGCGGGATCTTTGGCAGCCATTTGGCAAACATCCTGAGAAGATTGAAAAGAATTGCCAGTTTCTACGGGTCCTCACCGCAGTTCATCATGTGCACGGCCACGATCGCCAATCCTCAGGAAATAGCTGAAAAAATGATAGAGGCTCCCGTCGATCTGGTCGATGAGGATGGCGCCCCCAAAGGTGAGAAATATTTCATCTTCTACAATCCCCCCGTGGTCAACAGAGACCTGGGGATTCGACGCTCTTATGTCAATGAATCACGGCGGGTGGCCGGGATATTTTTAAAAAACGATCTGCAGACCATTGTTTTTGCACAAAGCCGCCTCATGACAGAGGTTCTCGTCACTTATCTCAAGGGAGATTTTGAAAAAAATATCCAGCAGGAAGGGCTCATCCGTGGCTACAGAGGAGGTTATCTTCCGCTGCGCCGGCGCGAGATCGAGAAGGGATTGCGAGAGGGAAAGATAAGGGGAGTCGTCTCAACCAATGCGCTCGAGCTCGGGATTGACATCGGGAGCCTGGATGTCTCTGTCCTCGCCGGATACCCGGGAAGCATATCGAGCACTTGGCAAAGGGCTGGCAGAGCCGGACGAAAAACGGGAACGTCCGCAGCCGTTCTCGTAGCAACCAGTTCGCCTCTCGACCAGTTCATCATCAACCACCCTGATTATTTCTTCACAAAAAATCCCGAAAAGGCCCTTATCAACCCGGATAACCTTTCTATCCTTGTCAGCCACATCGAGTGTGCCGCTTTCGAGTTGCCCTTTGTGGATGGAGAGAAATTTGGTCGCATGGATATCGGAGAAATTCTTGAATTTCTCGAGGATGAAAAACTCATCCATCATTCAAAGGACAAGTGGTATTGGACATCGGATGCCTATCCTGCCGATGGAGTGAGCCTCAGGAGCATCAGCTCTGACAATTTTGTTGTCGTAGACACCTCAGAAAAACCCAAAGCGATTGCCGAGGTGGATTTTACCACAGCTCTGACGGCACTTCATCCAAAAGCGATCTACCTCCGAGAGGGCGAACAATATTATGTCGATGATTTGGATTTCGACCGTCGAAAAGCCTATGTGAGAAAAACGGATATCGATTACTACACAGATGCGATTGACTACACCAAGATCAAGATCTTGGATATTTTTTCAAAGAAAGACGAACCCAGAATGTCCTTTAACCATGGTGAAGTGCATGTGGCCACCCAGGTTGTGGGATTCAAAAAAATAAAACTGTACACAATGGAGAATGTCGGCGCCGGAGACCTCAGCCTTCCTCAGAACGAGATGCATACGACAGCCTACTGGCTAACCATCCCCGCGAAAGTTTTCCACGCGTTGCCGTATTCATCAGTGGAGAAGATCAACGGCCTTTTCGGCCTCTCCTACTGTCTCCACCACGTTTCTCCCCTTTTTATGATGTGCGACCTGCGCGACGTGGGGGTTTCGATTGGAGATAACACAACAGGAAAATCACTGCCTCCCCGCAACCTCCCTCCTCAGCTGTCCAAGGAAGAAATGCCCGTGGACCCCACCACAGAGATTTCTTTTGAACCGAATATATTCATCTACGACAGTTTCCCTGGCGGAATAGGATTGAGCCCATCGCTGTTCGACCTCCAGAATAATCTTCTCGAGCAATGCAGGAAGACTATCAGAGCGTGTCTCTGTACCGAAGGATGTCCCTCTTGTGTAGGCCCCACCAAGGAAAGCGGTCGGGGGGCGAAAGACGTCGCGCTGTTCATTCTGGATACTCTTCTGGATTAACGACAAATCCGTGATGTCGGGACCGGCCCCTTCCGCAAAGAGACTCGGCTGCAGCACTACGGATTTAAAGACTTTTTCGAATCGAGCTTTTTGAGATGCTCTTCTTCCCCTAAAATGATGAGGATGTCACTGTCTTTGATGACAAAATCCGCTTTGGGTATGAACGTGGTTTTCTCGGGGATGATTTCCTTGATAGCCATGACATGGATGTCATACTTGTTCCTCAAATCCAGCTCCTTCAGGCTTTTTCCGATGAATTTCTCGGGTGCTGCGATCTCCTGAACGCTTAAGCCGGAAATGAGCGGCAGGTACTCCAAGATATTCGGATTGCTCAATCGCAAGGCCGTCTTGATAGCCATATCTTTTTCAGGATAGATCACTTCTGTCGCTCCAACCGCATCCAGGATCTTTGCATGATCCTCGGTAAGTGCCTTGGCAACGATCCTTTCGACTCCCATTTCCGATAAGAATAACGTCGTAAGAATGGATGATTCCATCGCCGGGCCCATGCTCATCACTACAATGTCCATATCCATGATCCCCACCGCCTGGAGATTCTCTTTGTTCGCTGCGTCCATATGAATAGCATGGGTGGCCAAATCCTTCAGGTCAGCCACCCTGGCTTTGTCTTCATCGATAGCAATAACCTCATGACCTATTTCATACAGTGTTTTGGCGACATAAGAGCCAAAACTTCCCAGTCCGATCACTGCAACCTTCATACCTCTCCTCCTTCAGTCCAAAGTTTATCCGATCATGACGGATTCCTCAACATATTCGAACTTCCCGTAAGCCCTTCGACGGCTAAACGCATAGAGGAGCGTTAAAGGGCCTATCCTTCCAACATACATGGTGAGTACCAGAATGGCTTTACTCAATCCTGTCAGTTCGGGAGTGATGCCAAGCGAAAGACCCACTGTTCCGAAGGCAGAGACAACTTCAAAAAACACTCCCTCCATAGACCCCTCTTGCTGCACGAGAAACAGGGCAAAAGCGGCAAGGAGAATCACTCCGATACTTAAAGTGACGACTGCAAAAGCTTTGATGACCTGATCAAGCGGAAGAGTTCTGTAAAAAAGGCTGACCGACTCCCTGGCCTGAAACCTTGATTTCAGGAAAGCGAAAATAACTCCGGCCGTACTGGTCTTCACACCACCCCCTGTGGATCCGGGGGATGCACCGATGAACATCAATATAACCAACATATAAATGCTGGCAAAACTCAGGGAGTTCAACGCCATCGTATGAAACCCGGCTGTACGTGCAGTAACCGCCTGGAAAAAAGAGGCCAGGATCTTTTCCTTCATCCCGAAATCCTGCATGGCGCGATTCCCTTCAATAAAAAAGATAGAGAGAGCGGAAACAACAACGAGAAAAAAAGTAAGAGTGAGGACAAGCTTTGTATGGAGAGAGACGTGCATTTTTTTTCGCTTGATCAATGCAACGCTTATTTCTATAAGCTCTTGGAGCACAAAAAATCCCAATCCTCCTAGTACGATCAAAACCATGAGAATGATGTTCAGCCACAAATCGCCGCGGTGAGCAATAAAACTGTCGCTGGAAAGCGAGAATCCAGCATTGCAAAAGGCGGATACAGAATGAAAAACTGACTCAAAAAACGTTTGAGGTCCAGAGAATCGACTGCACCAGTGTATATAGAGAAAAAGAGTGCCTACAAGTTCAATAATCAATGCATATACGAAAATATTTCTCAACAAAACCTTTACATTCTTGCTCTTAGAAGAAGCGTATCTCTCCTGGATGACGATCCTGTCTTTTACGGATATCCTCTTCCCTGCAACGAGCAGGATCAGTGTGGAAAAAGCCATGATCCCCAGGCCCCCCAATTGAAAGAGGATTAATAATATAACCTGTCCCACAGGGGAGAAATACGTGGCTGTATCCCTAACGGTCAAACCCGTCACACATACGGCTGAAGTCGCTGTAAAGAGGGAGTCCATGAAGGATATTTTGCCCGATTGTGTGCTGAAGGGAAGCGCTAACAAGAGAGTCCCGATCAAAATGGCACCAACAAAGCTCGCAGCGAGCAACTGCGCAGGCTGGAATCGCCTTTCCTCTCTGGACACTTTTCCTTCATTCATTTTCAGTCTCTTCCGGTTTTCTCGCGCTTTCAATCTATTCCGTCAACCCTTGTTTGTCAAACCTTCCCGTAGCGCCGTTAACATCTCTATTTCCGTGATGTCATGAATACTCAATAGCGTTATTGAGTGATCAGATTGTGTGATGGGAAAAACCGTGAGAAGGGATGGACGGGCATGGCACATCTCCCAAGGGGAGATGTGAGGGAATCCCGGATCCGAGCGAAGTTTCCTCGCTGGGGAAACTGAGCGTGTTTTTGATATCATATATTCTGATCACTCGGAATGACATCATCATGGATTTGGAAATTTTCTCTTCTAGAGGGATTTGGTACTGATTTCGTTGACATTGGACCCTGCAGTTGTTATGATTTCACTTCATTTCTAATAAAGGAATTGCCGATGATAAAACGGT
>CAZIMJ010000017.1:0-1817 GCA_964540205.1 uncultured Eubacteriales bacterium | reverse complement strand
CTGTTGATGACAACGCCGTTAATGGGAGACTTGATGATCGTGTAATCCAGGTCGACCTGACTGGAATCCAGCTGTGACTTGGCTTGTTCGAGCTTCGCCTCAGAAGATTGCAGGTCGGCTTTGGAACTGTAGTACTGTGTTTCTGTGGCTTCTTTGTCTTCGAAAGAGATCAGTTCTTTATTGAAGAGATCCATAGCCCTATCTAATTTTTTCTTGTCGTTTGCAAGCATGACCTTGGATTTCTCTAGCGAAGCCACGGCGCTCCGGTAGTTGGCTTCGTTCTGTTGAACTCGAGTCGAGAAAGCGGACTGATCGATCCTGGCGATGATCTGTCCTGCTTTAACCTCTGAGTTGAAGTCCACATAGATATCTTCGATCTTTCCTGAAACCTGGCTGCCCACATCAACCGTGTTAACAGGATTTAGAGTTCCAGTTGTGACAACAAGGGCCTCTATGCTCCCTTTTTTAATGGCCTCTTTTTTGAACTCCACGCCATTGTTGCCGTTCTTGTTTAGGGTTGTGAGACCGAACACGACCACAACAGCGACAATCAGGACGGCTATTCCGATAATCCATTTCTTCTTCATTATTTGTCTCCTTTATCCCTGTCCGATTTTTCCTGTCGCCTTTTCCTTTCCTCGTACTCTCGTTTTCTTTGAGATTTGTATTTTTCGATCATTGCTTCGAATTTGACTTTTTGTTCGTTGGTAAGTACAGATTTGATGTCCGTGAGCAGTTGAGTCCGGATATCCGATAGGCGCTTGTCCCTGTCGTTCCTCAGGCTTTTAAAACGCTCCTCATTGTTATGGAAGATCTCTCTGATTTGCGCTTGCTGTTCGGTATTGAGCGCCAATTCCTCGGCCATCATTTCGAGTGTGGGGAAACGTGTGGAGCTGCGCCTGTGCGAGTCACGTGTTCGTTTATTCAACATGTTCTTGTCAATCAGAACACCGCTGATAACACCCGCAATAAAGACGACGATCAGGGACAGTATGATCCAGAGTTTATAATTGTTTTTCATGGGAGTGGTCTCCTTGAACCGGGCTGCTCTTCCAGGGAGGCAAAGATCAGCATCATGTTCTTGTCCTCGACGCCCTCCTGATCCAGGATGGTTCCTGTGTCTTGGAGGAGGCTCTGATCTTCAAAAAGCAAGACGCCCGACTGACTGAATTCTTCTCTGGGCTGAGGACCAAAAACGAGGATTGCAGAAGCAAGAAACAGGACGAGAAGCAAAGACAACGGGATGGCTCGTAGTCCCCATTGTTTCCACGCTTGCCACGGTTCAAAAAATTTTTGTTCATTTAATCTGGGACGCAAACGCTCCCAGAAGTAGGGTTTGGGTTCGGGAAAATCCGTTTTTTGCAGAACATCGAAGATATTTTTGTACTCTGCTCTGCTTTTTTGGCAGAAAAGACAACTGTCTATGTGTTTCTCAAGCTCTTTCGACTCCTCTTCGCTCAAAAGCCCGTCATGGGCCCTCAGGAAGAGCTTTTCGGCTTTTTTGCAGTTCATTGTCTTCCTCCTTCCTTTTCTAAGAAAGGAATGATCTTTTTTTTTAACATTTTCCTGGCTCTGTGAAGTCTAGAGTCCACAGTCCCTGGAGAAATGTTGAGCAGGCGAGAAATCTCTTCATAGGGAAGACCTTGGATGTCTCTTAACGAGAGGATGATCCGGTATTTTTCAGGAAGTGTTACGATGGCTTCGTGCACGATCTTTTTCTTCTGCGCGAGGTCTTCTTCTCTTTCTCTTTTTTCCGCTTTGTCTTCCTGGGTCGAAAGATCGCCTTTTGTCTCTTCAAAAGGCACCTGTCTCATTCG
>CAZIMJ010000016.1:0-12206 GCA_964540205.1 uncultured Eubacteriales bacterium | reverse complement strand
ACATCGGATTTCCGCAGTCGAGATATTTCTCAACGACATCCTGGATCACAGGCCGGAAATAGCCGTCCTCTAAATTAATTATTACACGCCATTTTCTAGATACAAGAATTACCTTGCTTGGCACTCCAATCCAATGCTTGTGTTGTTCAATCCTCTCCAGACAATCCCTTCTCCATCAAAACGAAACGAGTTTTTGAAACTCTGCAAATCGGCTTTCAATCTCATCAGAAGAGAGGGATCTGAGGCGGTCGATGCCGAATTCTTCAATGGTGAAAGAAGCCATGACACTTCCGTAAACGGCCGCCCTGCGGATACCTCCCTCTGTATACGAATAAGCCCTATCCAAATGGCCCAAGAAGCCACCGCCGAAACTGTCTCCTGCTCCCGTGGGGTCTACAACAGTTTCACTGGGATAGGCCGGCATGGCAAAAACAAAATCCTTACTCAGGAGAAGCACTCCATGTTCCCCTTTTTTGATGACCACGAGCTTGGGGCCTTTCTCCAAAAGACGTTTGCCAGCTGTGATTAAGTTCAATTCGCCGGTCAACATTCTGACCTCTTCGTCGTTGGCGAAAAACACATTCACTTTTTCAAGAACATTCAACAGGGACTCAGATCGAGTCTGGATCCAATAGTTCATGGTATCCATCGCAACGAGGCGTGGACTTTTCACCTGTGCGAGGATATCCTCTTGGAGGTCAGGATCGATATTGGCCAGGAACAGGATGTCCGCATCCCTGTAATGCTCTGGAAGTTGAGGGCGAAAACCTTTCAGAATATTCACCTCTGTGGCGACCGTGGTTCTTTTGTTCGGATCGTCCTCATAACGGCCCTCCCAGAAAAA
The DNA here is from genome assembly GCA_964540205.1 of uncultured Eubacteriales bacterium. Classification (GTDB taxonomy): domain Bacteria; phylum Acidobacteriota; class Aminicenantia; order Aminicenantales; family Aminicenantaceae; genus WTAW01. Next base: position 11,362 of record CAZIMJ010000016.1, on the reverse strand, counting down.
CGTCTTTCCCGGTTTGACGAGAAGTCCTTCTGTATCGATCCCCCTTGTATTGAAAAGCTCGAGCGTGTCTTTGGGAAAATCCTCGCCCACCACTCCTACTATCCGGGGAGTTGTGAAAAAACTCGCTGCTAAGCAGCAGTATGTCCCGGATCCTCCAACGATCCTCTCCCGTCTTTCCCGGGGAGTCTCGATGGTGTCTAGGTTAAAAGTGCCGACAATAACTAAACTCATAGTGTCCCTGTTTATTTGATATATTTCCGGATGATGGGAGACAACCTTTCCTTTGCTTCTTGAGAAATATCATCCGGATGTGTGACGATACAATTAGCAAGGGCCTGCCCGCAGTCACACTTGGTCCCCCTGTCTTCAGGGAGGGAAATGATGGCCTTCTTAATGATGTTTTTGGCATTCTGAATGTTCTTTCTCAAATTTCCCAGGATCATCTCGACAGAGACGGTCGCTTCAGTTTCGTGCCAGACGTCATAATCAGTGACCAGGTTCATTGTGGAATAGCAGATCTCGGCTTCCTTGCACAGTTTGGCTTCGGTCACACTGGTCATACCGATAACGTCACAGCCCCAAGACCGGTAGATCTCAGACTCGGCTTTTGTGGAGAAGAGAGGACCTTCGATGCAGATGTATGTCCCCCCAAGATGGCATCGCAATCCCAGCTCCTGCCCCGCACTGAATAACAATCCAGAAAGCTCAGGGCAGACGGGATGGGCAAAACCGACATGCGCAGCGATCCCCTCCCCAAAAAAAGAGTTCTTTCTCCGGGTTCTATCAAAAAATTGGTCGGCAAAAACAATGTCCCTGGGTTCTATGTCTTCCTTTAAAGATCCAACGCAATTGGTGGATATGACTCTTGTGACACCGAGTTTCTTAAATCCGTAGATGTTGGCCCTGTAATTGATATCCGAGGGCGTAAGGGTATGCCCCTTGCCGTGGCGTGCGAGAAAGGCCACTTTTTTCCCTTCCAGTTCACCGATGATGTAGGAATCCGACGGCGGGCCAAACGGTGTGTCGAGGTCGACTGTCTCGAAAACTTCAATTCCCTCGATCTCATACAGGCCTGTCCCGCCCAGAAGCCCGATTTCAACCTGGGGGAGATTTTCTGGATTGGAAATCGTCATGTCTCCTCCTTCTATTCTCTTCGGTTGCAGAAGGTACTTATTATTACAATGAACCTCATGCGCATTCGAAACTAATGATATATAACTTAAGCTACACCAAGTCAAGATTCAACGGAATCTAACTTTGTTGTTTATTGAGTTTTGGATGAAAATTGGTTATCCTATGCGAAAAGGAAATCGCGATGGAAATAAAGACAGAATTGGCTCCGTTGATCGACATCCTGAATGATACTAAGCGAGTCGCTGTGCTTACAGGCGCAGGGATCTCCGCCGAGTCTGGTATTCCCACATTCCGCGGGGAGGAAGGGTTGTGGAAGACATACCGGGCCGAAGAGCTGGCCACACTCTCCGCATTTATCAGAGATCCCCGGCTTGTCTGGGAATGGTACGACTGGAGACGGGGGATCATCGGTTCCAAAGATTATAATCCCGGGCATGAAGTTCTTGCCAGTTGGGAAAAATTCTTCCCGTCATTCCATGTGATCACACAGAACATCGATGGCCTTCACCAAAAAGCCGGATCTTTTAACATCCTGGAACTTCACGGAAACATATGGAAATTGCGTTGCACCAAAGAGGGAACGATCACAGAAGAGCACAGCACTCCCCTTGGTGAAATCCCCCCGCACTGCCCCAATTGCGGCGCTCTCCTCAGGCCGCATGTAGTCTGGTTCGGAGAATCTCTGGATGCCTCCATACTCCAAAGCGCATTTGCTTTGAGTTCAAGTTGTGAAGTCATGTTCGTGATCGGCACATCTGCAGTGGTTCAACCCGCAGCTTCACTCCCGCTTGCAGCGAGTGAATCCGGTGCGACTGTTGTCGAGATCAACCCGGACCCCACACCTCTAACTCCGCATGTGGATTTTTCATTCAGAGGAAATGCTGGTGATATCCTCCCAAAAATCGATGGAGAGTTATCTTTGACCAATCCCCAAGGAGAAGGATGATCTGATATGAAATACATCTACTTCGATGCTTTTTCCGGGCTGAGCGGAGACATGATCTTGGGAGCACTGTTGGACCTTGGAGTATCAACCGATACATTCATCCAAAAGATGTCTGAACTCGAACTCCCTGTGGATATTCGGGTCGAGGAGACCAAAAGATGTTCTCTCCGAGCACTCAAGGTCGATGTCAACGTCCAGTCCAAAACAGAAAAGACACGGAAGTGGGATGACGTGGAAAAGCTCATAACAAACACCTCCTTCAACGAATCCGTGAAGAACAACTCTCTTCAGATATTCCAGAGCCTATTCGAGGCAGAGGCCCATGTTCATGGCCATACGTTTCGAAAAACCCACCTTCATGAGGCGGGCGCCGATGACGCCATCATCGATATCGTGGGTAGCTGTTTCCTCTTTGAACAACTGGGCATCAGCAAGTTCTATGCGTCCCCGCTGAACGTGGGACAAGGGACTGTCAAAACATCCCACGGCACACTCCCCGTCCCACCACCCGCTGTGGCTGAGTTGCTGAGGGGTGTACCCGTCTATTCGGATTTTGTGAAACAGGAGCTCGTCACGCCCACCGGTGCAGCGATCGTTTCCTGCGTTGTGGAAAAATTTCTGCCTTTTCCGGAACTCTGTTACGAAAAAGTCGGGTGTGGTGCTGGCGTCAGGGATTTTCCCGACTTCCCAAACATCCTTCGGGTATTCTATGGAGAGAGACCATCCACGGAGGCAGATAGAGACATCTATGTTATCGAAACCAATATCGATGATTCCACACCCGAGATCCTTGCCAGTTTCTATGACAAGGCATTTTCCCTAGGGGCTCTGGATGTTTATCTTACACCCGTCTTTATGAAGAAAAACAGGCTGGCCACTAAATTAACTCTTTTAACAAAGTTTGATAAAATAGACACTCTTGTCCGCGCGATATTTGAAGAGACCAGCTCCTTGGGTGTCAGATACTTTCCTGTCTCAAGGCGAGTTCTCGAACGCAAAATCGTCAAAGTCCGATTATTTGACGAAGAGATCCCCGTCAAGGTTGCATTTAGCGGACTAAAAGAAGTGAATATACAGCCAGAATTTTCAGACTGTTTGACTCTGGCGCAGAAGAAAGGTCTCCCCGTGAAACACGTCTTGGAGCTTGTAAAACAGGAGTACTTGACCCGTAATGAAGGCTAAAAGAACATCAGAAAAAAACATTGTAGTGTTGGAAGGAATAACGGCCAGGACATGAAAAAGCAAAACACGGTCAATACTGAAGCGATCGAAAAAGGCGTAAAACTCATTCTGGAAGGGATCGGTGAAGACCCCGAGAGACCTGGCATCCAGAGAACTCCAAAAAGAGTCGCCAGTATGTTTAAGGAAATCCTTGGAGGTCTGAGCGAAGATCCTGCCAAGCATATGCGTGTGATCCAGGACGAAAAACACGACGAGATGGTCCTAATCAAGAACATCCCCCTCTATTCCATGTGCGAACACCACCTCCTCCCCTTTGCCGGAGTGGCCCATGTGGCCTATATCCCCAAGGGGGGGCGCATTGTAGGTCTCAGCAAGATCGCCCGCGTCGTGGAGGCCTACGCCCGCAGGCTCCAAGTGCAGGAAAGGCTGACCAAACAGATCGCCGACCTCATCGATCAACGGCTGAAACCCCTTGGTGTGATGGTCGTGATCGAAGCAGAGCATATGTGCATGTCCATGAGAGGCCCGAAGAAACCGAAATCAATAACCGTGACCTCAGCTGTGAGAGGCTCCTTCCGTACCAGCCATACCACACGAACAGAAGCGATGATTTTGATCAAAGGAGGAATCTCCAGTGGAAAAGAGCTCTAGAGAGACCTTTTTCATCACGACCCCCATATACTATGTGAACGATGTCCCTCATATCGGACATGCGTACACAACCATCATTGCAGATGCCATCAGTCGTTTCAAGAAACTCTCGGGGAATGAGGTGTTTTTCCTCACGGGAACGGACGAACACGGACAGAAGATCGAAAAATCTGCTGCAGAGAAAGGCTTAAAACCCTTTGAACTGGCGGATCGGATGGTGGGACGGTTCAAGGATCTTTGGAAAGATCTGAATATCGAATATGATTATTTTATCCGCACCACTCAGCCCTTCCATGAAAAAGGCGTGCAGAAGATCTTCCAGACATTGAAGGACAAGGGGGACATCTACAAAGGCATATACGAGGGTTACTACTGTGTGAGCGATGAGAACTTTCTCTCTGAAGATGTCCCGCTGGAGGATGATGGACACAAGGTCTGTCCTGATTGCGGGAAAAAGGCGGGGAAAGTATCTGAGGTGTGCTATTTCTTTAAATTGTCAGCTTACCAGGAACGCCTCCTCGAGTTTTATGAAAAAAACCCCAAATTCGTGCGGCCTCAAAGCCGGATGAATGAGATCACGAGCTTTGTACAACAGGGTCTCAAGGACCTGAGTATAACCCGGACCACAGTCAAATGGGCCATTCCCGTGGCCGATGATCCCGAGCACACAATTTATGTCTGGTTCGATGCTCTGCACAACTACCTGACTGGGATCGGGTATGATTGGAACGAGGAACTCTATGCAAAATTCTGGCCACCGACAGTGCATCTCATCGGGAAAGATATTCTCAGATTCCATGCCGTGTTCTGGCCCGCTTTTCTGATGGCTGCAGGTTTTCCTCTCCCCAAGACGGTTTTTGGTCACGGCTGGTGGCTCAAAGACGAGACAAAGATGTCCAAATCCAAGGGAAACGTCCTCGATCCTCATATCATCCTTAAAACTTTCGGGACAGATTCTCTCCGGTATTTTCTTCTCAGGGAGATTCCGCTCGGTCTGGACGGGAATTTTTCCCATGAAGGATTTGTCCATAGGGTCAATTCCGACCTGGCTAACGACCTGGGAAATCTCCTGCAACGTACGCTAACCATGATCGCAAGTACCTTCGGCGGAAGGATCGAACACATGGATGAGGAAGGCCCAAAGGATGTCGCTCTCCGGACCGATATGGACGCCGTAAAGGAGAATGTGTTCAACCACTATGAGAATTACGCCATAAACAGAGCGCTGGAGGAAGTATGGGTTTACATCAACTCGGTCAACAAATATCTCGCCGTAAATGAACCCTGGAAACTCGCTAAGGACGGCACAAAGAAAAACAGGCTGGCAAGGGTGCTGTACCAGGCTGCAGCGGCGATTCGGGCTATCGCCTATTTGATCTACCCGGTTTTACCTGATTCCGCAAACAAAATTTGGGGATATCTCGGAGAGTCCAACCCCCTCACGTCAGAAACCTACAAAGACCTGACTTTCAACAATTTTAAGCTTGGCCGAAAGATTCAAAAGCCCCCCGAGCCTCTTTTTCCAAGGATCGGCCTGGAAGATTTTTTGGAAGGAAAGAAAACCAAAACCAAGAAACCCGTCAAGGAGGAAAAAATGGATATCATCAGTTTCCAAGAATTCAAGAGAATGGACCTGCGAGTCGGAGTGATCCTGAATGCAGAACGTGTGGAGGGAACGGACAAACTCCTTAAGATCAACGTCGATATCGGGAGTGAACACAGACAGATGGTGGCAGGGATCGCCGAGACCTATGCGCCGGAAGACCTTATCGGGAAGAAACTCATCGTGATCGTGAACCTTCAACCCGCCGTCATCCGGGGAGTGGAATCTCAAGCCATGCTTCTCGCAGCCGAGATGGACGGAAAGGCTTATATTCCGTTTTTTGTCGAAGACCTCCCTGCAGGAGCAAAAGTCCTCTGAAAACCATAGAGAGAAGACATTTTCTGAAGACAGTTTTTTCTGCAGTTGCCGGTATGGGGAGTCTTTCTGCCTCCCATAAGCACAGCCATGCACTGAGATCTTTACGGACTGTACGCGGCCCAAAAACCAATGTTCTCTTGAAGGTTTTAGGAACTGCTCAAGATGGTGGGATCCCACAGATCGGCTGTTATTGCAAAAACTGCCAAAAGGCAAGGCAGGACCCACAGTTTTTACGCCTCCGGTCTTCACTGGCCATCTTTGATTTCAAAGAGAAGAAGGTTTTTATTGTCGATGCATCTCCGGATATCAGTCTCCAATACGACATGGTTCACGAGCGGATGGAACGCGCTCGATCCCAGAAAAAAAATGCGCCGGACGGCATCCTCCTCACACACGCCCATATCGGCCACTACACAGGTCTGATGTTCTATGGATATGAAGCCCTGGGCGCAGACAAGCTCCCTGTCTACTGCTCCCAACGGATGGGCGATTTTTTATCGAACAACGGCCCGTGGAGTCAACTGGTCGAGTTCCAGAACATTTCTATTCATTCGCTCGAGCCGGACACACACATCTCTTTAACGCCCGAGATTTCAGTCACTCCTTTCACTGTCCCTCACCGGGATGAATACTCGGACACACTGGGTTTTGTGATCGCAGGACCAAAGAAAAAGCTCCTCTATATTCCTGACATCCAGAGCTGGAAAGCGTGGGACCGGGACATAAGAGAGGAGGTTAAAAGAGTCGATTTCGCTTTGCTGGATGGAACATTCTACGGCCCTGAGGAGCTTCCGGGGCGTGACCTCTCCCAGCTCGGGCACCCCCTTATCACCACGAGTTTGGATACACTCAAACAGGCTGCAAAAAAGGGGGAAACCAAAATATACTTCACCCATCTGAACCATTCCAACCTGGCCCTGGACCCCGATGGCGATGCCTTAAAAAACATCAATAATGAGGGATTTGGGCTGGCTCAAGAAGGGATGGAGCTATCTCTTTAGCCTTTTTTTAAGCTCAGAGGCAGGAATGGCCCCTTCTCTGATAATCTGGGGTTCGGGGGAAGTGAGGTCGATCACGGTCGATGGACGACCCCCCTTTGTTTTTCCTCCATCGACGATACAATCCACTTTGCCCGCAAAAATGTCGAAAACTTTCTTAGGGTCTGAGAGTTCTTCCTCCCCGGAAATATTGGCGCTCGTAGCAGTGATGGGGAAGCCTGCATTTTTCACAAGCTCCCTCAATCCCGCATGCGCAGGGAGACGGACACCGATGGATTTCGTCGTTCCAAGAAGCTCCTCAGGCAGAAGTGGGTTGGCGGGGAAAATAAGGGTTAAAGGTCCCGGCCAAAACAGCCTAAGGAACGGCTCCGCAGCAGCGGGGATCTCTGCAACCACAGAGTCCAGCATACTCCTGTCAGAGATCACGACAGGAAGAGGCTTTGCTCTATCCCGTTTCTTCAACGCAAATATTTTTTTCACTGCTTCAGGAGAGAGACAGTTGGCACCTAATCCATAAAATGTTTCTGTCGGATATACAATCACTCCATTTTTTTTCAAAACAGACACGATCGTGCTCAGTTCATTGACAGGGTATTTCTCAGTTTCGATCTTGATGACTTGCGTGTTCATCGGTTTCCTCGGATACAGTATATCGCATGACAGAGTGAGTATGTAGTAAAATATTAAGGTGTTGACTATGGCCGGCATCTATTCTATAAAAGTAATTCGGCCCATGAAGATGGGCTTTTATGAATAATTAAAGTGGACAGTTGACCTAAATAAAGAACAAAATGAGTTCGGGATTTTCCCTGGAACAGGGAGTTCCGCTTTTTGGCATAGATTTTGCAGAAGATAGAGAGAGAGGAGTAAAAAATGAAGAAATATTTGCTTGTTTTCGTTGCACTTTTTCTGTTAATCCCTGGATTTGCTTTTTCCGACCTTGTGACCTTCAAAGTGGGATATTTTTTTCCCAGAGCGAATAGCGATCTATGGCAGCTGGAGTTCGACCAGATGACATTCGAGAAAGGCGATTTTCAAAACACTACTTTTTGCTTTACCTACGAGTATTTCTTGTCCAACCAGATCAGCCTCGCTGTGAGCTTAGATGGATACAGCGAAAAGAAGGCCGGAAGCTACCTGGATTATGTGGGCTATTTTGATCAAGAGGAGAATCAGCTTTATGCCTTCGATGAAGGGCAGGGCTCTTCCATCTCACATGTTTTCACAGTCGGGATAACTCCCCTTCAGGCCTCGGTAAAGCTGACACCCCTTGGAAGAAAAGCAAGCATCATTCCCTATATCGGAGGAGGTGTTGGCGTTTATATATGGACGGTGAGGATGCAGGGGGACACAATTTTTTTCGACGATCCCACATTATTTTGGGACAGAGAGCTCCAAAAAGAACTGATCGGCTACCCTGTTTACCCTACCGATATCCGATTGGAGAGCAAATTTACCGTCGGCTTCCACGGATTTGCCGGGATCATGGTTCCAGTCGCAAACCGGATCAGTGTCGAGGGTGAGTTCAAGTTCAACTACGCCAGCGGAAACCTGGACCCAGACTTTCAGGGCTTCGAGAATTTTGACCTGAACGGTTATCAGGTGACTATCGGAATTAATTACTGGTTCTAAATCGCCCAGAGAGAAGCTGCCGCCTGTTAGCATGGCCAGCAATGGCCTCTGAATAGATCCTTCCTATTTTCCTTTTGCCGTCAGGGTTTATCCAATCAGAAGGAATCGTAAGAGATAATTTTTTCGAGAGGCTTTCGTCCACGAGACTCAGGCATCTCTCCAGGGTATCCTAGAGGCGTGAGAGCAAGCACTTTGACATGTTCGGGAACATCGAGTAGAGATTTGACCTCCTCTTCCTCGAAAGAACCAATCCAACATGTTCCAAGGCCCTCCTCTTGTGCTTGCAGGATCAAATGTTCCAGAGCTATCGTGACATCCACTGGCCACGATTTCATGTAACGCCCCAGGGCTCGATAACACTCGTCTGGAAAACCGCAAGCGACAATGATCAGAGGCGCATCAGCGATAAAGTCCTGCCGATTGGAGGCTTTAGCCAATTTTTTCTTAAGCTCGCTATCCTGAACGACCACAAATTTCCACGGCTGGAGATTTTTCCCTGAAGGGGCAAGACGAGCGGCCTCAAGAACTCGAAGGAGACTCTCTTCAGGAATGGGATCTTTCTTGTACACCCTGACACTCCGCCTCTGCCGGATGATATTCAATATACTCATTAAACCTCCTTAAAAAATGTAAAAATATTTTACACGAGGTGCATCACAATAATTAGTCCCTGATGTGAACATATTGATAAAGAATCAGAGGTGATGGATTGAGCGACATCGTCAGATTTAGCCTTCCTCGAATCGCTGCCAAGGGGACCCGCCAAAGGTGGGCGTCGAGGACTGTATGAGCACGAGAGGAATAAAAATGTGTGGCACTTCAAAATCGAGGTCTTAGAGGCAGAATACGGATAAACATGCGCAGATCCGCAGACGCCGAGAAGGTGATGAGGGAATGGCGTTAAAAATCTGACTAGAGCAAAAACATCTCCTCTGATTTTATCTTTAAAGGTACTCATAATTCTTATGGACCTTGCACAAATTCTGTTATTGGAAAATCAGCCGTCGTCCCCGCTGGACGTGTATACCTCAATGAGTTTCCTGTATTTTTCGGCATCGGCCGTTTTTCCTCTTTTTGCAAAACCGTTCGCCAACACCCGGCTCTTTTTGACGATCTCTGCCAGGACAAGGCCTCTCTGATGGGGGGACAGGTCCATGGAAAGGGATTTTTCCAGCGCTTTGATCCGGAATCTGTCCATTCCCCAGTATCTTTGGGATAACTGGTCCTCATGTCCTCCTCTTTTTACGATCAGTGGCCGGGTCAAAAAATAGACAGGATACCGGTGAGCCAGTCGGATTCCAAAATCATAATCCTCACAGACAGGAAAATCCTCATCGAATGAACCGATCTTTTCGAAGACCTCTCTCCGAAAAAGGGCGGAAGAGAGACTGATGAGACAGAGGGGCAGAACCTTGTCGAAGATCCAACCGGAATATTTCTGGTGTCTTTTCTTGGGATTCACAAAGACCCCGTGCCTGATCCATGTTTCTTCCGTATAACACATCATTGCGCGAGAAATGGTGTTTATCAAACTCATCTGAACTCCGATCTTGTCCATTTTCCAAAGATCGTCAGAGTCCAGAAAAGCGATAAAGTCTCCCCTGGTGTGCTGAAGCCCCACATTTCTTGCAGAACTCACTCCCCTGTTCTCCTGATAGATATACCGGATGTCACCAGCAAAGGAATGGACAACTTCCCCGGTCTTATCCGTTGATCCATCATCAACCACGATGATCTCAAAAAGCCGCGCAGTGTCGAGCCCATGGAAATAATCCTGGTCCAGAACAGACTGGATCGCTTCTTTTAAAAACTTGGCTCTGTTAAATGTGGGAATGATGACACTAATCATGAAGAGGGTTTATTGATAACGGTATCCTTGGACACATCAAAGGGGAGGTTCAGCCTTCCCCAAACTGTTTGGATCTCGATCTCCCCGGAAAACTGGCAGGAGGCTGTATCCTGTTGCAAGAAAGCATACACGTCCTTTCCCACCTCGAAAAAATTCAATAACTTGGGGAGCTGGAACGTCTTTTCGCCATTGGCGGGAATACTTTTGTCCCCGCCGATGATACCATCCCCGATAGGATGATTCCCGACTTTGATCCTGTAGCTGACTCTCTGGACCAGGAGTTCGAACCCATTTGTGTTTATCAATTTTATCTCAAGATTCAGATCCGAGCCACCGATTGTGAGCATGTTGATGTTGAGTGCAACAAGGTCGACCTGGGGATTTCTGTAGATCGGGAACTCCCCGGAAAACGAAAACGGAAGGCGCCCGCGTTCCTTTTTTTCATCGGCAAATCCCAGTTCACCCATGATATAACACAGAGCTTTGTCCTTGGCCTGGACGCTCTCGACCGTTCGAAACAGGTGCTCATACGTGATTTTGACAGGCAAGGCTATGAGAGTCTCTTCGGAAGGTTCAAGCCTGAGCCTCGAATCCAGGGAGGTCTGCAACCGGAGGTATTCCGTTTGATCGATGACGAAACGGTAGGAGTACCCGGAAAGATAGTAGGCTTTTGAGGAAGAATTTTTTATTCTGACATAGAACACGAGGTTTAATCCGGTGTTGTTTAGGTCCTGAACTTGTCTTTCTCTCAACAAGATCGTGATATCATCTTTCAAGGACGAAGAAAAGGCGCTAACAGGAAGGAAGCCGAGCAGCAAAAGCAGGATGCACAATCGTCTCATCTTTCAAATCTCCTACCTGAATTATTCATAAAAGCTGCCGACATATTTATTCAAAAAAGCACTCCCTATTTTTATGTCGACATCTTTTATGAATAATCCAGGTTAACTAATGAGCTACTAAGGATACACTAATCTCCTCTAAACGACAACCCTTCTGCCCCTTGCTGCAATCCCAAATCCGTGATGACAGGAATACTCAATAACATC
>CAZIMJ010000015.1:0-3298 GCA_964540205.1 uncultured Eubacteriales bacterium | reverse complement strand
GATCAGGTTTGCCGAACATCTTTCCCTGTGAGGGCGGAGTCCTGGGGCTCAATTCAACATCTGTTTCAAAGTTTCTGGCCAAGGCATTTTCCAGGGAGGCGATCAAGGACTCATCTACCATGTAGTTAACAATCTCCCGGGGTGTATAAAAAGACCCGGTGATTTTTCTTGCGGTGGTTTCGGTCTCCGGGTTGTAGCTGGCAAGGAGGTTTTCAAACACCTTGCCGAGCAGTTCCGGATCAAGGGCGATTTCTTCTTCTATCGGCGTGTTTTCAGTAATGGTGAATTTATAGCTCTGAAGCAAGTCAATCAGTCCCCGCACCTTGTATTTCTTATTCTTTGTCCCGTAGTCCGCATTCAGGTCAACGGTCTGGTCATCGGAAAAAAGCAGGTAATTGGGCACAGCAAGCTCATTATCGTCTCTATCGGAAAAGCCGTCGATCCGGGTAACTGGTTCGGTCTCGCGGTCCAGGCACTCAAACAGCCCGCCGTTCAGAAACGGGATATCTTTTGTCAATTCCGCTATACTCCCGGGGTCTTTAAAATGGGAGCGGTAACGGTAGCGGTTGTGCATCATATAGTTGTTGCTCTTGCCTTGAAATCTCCGTTCATCCCTGAACTTCCTTTCCCCCATTTTTGTATTAAGCGTTGCGAAAAAAAGATTTTGCAGGACAGCCTTGTAATAGAAGCTGCTTTCAGGTGAGAAATCATTGAGGAGGCTTTTTACCCTCTGCTTGTTGAATAAGGCCTCCGGGATCAACCCCTTCTCTTTTACAAACCAGACAAAGACTATTCGAGTAATGAGCCTGATTACGTTTATGGGATTTCGGATATCTTCCGGGATATCATTCCTGGACGGAAAGGTCACGTTATGGAGAGCCCAGAAGTACCAGTTGGCCATCTCCCTGTAAAAACGCCTGTTGAGTTCATTGGTATCCAGTGTTTTCTGCCAGGCCTGGTGTAATGAAACAAAGTCCTTGATGTGGTGGCGCACGAAAAGAACGCTGGAGGAAAGATCATAGAGTATCTCGATGTGGGCGCGGTGTGGTGAGGCGTACCGAATATCTTTAATCAATGTGACTTTTTCAAGGACATCCTTCGATGCATCCTTCTTGTGTGGACGGCGATTAATAATGGAAAAGGTCAGGGTTTCTCCATTTTTAAAAAGGATCAGGACCGGCATGGGGAAAAGCCTGTTGATCTCCCGGGTGATGTTTGCCAGATCGGTTCGGGTATAATGATCCTTTTTGAGCTCAACGGCCATAAATAGGTAGGAATGGATGATCTTATTTTCTATCTTTTTGCCGGATTCAAAGGTGATCCGGAGCTGATCACGTGAAAGGGCATTGATTTCCTCATCAGTAACCTGAAAGAGAATGTCCGCTGATGCCCACTTATGGAGCAGGCCCTTATCCTGGCGGAATCGGCCATGGACATCGAAGGTCTGGAGGAAGTTTTTGGGGGTATTGGGTGAGAGATCGAATGTTCTATCACTCCTGTAGCCGAGTGTACCGAAGAGTCTCATGGCGCTGATTTTCAGCGGGGTCGTGTCACATGATTTCAGCGATTCGAGGATGTCCGATTTGAGTTTCTCTGTCGGCATCTTCATTTGATGACAACCCATGTGACCAGGTCAAAATCCTCCGAGGATTGCACCTGTTTCTCTTCGGATACCAGAACGCCGTTTCTCCCGGAGAGCAGCTGACCGACCGTGCGCCTTTTAAAACTCCTTGCAATGGCTTTAATGGCAGAATCCAAAAGTCCGTTGTAGCGGGTCATGTCTTCACCGTCGTGCGTCTCTTGATCGAAGAGATTACAAAGGTTTTCGTAGGGCACCGTCTTTTCAGCGCAGAGCATTCGCATGATCTCCAGGATCTGTTTGGGCTGGGCAAAGTTGTAACGGACAGCCAGATCCCTTTCATAGAGATAGACCAGGAAATAAGGTTGCACCGGATTTACATTCTCGTTGCCGGAGCTGTCTCCCCTTTGCTTGAGGCAGAAGATCACGCCGGGCTGAATAACAGGATAATCGGGATGGGCCGGCACCACGGCGTAAAGCCCTAACGGGCTTTCTTCCAGCGCTGTACGGTTTGCCTCAATATACCTCATGAGATCGGCACGGAAATCGTCCAAGTTGAATTCGGTGAGCGATATATTCTCATCAAAATCCTCCAGATCGAGCACCTCCTCTCGAAGTCGCAGCAACTGCTTATCGCGATAGGTCAGCTCATCCTCAACAAGTTCCTTCACACTACCCAAAAGATTATCCTCGCCTGTTGCCGTGATATCCACCAGGGCCATTCTGGCCTCCACCCTTGTCTTCAGTTGAATATAATTATCGAGATTATCCGTGGGCCAAAAATTGACCATCTGAACGGCATCGTTAATGCTGCCGATTCGATCAATGCGGCCGAACCTCTGGATGATGCGGACAGGGTTCCAGTGGATGTCGTAATTGATCAGGTAATCACAATCCTGGAGGTTCTGGCCTTCCGAGATACAGTCCGTGGCAATAAGAATATCAATCTCACTCTCCTTGGGCATGCCCGGCATCTTATCCCGATTTTTCGATACCGGAGAAAAATGGGTCAGGATGTGATGAAAGTCATTTTTCCCGTATGTTGTCTGATTTGCTTTAGCCCCACCGGAGACCATGGCCACGTTAAGGCCGAGGCCTTCTTTTATCCAGCTCTCTAGATTAGCATAAAGGTATTCGGCGGTATCCGCAAAGGCGGTAAAGATAATGATCTTCCGGTTTTCGTTTCCGTCTTTTGTAAGGCTCGGATTGCAGCATTTCTCTTTTATGATCTTTTTAAGCTGGTCAAGCTTGGCATCTCGCTCCGGTGTCACATCTATGGCTACCAGATACAGGAAATGAAGTTGTTGCCTGTCCCGCTCCAAATCCTTCTTCCACCACTCAATATCAATGTGATCCAACCGGAATTTGAGTTTCTTTCCTACATAGTTTGCAGGGGCTAGCTCTTCATCGTCCGGGTCGATATCGCTTGGCTCATCGGTCTCCAACTCGTGGCGTTCCGATCTGTAGTTCTCATACTCATCTATGCGCCCTTCCAGTTCCTGTATCTTCTCGATGGTCCGCTTCATGGTGAGCGTGAATGAACTCACGGAGCTCTCCAGTCTTTTCAGGAAGTTCACGCGCATCATGGCAATAAGGTAGAGTTCCCGGTCTGCCTGGCTGAAGTTCGGAAATGCCCTATCCTCGTAAAGCCCTTTGAATTCGTCTCGAACATACTTAAACGGATTGAATAGCGATAGGTGATAATTAGAGATCTCACCG
>CAZIMJ010000014.1:0-5231 GCA_964540205.1 uncultured Eubacteriales bacterium | reverse complement strand
CTCTTTCATCATGGCTCTTCTCCTATGGTTGACCCTAATTCCAGAGGAAAAGATGTACAAAGAAAAAACAGTGACAGTACCTCTGGAGCTTTACAACATCCCTCCCAACATGGAGCTGGTGGAGAAAGTCCAGCCAAGCCTCAACGTGATCATCAGAGCGTCTAACCGTCTTATCCCCCAAATATCAGCAGCCAACGTCCATGCGGTGTTGAACCTTTCCAAAGCCAGCGTCGACCAAAAGCAGTATCCCCTGAACAGGAACATGGTCAGTATTCCTGCCGGCGCAGAGATCAAAGAAATCTATCCCATGCAAGTCAATATCGAACTCGAGCGGGCAAAGGAAATCGTTATGCCCATCGAAGCAAACATCATAGGAGAGCTCCAGGAGGGGCTGCTCCTGAAAATAGTCGAAGTGACCCCCGCGGAAGTCCTGGTCAGGGGGCCGGAGAGCAAGGTACTGGATACGGCCAAGGTCCGAACGACTCCCGTAGACATTTCCCTTCTGACCCAGTCGATAGAGATCGAAGCGGAGCTTATCCTGCCCGATCCCGATCTGGAGCTCGTGGGTGCTGAGGCAAAAGCTCTCGTAAAACTCCTCATACAGCCGGTGGTTATCGAAGAGAACGCTAAAGAGACAAAGAAAAAAACTGATAAAAATTTAGAAGGCAAGAATCAAATCCCCTCTTGAATCATCCCCGCATTTCTGTATAATAATTCTTTTTGTAGAAAAGGGAGCATTCTCACCATGGAAAAACTCTTCGGGACGGATGGAATTAGAGCGACTGCCGGTGAATACCCTTTAGACTACAATTCGGTCTGCACCCTCGGGCATGCGCTCATCGAACTCTTGAGGACAGAAAAGCTGCCTCCTCGCGTGATCATCGGGCGAGACACAAGGGAATCGGGGCAATGGATCGAGCAGGCCCTGTTCCAGGGGATAGAAGATGTAAATGGAGAAGCCTTATCCGCCGGGCTTATTCCCACCTCAGCGATCTCTTTCCTGACAAAACGACATGGCTTCTCAGCGGGGATCGTGATCTCTGCATCCCATAATCCCTATCAAGACAACGGCATCAAGATCTTCTCTGCTCAGGGGACAAAGATTGAGCATGACTGGGAAGAGATCCTGGAAAGAGCCATAATCGAATCGGATCATTCTGTTCAAAAAAGGGACATCACAGTATCGTCAGATAACGCCTTAAGCTTTGACTATATCAAATTTCTAAGAAACAGATTCGGAAGTGTGAGGCTTCCCCGAAAAATAAAAATCGTCCTCGACTGCTCCAACGGTGCCAGTTCGCACATCGCGCCCATGATCTTTTCTGACTTGGGTTTTGACGTTATAGCCATAAACGTCTCGCCCGATGGGATGAACATCAACAAAGGATGCGGATCTCTCTATCCGCAGAATCTAGCCAAAAAAGTCGTAAAAACGGGTGCAGATATCGGGGTGGCTTACGATGGGGATGCTGACAGAGCCCTGTGGGTCGATGAGAGAGGACAGATCCTAAACGGTGACCACACGCTCTTTGCGCTCGCTCACTTCATGAAGGAAAAGGACCGCCTGAAAACGGATACTGTGGTGGCGACAACGATGAGTAACATGGGCCTGGAAAAGGGCCTGGGAGAGATTGGATTGAAGCTTGTCCGGACAAAAGTCGGCGATAAGTATGTACTCGAGGAAATGATGAAGATCAATACGAACCTGGGGGGCGAACAGTCCGGCCATACGATCTTTCTCGATGATTGTCCCACGGGCGATGGAATCCTTACAACCATAAAGATGCTCGAAGTCATGGCCGCAAAAGACACGACTCTTTCCCGTATGGTTGCGGGATTTAAAGAGTATCCTCAGATCCTCAAGAATGTGCCTGTGTCTAAAAAGCCGGATATGCAAACATATCCCGAGATAGTAAGCGCCATCAATGAAGTTGAAGGGCTCCTCGCAGACACAGGCCGCTTGAATGTCAGGTATTCGGGGACAGAGCCTCTTGCCCGCATCATGATTGAAGGTTCTGGCCTCCAGCAGATTGAACAATATGCCGCCGAGCTGGCAGCTGTCATCTCCAAATACCTCAAGTAAATTTTATCGGATTACAATCTCATAGGAAGCATCTCCAAAACCGTGATGAATGACCTTCCGAGTGTTCCAATTGGTGATTTCGAAAACACTCTCAGTTTCCCCAGCGAGGAAACTTCGCTTGATTCCGGGCTTCCCTCACATCTCCCGCTGGGAGATGTACCATGCCCGTCCAGCCCTTCTCACGGTTTTGGAGATGCTTGTCCACTAAATTCAGGACGTGAAAAGTTTGTTGATTTATAATAAAATAACTTTTTACGTTTTACTTATTTAATTTTTGCGTTAGATGCTACCCATTGCACGCAAAATATGGAGGGACATATGAGACTTGCAATCAATGTGGACCATTTTGCTACCTTAAGAGAAGCCCGGTGCAGTGACGAGCCCGAACCTGTCCTGGCAGCTCTCCTGGCTGAACTGGCCGGTGCCGAAGGGATCGTCTGTCATATCCGAGGAGACAGACGGCACATCAAGGAAAGGGATCTTTTCCTGTTCCGGCAGTCCATAAAGACCAAACTCAACATCGAAATGGCCGCCACAGAAGAGATGAAACGGATCGCGCTGGAAGTGAAACCCGATGTCGTCTCCCTCGTTCCCGAAAGGGATGAGGAACTGACCACAGAAGGAGGCTTAGATGTTACCGGTAATCAAGAGCACCTGAAGACTCATATCGAGGATCTGCAAAAGGCGGGAATCAAGGTGAGCATCTTTGTCGACCCAGATATCAACCAGATCACTGCCTGCAGGGATGTGGGTGCGAACCTGATCGAGATCAACACGACCAAGTATTCTGATCTCAAACCGGGCGAGGAGCGCGATGAAGCACTGGCAGAAGTTAAAAGTGCGGCAGAGCACGGATGCCAGCTGGGGCTGGAAGTTCATGCGGGACACGGCCTGGATTACAAAAATGTAGGGCCCATCGCAGAGATCCCCGAGTTGATGGAATTCAGTATCGGTTTTTCTATCATTGCCCGCTCAGCCATTGTCGGCGTAGAAAGAGCGGTTAGGGAAATGATCGAACTCCTCAAATAGAAGCTTCAATAAACCAATGAACATTGACATCGACAGGCTAAAGAAAGATATTGAAGAATTGGGGAAGATAGGGCGCGACCCGAATGGTGGGATCAGCAGGCCGTCTTTCAGCAAAGCCGACCTGGATGCACGTGAATGGCTCAAGAAGAAGATCCAGAGTGCTGGTCTCATCTACGGGCAAGATGGAGCGGGGAACATCTTCGGGCGGATCGATGCCCCGGGCAAAGCCGTTATGGCAGGGTCGCACATCGACACGGTCATAAACGGAGGCATGTTTGATGGTTCTGCGGGAGTCCTCGCGGCTTTGGAATGCCTGCGGCGGATCAAAGAGGAGGGCATCAAGCTAAAAAAATCCGTAGAATTGGCTTCGTTCACCGATGAGGAGGGAAATCTTGTGGGAGATTTTCTGGGAAGCAGGGCCTTTGTCGGATCTCTAGACCGCAAGACGCTAGAGGAAGGCCAAACGCAATTCGGTCCCTCTCTCATTGAGATACTCAAGGGTACAGAATTTTCCATAGACAGCATTATGGAGGCACACACACAGAGACCCGAGGTGGACACTTTCCTTGAGCTCCATCTCGAACAGGGGGCCGTGTTGGAGACCGAAGAAAAGCCCGTCGGGATCGTGGATAGAATCGCAGGAAAAAATTACTTGTTGTGCTGTTTCTTAGGAAGTGCCAGCCATGCAGGAACCACTCCCTTTGAACTCCGAAAAGATGCATTCCTCGGACTTGCAGACTTTGCGCTCAAGGCCACACAGTATGTGGCCACTCATCACTACGGCAGCATGGTGACGGTGGGAAAAGTGGCCGTTCATCCAGGGGCTTTTAGCATAGTTCCTGGGCGTGTTGATTTTACTCTCGATTTCAGGAGCACATCCAAAGAAACACTCGCGGAAATGGAGCGGTTCTTGCTCTCTCTTGCCAGAGATACAGCATCCACACGGGGACTGGAATTTCAATCAAAAATCGTAGATAAAACAGATCCTGTCAGGATTCCTGAACACATCGTCAACATCATAAAGGAAGAGTGCAGCACTTTGGAATATCCCTCGATGATTCTGCCGAGTGGAGCAGGTCATGATGCACAAATATTGGCTTCCATTGCAGACGTGGGGATGATCTTCATTCCCTGTGAGGATGGGATCAGTCACTCTCCCCTGGAAAAAATTAAGTGGGACGACCTGGAAAAGGGAACAACCCTATTGCTTCATACCTTGATCAAACTAGCCACTTGATGGGGAGATTGACGATTATGGGTTGGAAAGATTTAGCCGTCCAAGTCATCTAGAGAAGGACGGAATCCGCGGCCGGCCTTTTTTTGAGACTGCTTTTTCTTCTCCTCCAGCATCTTCATCTTGGCTCTTTTTGAACGCTTTCTCTTCTGGCGGCGGATCTTTTCGATCCTCTGCTGATCTTCGCTTTCCCTCCCTAAGATTTTCGCTTCGATCTTATCTGCAAGGATCTTTCGCGCATGATACCTGTTCAGGCTCTGGTATCTCTCTTTCTTGCATTTGACTTCGATCTCTGTGGGCAGGTGTTTCAGATAGACACAGGTCGATGTCTTGTTGACCTTCTGTCCACCGTGTCCGCTGGAACGGATAAACTTCTCGACGAAGTCTTCTTCGCGGATGCCCAGTCGCTCCATTTTTTCGCGCAGAGCCTCCTCTTTTTTTGCGCTCACGCCGAAAGACATAACATTTCTCTCATCTTCTATTCAATTCAATATTATCAGTCAGATAGAGGAAAAATGCAAAACACCCTGGCTCGCCGCTAGCATTTCCAAATCCGTGATGTCATGAATACTCAATAGCGTTATTGAGTGATCAGGTTGTTTGATGGAAAAAACCGTGAGAAGGGCTGGACGGGCATGGTACATCTCCCTTAGGTAGATGTGAGGGAAGCCCGGATCCGAGCGAAGTTTCCTCGCTGGGGAAACTGAGCGTGTTTTTGATACCACTAATTGGGGCACTCGGAATGTCATTCTGCACGGATTTGGAAATACATCCTTTCAATTCTGAATAAAAAGAAGCTAGAGAAAAAGTTCCATCCCTTCTTGAGCCAGCCCAAATCCCTCACTATCGATGTGTTTTAAGGCATCGCTATCGGGGTCCAGGGCC
>CAZIMJ010000013.1:0-2534 GCA_964540205.1 uncultured Eubacteriales bacterium | reverse complement strand
AAACCATACCGCCGTTGGGAGTCACGTTAGAATTTTAAGATGTCCCAGAAGTTGGTGAGCTTAGATCCGCCACCAGTAGGAGAACTTGACAAAGAAGTAGCGGCCCTCGATATGGTAGATGCCGGAGTCATCCTGTGTCTGGCTATCGTCAATCCCGACGTAAAAAACTGTGCCGGGATTTAACTGATAGCTCAGAAGGATGCTGTTGTAAACCTGCTTGTCGTAATCGTTGTAATCTGTGATCAGACGGAGAGAGAGATGACGTGTGATCTGGTAGCCTATGCGTTGAGTGAAAATGTTGACTATATATTCCAGCTCTCCGCCTTTGGTTTTGTAGAATGTGTCATTCCTGTAATCATAGAATAGCCTGAGGTTAGTGAGGGGCTTGAACGTCAAATTGAAGCCGTAGGAGTATTTGTGTCCCAGGTAGGGATTCTCATCGTAGTAAATGCTGTCTCCAATAGAGAAATTCAGGCCGCCACTGAGCCAGGATAGGGGCTCTGAGCGAATCCAGGTTCGAAAGTTATTTCCGCGGAAATCGATCCCCTCATATCTTTCAAGGTAGTGAGAGATCCCTGCCGAGATAGATGTCCCTCTCCAGCCGCTCATGAAAAAGCTGAGCTCATACTCCTCATCTGTCAGGACATTGTCGAAGTCATAGATCCTTCTGTACTGAAGGGATGGCCGGATGTCCACGATCAGGTCGTTCATCGGTAGAAAGGCGTACCCGAGGCGTGAGTTGAAAGACTTGATGTCCTTACGGCGGAAAAAACCCGATGAGGCTTCGAAATCGGGGGGAATATGTGAGTAGTCTGCGCTAAAGCTCAGATGTCTTCCCCTGGCACTGAAGTTGAATTTTGCGGCCGGGATCAGTGAGGATTTGTACTCCCCCACCTTTGTCTGAGATCCCACCACCTGGAATGAGAACTGGTAATTATTCCAGAATTTGAAATGACCATCCACGCCCCCGACTCTGTTGTAATCGGATATGGATGCGCCCCCGGATTTACTGATCTCTTTATCAGTGATGATGAGCCCGATGTATGATTCGGTGAATAGGTCTTGTTTCAGGCGGAAAACGTTGATGAATCCTTTTTGAACGATATCGTCCTCATCCTCTTCGTCCTCATCCTCATCCTCGCCTGGCAAATAGATTTTAGAGGTATTAAAGTCATAATTGCTCAAAACACCCATAGTTGTCTTCCCGAATTTGCCGGTCAGCTTGAATCCCCATACGGGGTTGACGATCGTCCGTGTGTACATCAATTCAAGAGGCGTGTCGAAGTAGTCCTTGCCCTCGAGAAAAAATGGCCTTTTCTCCGGATAATAGAGGGTATAGCGCTGGTTGACGTCGATCTGGGGCATATCCGCTTCCACCTGGCTGAAGTCCGGATTGATGGTGGCGTCCGCAGTCAGGTCGGAGGTGATGCCGTACTTCAAGTTTAATCCGGCTTCTGTGTCGAATTTTTTTTCTCTTTCCATCAATCCGGTCACGACAGGCATGACCTCGAAGTTCTTGCCTTTGTTCAAGCTGCCATCGATCTGTATGGTACCGGCCTGGATCAGGAACCCATTGATGTCGCGGGACCGGGGGTACCAGTAGATCTCTTCGTTCTTTCTCCGGATATTCCGCTTGATCTGAATTCCCCAGAGTTGCTGCTGGGAATGGGGGAATCGGAGGCTTTTGAACGGGATCGCCATCTCCACTGTGTAGCCTTTGTCATCCATGTTGGCATCGGTGGTGAAGTATGTGTCCCAGTTCTTATCGATATGGTCAAATCCACCACCACCACCTCCTCCCCGGCCTCTGCTCCTTCCGCCGGATTCGACATATATGCCGTCTGATTGCACGCCACAGGGGTTGACAAGAAAGGCGAACGCCCGTTTTTTATCGTTGAATGTGTCCAGATAGATGGTGATCTCATCGTCACCCGTGACTTTATCCCTCTGTGTGAGACAGGCCCTGACGGCCTTAGGGTTAGAGTCGTAACAGCGGACAGCGATGTAAAGGTTGTTTTTATCATATCCGATGTAGGCTACGGTTTTTTCAGTGGGTTTGCTCCCCTCCAAAGGTTCGTATTGGGTGAAGCTCTCGAGGATAGCCCCAGTCTCCCAGAAGGGATCATCCAACTTCCCATCGATCTTGGGAGGATTTTCGAAGGGGGGGACGACAACTCTGTATGCGGCTGGGTCAGCACTGCTGGAAGATAGGAATTGGGAGCAAAAAAGGAGTGCGGCAACAAGACAAATGGCTTTGAATCTCATCTCTATCTTTTCATAAGTGAAGTATTATAGGATAAACCGGGCTTCTAGGGAAGTTTTAACTTTTTTGGTTCTTAAGATCACGGATTAAGAAATGCTTCCACTTCTATTTAATTCAAGCTAATTAATTTCTCTTATTTGTTCCATAACCCAGAAATCTGGATGTTCTTCTCGTCGAGACTTACGCCCATATCCCTGTTCAAGACTGCAACCGAGAGGATGTAATCGATGATAGCGCGAATTTCCTGGGACCGTGCGGTTGCCAGATCTCG
>CAZIMJ010000012.1:0-12808 GCA_964540205.1 uncultured Eubacteriales bacterium | reverse complement strand
GTCGGATTATGGTCTTGGAGCAGATCTATCGCTCCTTAACAATCGCTCGTGGAAAACAATACGCGAAGTAAGGGGGACAGGTTGAACAAACAAGAGAGAGAACGTTATAAGAAAATACTCCTGGAAAGAAAGCGGGAGATTAACCATCAGTTGAGTGAATTTTACTCCGAAAGCAAAGAAGTGGAAACAGGAATTGCACAGGATATCGGGGACAAAGCAGAAAGCTCTTACACCAAGGAATTTCTACTCAGCCTCTCCGATTCGGAGCGGAAGAAGATAGCCTTAATCGATCAAGCGCTGAAAAGGGTTGAAACTGCCGAATTTGGCATTTGCCAGAGTTGTGGAGTGAATATCAATAAAAAAAGACTGGATGTCGTTCCATGGACCCCTCTCTGTATTGCATGCCAGCAAAAAGAAGAGGAAGAGGCTTCTTGAAGTTCTCCTTTTTGAATGACGTATTATCTAGAGTAAGATCTTTCGAGATCATTTTTTTCCCTTCCTTCTGCCGGCTGTGTTCAGTTTTGCTAGAATCGCCAAACGAAAGGCAAATCTGCAACTCATGTTGGGAAAGTGTTAAGCCGACACGGACATCTTTTTGTATAAACTGTGGGCGCTTTTTTGGGGGGAATCTCGATCCTCATTTCTGTGAGTCTTGCCTCCATGAAAAACCCCCCTATTCCCGCCACCGGTCCTGTGGACGATACATGGGAAAACTGAAAGAGATCATCCTGCTCTGCAAGTTCCACAACTTGCCCATTCTTGCTGAAGGTCTTGCCAAGTTTGCCCTCAATGCTCTCGCGCATGAGGATGCTTTGTGGTGGGAGCTAGAGTCCATAGTTCCTGTGCCACTCCATCCCAAAAGGGAGCGGGAACGAGGGTATAACCATGCTCAGATTATCGCGAAATACTTGGCTGGCTTCAAAGATGTGCAACTCCTTGATAAACATTTGGTGAAAGTGAAAAATGTGCCGCCCCAGATGTCGCTGGCTCTGGAAGATCGCTTGAGAAGCGTGAAAGGGGCCTTTGCCGTCAACAGGCAGGAGGAGGTTAGCGGCAAGGTTGTCCTTCTCGTTGATGATGTCTTCACTACGGGTTCGACAATGGGAGAATGCAGCAGATTGTTACTCGAGGCAGGCGCTCAAGAGGTCCGTGGCCTCACAATAGCGCAGGCCTGATGCATTTATAATCCCTGATATATCCACAACGAAAAAAAACGCCCAGGCTATACTGCCTGGGCGCTCCATTTTGTCTGAGTGTTTACTTTATTTTTCCGTTTTCTTTTCGGGCGCAGTTTTTGTCTTAGATTTGAGAACTTTGATCGTACGGGGTTTAGATTCGTGTTTTTTTGGCATGGTGATCTTCAGCACACCATGTTCATGTTCTGCTTCGATCTTATCCTGGTCGATATGGGGAGGCAGGGAGAAAGACCTGTAGAAAGAACCGTAGGCTCTTTCTATACGATGGTAATTTTCTTCTTCTGTCTCTTTTTCGAACTTGCGCTCTCCCTTAAGAGTGAGAGTGTTGTCCTCGATCTTGATCTCGATGTTCTTGTCTTCGATCCCTGGAACCTCTACTGTCAATACGAGTTGCTGATCGGTTTCGTAGATGTCAACCGAAGGCGTCCATGAACTAGAAACCAAATTTCGTTCTTCTCCTCGAGTAGAGTATGCCTCTTCGAACAAACGATTCATTTTTTCTCTAAGAGTGACCAGATCCCGAAAAGGATCCCAACGGATAATCGCCATTTTAACCTCCTAAATATATGAGTCAATACATAATATAATATATGAGTGTGTATTTGTCAAGTTATATTCAAGGTTATTTTGAAATTTTTTTCGCCCGAGAAATACTCCTTATTTCCCCTAGAGTTGGATTTGCCCCCTGAGCCATTCGCCTGATGCTTTACGGCGTTTTTTTTGGTTTTTCGGGGGGGCCGATGAGGATTGTCGCTTCTCCCTTGTGAGATGTTTTTTCCATGGAAAGGATCAATTCTTTGGTTGTGCCTCGAGTGAATTCCTCGTATATCTTCGTCATCTCCCTGGCAAACACGATCTGTCTTTCTCCTAAGGTTTCCTGAATGAGAATGAGAAAAGCGGGAAGCTTTCTCGGGGGGAGATAAAAGACCAAGGTCCCAGTTTCGTCTCTGAGCGATTGCAACAACTTTTTTGTCGCTTCTCTTTTAGGCGGAGGAAAGCCCAGAAAAAGGAATCTGTGTGTCGGCAGACCCGCCGCAGACAGGGCCGCTGTTACAGCCGAAGCCCCAGGGATAGGAACCACTCTGATCCCCTGATTTATGGCCTCCCTGATGAGAGGGAAGCCGGGGTCTGAAATGCCCGGTGTCCCTGCATCCGAAACCAATGCCACATCCTCACCCCTTTTGAGCCGGTTGATGATTTGAGGGAGCTTTTGTTTCTCTTTGGGCTGGTAATAACTGAAAAGTTCTTTTTTGAAGTTGTAGGCGGTCAAGATTTTTTTGGTCTGACGAGTGTCTTCGCAGGCGATAAATTGCACCCTCTCGAGAGTTTTGAGTGCACGGAAGGTCAGATCTTCCAGATTCCCTATTGGAGTGGCAACCACGTAGAGTATGCCGGAGCGTTCTCCCTCATTGATACCGTTATCCATGGTGTTTCTCTTGGAGGCCTGGCTAACGTTCTCTGTCGTATGGGAATAGAAAGTCGTGCCCGATCGTGCGATCTGAGAGCTTGGCGATGAGGGGAAGTTTTCGCTTGAATTCGGAATTTTTCACAAGAGAGATCACACGCTCGACCATCTCTTTGTCGAATCCCAAAGCGATGATTTCGTCTGCAGTTTGTCTTTTGTCGACCATTTGATATAGTAATTTGTCGACATTTTCGTAAGTCAGCCCAAGCTCTTCTTCGTCTGTTTGTCCCTCCCAGAGACCGGCGGTGGGTGCTTTTTTCTGTATCCTTTCCGGGACTCCCAAATACTGCGCTAGCTCCCGGATCTGTGTTTTGTATAAATCGCCCAGCGGATTGATCGCACAGGCCATATCTCCGTGGATCGTTCCATAGCCGAGAAGCAACTCAGTCTTATTGCTGGTTCCCAGAATGAGCGCGCCTTCTCTTGCGGAGCAGTCATACAAAATAGACATCCGTTCTCGCGCCATTTTATTCCCGATCAAGATTTTGTTATCTGTAGGATGATCTTTGAAGTAACTGTCCACCATGGGAGCGATGTTTATGACCTTGGATCTTATCCCGAGAAAACGAACAACCTCCTGTGCGTCATCGATATCCCTTCCGAATGTGTCTCCGTAGGGCATGATGAAACAAATGACGTTGTCCGGATCGAGTGCCTTGGAAGCAAGGAACGCACAGACAGTCGAATCCAGTCCGCCTGATAGGCCCAATATTCCTCTAGAAAAATCAAACTTTGACAGTTCCTCTTTAATGAACTTGGTGAGGATCTTTTCGACGAAGGGAGCGTTAATCTTCATATGCTTTGACGATTCTTTTGAGAGCCTCCAGGACTATCTCTGGTTTCTCATCCCTTTTATAAGGCCATTTTTTGCGAAAGGTACGGATCTCATCAAGGTCGATATCCGTCACCATAAATTCCTCATCTCCGTACGACGCTTTAGCCAAAAGCCTGCCGCCGGGATTGTATATAAAGGACCCTCCTGCGAATGATTTCCCATCTTCAAAACCCACTCTGTTTGCATAAATGACAAAGGAGGTGGAAAATCGGGATAGGGATTCCCCCATAAGTTCCCACATGTGGCTGGTTTCCCATCCTTCCTTGCCAGAGATTCCGCGTCCAGGAGCTGCGCTGAGGACTACGACTATCTCTGAACCCCCGGCAAAAAGAAGATAACCCGCGCCGTAGTGGAGGAAATCGTAGCAGATCATCAGCCCTGTTTTTCCGAAGGGTGATTCGAAGGTCAAAAAGTTTTTTCCTTGGCCAAAAAACTTCAATTCTTCGAACATCCCATAGGTGGGTAAAAAAACCTTGCGGTGGATGTGGAGTATTTTTCCATCCGAGAGATATGCTGCTGAGTTGAAAAAAAGCCCCCGTTCTCTCTCCTCTACAAACCCGACAACAAGAGATATGTCTTCACTCAATTGCTTTAACCGTTGGAAGATGGGAGACTCATCAGGCTTTAATGCCACGTCGGGAACAAAATCTTGAAGAGTGTATCCAGTGAGGCTCAATTCTGGAAAAATGATCAGGTCTGCCTTATTTTTTTGTGCACTTTCGACTAAATTCAAATGAACATCGAAATTTTTTTCCACATCTCCCAAGAGAGGTGCAATCTGCGCTATGGCGACTTTCATGATTGAAAAATTAGCATAATTTGATGACCATTGCAATCAAAGAGCATGGAGGAAGCTTCCTCAAAGCCATGATGAGTGATATTCCGAGTGTTCCAATTAGTGGTTTCGAAAACGATTAACGGGATAGCAGTGCGGTTCTATTAAAATGTAGGGACCGTTTCCCTAAGGGTCCGTTCGGGGAACGGTCCCTACAAAAAAAGTGCCGTGCCCGCCTAGAGCCCTTCTCACGGTTTTCTCCACCACATAATTGGAACACTCAATAACGCAATGAGATTCCTGTCATCACGGTTTGGGGATGCTTATGAGCCTAGAGATACTATTTGAAAAAATATTTTATTCTGATATAAATATAGGCAATGCTTTTTGATATTGATCGTGACAAGAATAGACCGATAAGGAAATAAGGTAGTAATATGGAGCACATAGGCCGCTATCTCCGCGACATTTACTTTGGTAAAAAAAGAGGGCAGCTCACTTTCCGGTACCTGAACATCCAGAAGTACCTCTATTTCCAGGATGGCAATCTCGTCTTTACCAAAACGAACCAACAGGCCGAACTGTTGGGAGAAGTCTTATACAAGTTGGGGAAGCTCTCTCAGGAGTCCTTTCAGAAAATCGAAGAGTATATCGAGCCCATGGAGATCATCGGTCAAGTCTTGGTCAAGCGCGGGCTCATAACGCAGGAAGATCTACTGGATGGCATCACCTATCAAATGAGAGAAGTCACCCTGAACATCTTTCCGATATTTAACGGCGCTTTCAAATTCCAAGACAGAGATGAGGTGAGCCTGGAGGACCTGGATACAAAAATCGGCATCCCCGCCCTTATCGCGGATGGGATCCGACGGATGAAGTTCGACCCCACCCTAGAAAAATATTTGAAAGCGCAGACAATATCACCCAGGGACAAAGGCCTTGGCCTTCAGCTCACTGAGGAGGAAAAGGGAGTCCTGAGCAGGATAAAACCGGATTCTCCTCCCGCTGATATTTTAAAATTTTCAGGATTAAATCCTGAATTCTTCTGGAAAAGCCTCTATCTCTTTTATTGTCTAAATTTGATCGAGCTGAGCCATGAGGAAAATGCCTTCGAGGCCAAAGAAAAGCCCGCAGCAAAGCCGGCTAGAAAGGAGCAGGCAGAAAAACTCCAGGACGTTGAAAAGTTCAAGCAGAAAATGTCCGGGATAAGCTTCTATCAAATATTGGATGTTTCCACTTCGGCATCCCAGGCTGAAATCAAAAAAGCGTATTTTGGATTAGCCAGAAAATACCACCCAGACCTTTTCGATCGGGATATAGCCGCACAACAAAAAGAGATGATCGATGAAGTTTTTGACCGGATCACCAAGGCCTATCAGACCTTGAGTGATGAAGAGAAAAGGGAGGAGTATGATAAGGAACTTGCTGAGGAAGCGGTGGATGACAAGCGGGGAGTCGCCAAGAAAGCAGAAATAAAATTTCGTCAGGCCAAGACACTGTATAACCAAGCTCGCTATGAAGAGACCCTGCCCTATTTGGATGAAGCGATAAGGCTGGATGCACACAAGTCTGCCTATTTTTTATTGCTCGCCATGGTCGAGACAAAAATCCCGACATACATTCGAAAAGCTGAGGCGCATTTTATAAAGGCCATAAACCTGGAGCCGTGGGGTCCTGATGGTTACCTGGGATTGGGGATGATGTACAAAAATGAGGATTTGAAAGTCAAAGCTGCCAACCAGTTCAAAAAAGCCCTTAGAGTTGACCCCGGTAATCCTGCGGCTTTGAAAGAATTGAAGGAGCTTGATAAGTCCAAATCAAAGGGTGGATTCAAAGACATCAAGAACCTGAAAGACCTTAAAAACCTTCTGTCTTTTGATGTGAAGGGGCTCAAGAGCATCTTCTCGACGGGTATTTTCGGGAAGAAAAAGAAGAAGTAAATCTTCGGTTTAGATAGTTATTAACGCCAAGAGATCTGTCTCGTTCAGAACACGCACTCCTAGCTTTTGGGCTTTTTCGAGTTTTGATCCCGGATCATCTCCCGCAATGACGTAATCCGTTTTTCGGCTCACAGTGGAGGTGACGGTTCCCCCCCGTTGTTCGATCTCTTTTCTCGCCTCTTTGCGGCTGAATTTTGTGAGTTTCCCCGTCAGGGCGAAGGTTTGTCCGGAAAGTGGCCCCTCTTCGGGCACTGCCTCAGTTTGAGAGAAAAAGTTGACGCCAACCTCACGCAGTTTGTCTATAAGTATCTTGTTTTCTGGTTGTTGGAAAAAGAAGACGATGCTCTCAGCCACCTTGGGTCCTACATCCTCTATCTGGATCAGCTCATCGGCCGTTGCTTTGATTAGAGAATCGAGATCTTTAAAATGAGAGGCGATCGCTTGTGCTGTACGTTCTCCAACAAACCTGATACCCAGCGCATAGATGAGCCGGGGCAGGTCTCTATCTTTCGATCTTTCGATCTCGTCCTTTAAATTCTGTGAACTTTTGGGCCCCATTCTCTCGAGATCCACTAGCTCTTCATATTTTAATGTATAGAGGTTGGGAATGGTTTGGACGAGTTTTTCCTCCAGGAGTTGATTGACCAGAGCAACTCCAAGAGTCTCGATATTCATGGCCCGGCGTGAGGAATAATGAAGGAGAGATTCTTTCAACTTCGCGGGACAGGAAGGATTGACACAGCGAGAGATCGCTTCGTCTTCCGACCGGAAGGCCGCGGCGTGACAGACCGGGCATTCTTTTGGAAAATTGAAGGGAGTTTCTCTCCCTGTCCTTTTCTCTTTAATCACTCTGACTACCTTGGGGATGACATCTCCACTCCGCTCGATCAAGACAAAATCACCGATGCGGATGTCTTTCCTCCGGACCTCATCCTCATTGTGTAGAGTCGACCGGCTTATCGTCGTACCCGAAAGCTTGACAGGTTCAAGTACAGCCACGGGAGTTAAGGCGCCTGTCCGCCCAACTTGAACGACAATATCTTTAATCTGAGTGGTTGCCTGCCTTGCAGGGAATTTGAAGGAAATCGCCCATCTCGGAAATTTTGCTGTACTGCCGAGCAGTCTTTGCTGCTCAATAGAATCTACCTTGATCACGATGCCGTCGACATCGTAATTGAGTGTGTCCCTGCGTTCCCTCCATTCTTCGTAGAAGGAGATGACATCGGCCAATGAAGAGCATCGGCGGGACTGGGTGTTGGTCTTGAAGCCCAACTTTTTTATTGTTTGGAGGTTTTGCCACTGGCTCTCTTTCTCTTCTCCCTCTACGAATAAAGTATAGAGAAAGACGTCTAGCATTCGAGCCGCCACCTCCTTTGGGTCGAGTAGCCGGATGGACCCTGCAGCGGCATTCCTTGGATTGGCGAACAGAGGAAGTCCTTCTTTCTCTCGTCTTCTGTTGATCTTACTGAATGAGGGGAATGGAAGGTAGATTTCACCCCTCACTTCGAGCTCTCCCGATTGAGGAATGGCAAGCGGAAAGCTTCTGATCGTTTTGACATTCGCAGTGACATCATCGCCCCTTAGACCATCGCCTCGGGTTATGGCCTGGGCGAATTTCCCGTTGCGATAGATGACAGAGATCCCCAATCCATCGATCTTCAATTCTGCTACGTATGTGATTTTTTCTGAAGGAATGATTTTTTGTATCCGCTCTTCGAACTCCCTCAATTCTTCCATCGTGTAGCAGTTGTCGAGGCTGAGCATCGGGGTGCTGTGTTCGAATGATGCGAAACCCTCAAGAGGTTGTTCCCCTACTCTTTGAGTGGGAGATTCGGGCGTGATGAGCTCAGAAAATTGTCTTTCAAGATTTATGAGTTCCTTGATGAGCATGTCGAATTCGTAGTCGGAGATCTGGGGGTCGTTTTCGACATAGTATTTTTTCTCATGGAAGACAATGTCTTCTCTGAGTTTCTGGATTCTCTTTTTAGCCTCTTTCAGCGTGAGTGGCATTGGATATCACACTCTCCCTTTGAGGTTTCAGTGGATTTTTCCGTCTGTTCGGTCGGGCAATACAGATATTATTACAGAAAACGAAAAAGTTCAAACAGTCCATCCGACTCTTCATCGATGTAGAGTCAGCTCGGGGAGCTGACCGGGAGAAAATGGGTACAGGCACCTCTTTCTTGCAGAAAATCGGAGCCAGTCCCCAATTTTTATGTAGGGTTCGTTCCCCGAATGGACCGTTAGTGAAACGGCCGCTGCATCTTTCGAGTGGTGGAGATTAGATACCCAAGCGCTTTTTTGTCTGTTCTATGAGGGCGTTGAATTTTTCAAGTGCCACTTGCTGTTCAGCTTGAAGTTTTTCGATGGCCTTATGCTCAGTTTCGATCTGTTTCAATATCTTTTCCATCTCTGCTTTTTCGGTATCGGAGAGGTCTTCTTCGTCTTTTTCCCCGAATTTTTCGTTGAAGCCATTTGTTAGAGTTCCCAGATTTTTGCTTCTGTCTGAGAGGTCCTTGATCTTTCCGTTATATCCTGGGACTTCGTGGTTAAAGTACAGTCTCTGCGCAAGGTCCATGGCTTTTTTGGAATTGGCCTGTGAAAGAAAACTTGCATCCAGCAGATAAGTGATCGCCTCTGAAGAGCCGTTGTTGTTGGAATTGCTCTTTGAAGCAAGGAGGACTCCGATGTTGTATGCCACGTCTCCTTTTTTCTGCGTCGTGTAGGCTTGTTTGTAGTATGTCAGAGCCTCATCTTTTTGTCCGGATCTGTTAAGCGAGTTTGCCAGATAGACGATACAGGCGTAGTCATTAGCTACTCCGACAACGGCCTTCCAGGCCTTTGCGGCATCGGCATAGGCTTTGGCATCATAGAGGCCCTTTGCGACCTTTTTTAAGTCGTTGGTGATCTGTTTATTTTTCAGGATGTTGTATGCACTGATGTAGGAGCTTGATGCCCCCTTCAAATCGTTGGATTTTTGCTGAACTTGGCCTTGGACATAGTAACCCGCTCCTACGAGCTTATTGTTATCCTGTGCTTTGCCGAGTTGGATAGCTTGTTGTGCATAATTTTTGGCCTTAGCCAGATTGGTCCCTTGTTGTCCGTAAACAGCGGCAACTGTAATAAGGACCTGGAATTTCATGAGATCATCCAAGCCACCCAAAGTTATCGCCTTTTCACCATATTCGATGGTCTCAGCAGCTGTTTTGCCGCTGTAAGGAGTTACGCATAGGTTTGCATATGCAAAATTTTCATACTGGGACCCTTTTCCGTTGCATTGGGCTAGGTAGTCTTTTAGGAGTTTTGTCCTCTGGCCGGCATCGGCTGTTGTCATGGCTTTGATATACGCCTGATCACAGGAATTTTCCTGGCTGAGCACGGGGAAAACGAGGAGGAGAGTTAATGTGATTACGGTGAGTGCTGATCTTTTCATGATCGACCTCTCTATGTTGGATCAATTCTAATTCACAAAGGGAAAGCAAAATATTAGCATAAATCCAGGACAAAAAGCAATTACTTTTCACCTATTCTTGATAGCAGCAAAAACTGTGCCATATTTAAAGTGAACCACCTCATTACGTTTTATTTGTCGAAATCGCTCAGTCGCTTCCAAAATTATATAGCCCACATGCAGCAGGTCTGATCTCCCCCCTTTATCCGTAAAGAGGGCTGAATAGTGCTATAGGAATCGGTTTACAGAAGGATTTGTTGTGCGCTTAGAAAAATAAACAGGGGACATTTTACTTTTTAGTATTTTTGCGACCATTTTGTGATATTTAGTGTGTTTTCGTAAAGTTTTTTACGATTTTATGCGCAGAGTCCAAATTATTGGATTTATAACGCACCCTTATGGCCTTCTCTGTTTTGCCCGGGGCGGCTGAATTTAGACTTTTGAGGCCATATAGGATAGAATAACAACATGAAAAACGGGAAGAGAGATTTTCCTGAAATGTTTCAAAATACAGTAGGGCGGCCTCTTAATTTTTCCGTTCGGCTTTCCGATTATTCCCATTTTAAGATCGGCGGCGAAGCCGATTATTTTTTTTGTGCGCGATCTGCTCACGATTTGAAAAAAGCCATAACACTCGCTCGTGAGTTTTCTATGTATCACACAATCATGGGTGGCGGGTACAATCTGTTGTTTGAGGATGAAGGATTCCGGGGACTTGTCATCAAAAACCAAATAGAAGAGGTCGAGCGGCAGGGTAAAGAGCTCATCCGGTGTGCGTCTGGGAGCTCGTTGAAAGACGTGCTCGAGTGGTGTGCCGAAAACGAGTCGGGAGGTCTGGAATTTATGGCGGGAATTCCCGGAACTGTCGGCGGTGCCGTATACGGAAATGCCGGCGCTTTTAATGAGGAGATCGGTGACCGCGTGGTTGAGGCTGTGCTTTATGATGAAACAAACAGAGAAGTCAGGAAACACAGAGAGTATTTTTCCTTTGATTACCGTTATAGTTCGCTTAAAAAGAAGCCGGATGTCGTTTTGGAGGTGATTTTACAGATCGAAGAGCGGAAAAGGTCCCGCATTGAAGCGAACATCGCAGATTATATGGAACGCAGGAAAAAGAGGCACCCTCCCTGGGATGTTGCATGTGCGGGCAGTTTTTTTCAAAATCCTGTCTTTCCGGATGGGGAAAAAGTCCCCGCTGCCAAGCTCCTGGACCGCGTTGGGGCTAAGGGAATGAGGGAAGGCGATGCCATGATTTATGAGGGACACGCCAACTTCATTATCAACTGTGGCAATGCCAGTGCCAAAGATGTGCTCCGTTTAGCATCTGAGCTCAAGAGGAGGGTCAAAGAAGAATTTGACATCGACCTCAAGGAAGAGGTCATTCACGTTCCAGCAATGCCTCCATCGCGCTGATCTTTTCTTTCTGAGTTTTGTTCCCGCGTTTTGCCATTTCCAGGGCTTGTTTTGCCAGGTCGATGTATATCCGGTGGGCTGAGGGGAAGTTTTCTAATTCCTGCAAATGTTTCCTGATCGTAGTCAGATCACCCCTGGCAACGGGCCCTGTTAAGGCATCCAAAATGTCAATTTTATTTACATTATGTAAAGTTCCTTCTAGGAGCGGCCAAAGGACTTTTTTCGCCTCGTCCTCCCCGATTCCGCATTTACTGAGAAGAGAGATGGCCGTATAAAGGAGCGCAACACTCATGTTGGATGCCATACTGCATGCCGTGTGATAGAAGGCCTTGTCTTCGGTGCGGATCATAAAGTGTAAACCTCCGATTGTGCAAACGATGTCTTTGGCAGAAGCCACAGCCAAATCGTCTCCTTCAAGGGCGAAATATATGCCCTGGAAGAGGTCATAATTGCTCTGCTTATTAGGAATAGAATAGCAGGGATGGACAGAGGCCGTATGGGCCCCATTTGATTGGAGTGGATCGAGGACACTGGAGGTTAACAGGCCACTGCAGTGGAAAACGACTTTTTCCTCCCAATTTAAAGGTGAAGATGCGAGTTCTTGGACGACACGTTCGATCCCATCATCTGGAACAGTAAGGAAGACGATTTTTCCCTGGTCAGCAGTTCGGACATTGTCTGTGGACGCCGTGCCCTGGCCGATCTTTTGCCGGCTTTCTTCGGCAGAAGCTATCGATCGGCAGGAGAGGGTCTTGATCGTGTATCCTTTTTTGGACAGAGCATATCCTAATGAAGCCCCAAGGCGTCCCGCTCCGATAATGGCAATATTTTTCATCTCTTTTTTCTAAATATGTCGATCCAGTGGTTTATCTCGAGCGGAGAGGGAAAACGCGCTTCCTTATCCATCTCCTTCAGATCTTTATTTTCTTTGAGCGCAACCTTGAGCTGCTTGTTGAACTCCTCACAGGACAGCGGTTTGATGCCGTTTTTCCTTGCGCAGTCCTTGATCTCTCTGTCCGAGCTCACGACATAGAATCGGCGTTCCCTGGCTCTTTTGGAGATGATATCCTTTATGATCCCGTCTGCATTTTTTCCTATGTCAGGATAGAGGACAGTCAGAGATCTATCAGGGAAATTTTGATCCGTGATCTCTGGATCCGGTGGTCCATCAAACACGAGGATGATTTTTACCTTTTGTATTTTGTTAAATATTAACAATTTAGCGACCAGGCTGTATTTGCTCCGGGGATCCCGCAGTTCATAGGGAGAAGTATGCCCAATGAAGTTGTTTCCATCAATTAGATATGCCATTCAGAGGTTGTAGACCTCGCCTGGCTTGAGGATGATGACTTCAGCCGTGTCGCCCACTCTTCTCTTGAATTCCTCCGGATCCGTGTTGATGATCGGAAAAGTGCCGTAGTGGATGGGGATAACCCTCTTTGTCTGGACAAACTCCACGGCTTTAGTGGCAGACCCAACGCCCATGGTGTATCTGTCCCCGATGGGGATGAAGCTCAGATCTGGATGGAAAAATTCTCCGATGATCTTCATGTCATAGGTTAAGCCTGTGTCACCTGCATGGTATATCGTTTTTCCGTCGAGCTCCACCACAACTCCCGTAGGGTCTCCGGTTTCTGCTGAATGAAGAGCTTGGACCATGTGTATGATTACTCCGTTTGTTTCGATCGTACCGCCTATGTTCATTCCCTCCGAAGGGATGCCTTGCTCTTCTG
>CAZIMJ010000011.1:0-54679 GCA_964540205.1 uncultured Eubacteriales bacterium | reverse complement strand
TGGAATTGTGTCTACAGTTTAGATTTCAGCAGAATTCCAAGAGGAGAGTTTGATCTTGAATTGAAATGGATGGATTCTCCAGAAGAACAAAAAGCAGGGGAGCGTATCCACTTCAAGATTATCTAATTCTACTCCAAGCGTTTTAACTCCTCACCCCCTATCCATGTAGGGTCAGCTCCCCGAGCTGACCAAAAAAGGTAACAAAAAAGGGATCGTCACATTTTTTAAACGGACCGTTTGGGAAACGGCCCCTACATTCTACCGTTTCGTCCCTATGATGTAGGGTCTGTTCCCCGAATGGACCGATACGAAACACTGGGCAACTGATACAAAAACATTGCATTAGACCGGATTTTGAGATATAAAATCTTTCTTGAATGCAATTCGCTGTTTTTTGGAACAATAGAGGTATTCACAGGAAAGATAGAGAAAAGGTGAAACAATGACATTGGATAAAAACGTCAACTATATCGTATCCGGATTAGAACGCTCCGGCACATCGATGCTCATGCAGATCCTGGATGCCGGTGGGTTTCCTTCGGATTTTGATCAGGATTCGAGGCCTCCGGATGACGACAATCCACGAGGCTACTTCGAGCTTGAAGGCGGAAAGATCATCAATAAACTCATGAATAAAGAATTCTCGTTTGATCCCTACAAAGGCAAATTTATCAAAATAACCTCATACGGCCTCAAATTCCTGCCCAAGGGGGAATATAAGATCATCTACTCGCAGAGGAATATCGAGGAAATTTTGGACTCGATGGAGAAAATGGCGAAAATTCAGGATGAAGACCGGGAAGACACACGCATCGTATTCACGAAGCTCAACGATATGATCATCAGTCAGATCAAGGAACGAGAGGATATCGATGTGCTGTTTGTGAACTACAATGAGATCGTAGCCAATCCTACAGAAAATGTGACAAAGATCTATGATTTCCTGGCTTCAACTGAGTTTGACCTGGAGAGGATGATCGCCGCAGTTGACAAATCCCTCTACCGCAAACGCCGATAATAATCCAGGTGAAAGATGAATTATTCACGAGTTGAGGTTGCTGCAAAGGCGAGGTAGTGGTCCACGAAGCTGTAGTGAACTACCGCGAGTGGGCTACAACGAAGGTTTTGTAGTGAGATCAGCTCGCCCGTAGGGTAAAAAATGTCGACTATGATAAAAATCAAATAGGATATGCAGTACGTAAATGAGTATTCCGAAAAAACTATGTAACATTTTGATATTACGTCTGTTATGATAAGTCTAGACATTTTTTATGAATAATTCAGGTCAGGAGGATAAAATGGAAAATGAAGCTACTGATATTACTATACCAGCCGAGCTGTACAGGAAGATAGAGGCAAAGATAAAAAACACAGATGTTGCGTCTGTACAGGATTATGTGATCAAGGTCCTTAAAGACAGCCTTCCCAAAGGCGAAAAGGAAGAGGAAGGATTGAGCAAAGAAGAGGAAGATAAGGTCAAAGAGCGGTTGAAGGCCTTGGGCTATATGGACTGATTCATCCAATTGGAATAGGCGAGATGGATAGATATTTGGTAACTGGGGGAGCGGGATTTATCGGCTCGCACATCGCAGAAGAGTTGGTGACAAAGGATTTTTTTGTCCGAGTGGTCGATAATTTTCTCACGGGAAAGGAAGAGAACATCGCTTCGTTCCTCGATGGGATTGAGCTCATCCGGGGAGATATCCGGAACCTTGAACTCTGCCGAGAAGCTGTCAAAGATGTGGATTATGTCCTCCATCAAGCGGCGCTTCCTTCTGTCCCCCGCTCGATTGAAGACCCCCTCCTGACAAACGCCATCAACATCGAAGGAACGTTGAATATTCTGTTGGCTTCAAGGGACGCATCTGTTAAAAAAGTCGTCTTCGCTTCTTCCTCATCCGTATACGGTGATGACGAACATCTCCCCAAGAAAGAAGGCCTGGAGGGCAATCCCTTGTCTCCTTATGCTATTACTAAGCTTACAGGGGAAAAATACTGTCAGGTCTTCAGCGAGATCTATGGTCTTGCGACAGTGTGCCTCAGATACTTCAATGTTTTCGGTCCGCGCCAGGACCCTTTTTCTCAGTATACGGCTGTGATCCCCAATTTTATCACGCGCCTTCTCTCAGACAAGGCCCCGATCATTCATGGGGATGGGGAGCAATCCAGGGATTTCACCCATGTCGCCAATATTGTGGAGGCCAATCTTCAGGTTGCGCTTGTGCCCGATGTTTCAGGCCAGGTTTTTAACCTGGGAAATGGGGTACAAACTTCAGTGAATGGTCTAGCCAAAACACTCACAGAATTGACAAAGAAAGACATCGAGCCTGTGCATGAAGAAGAACGTCCTGGAGATGTGAAGCACTCCTTTGCCGACATCTCGAAAGCAGAGGCTCTTTTGAATTATAAACCCCGTGTTTCTCTCAAGGATGGCCTTTTGAGGACTATCGAATGGTTTAGAGATCAGCAATAGAGGTGGGGCAATGAGTCTGGTAAACAAGATCAAAGACAGGAAATCACTGGTTTGTGTGATTGGGTTAGGGTATGTGGGTCTCCCTCTGATCAAAACATTTTTGAACACGGGCTTCCATGTGGTCGGTTTTGACATAGACAAGACAAAAGTAAACCTTCTCAATAAGGGGAGAAGTTACATCAAACATGTCACCGGGAAAGATCTGATACCTTACCTGGAAAAGAACAAATTCAAGGCTACGACAGACCCCAAAATGCTGGCTAAGGCCGATGCGATACTGATCTGTGTGCCGACTCCTTTGGATGCCCACAAAAATCCCGACCTCTCTTTTGTCCTGAACACGACAAAGCTCATTGCTGATAACAGGAAGAAGGGACAACTCGTGGTCCTTGAGAGCACCACATATCCAGGCACGACCGAGGAAGAGATGCTTCCCATCCTGGAATCCAAAGGATACAAAGTGGGCAGAGATTTTTATCTGGCCTATTCACCTGAGAGGGAGAACCCTGGAGATGAGGTTTACACAACTGCCAATATTCCAAAGGTTGTTGGGGGAGTCACGAGGGAATGTTTAAAGGTGGCTAAAACTCTGTACGATCAGATCGTCATTCAAACAGTGCCGGTGAGCTCGACAAGGGTCGCTGAAGCCACAAAACTACTCGAGAATATATTCCGTTCGGTGAACATCGCTCTGGTCAATGAGATGAAGATGATTTTCGACCGGATGGGAATCGATGTTTGGGAAGTGATCAAGGCCTCATCCACGAAGCCCTTTGGATTTATGCCTTTTTCACCCGGGCCAGGATATGGGGGTCACTGTATTCCGGTAGACCCGTTTTATCTGACATGGAAAGCCAAAGAGGTCGATTATCCAACGCGGTTCATAGAGCTTGCCGGGGAGATCAACACGCTCATGCCGTACTTTGTGGTTGATAGGACGATCGAGGAACTGAACGAGAGGGGCCGCGTGATCAAAGGGGCCAGGGTGCTTATCCTGGGTATCGCCTACAAAAAAGATGTCGATGATCAGCGGGAATCGCCGTCTCTAAAAATCATCACTCTTTTAAAGCAGAGGGGAGCCAAGGTCGACTACAATGACCCGCATGTGCTGCGTTCTGCAGGGCACAGGGATTATCCCGAGTTGAATATGAAATCAATAAAACTGGATGAGACTACACTGAAAAAATATGCCGCTGTGATCATAACCACCGACCACACAGCCTATGACTATGACTGGATCGTGAAGCACGCTCACCTGGTTATCGACACGCGCAATGCTATCAAGAGTAAGCGGAAAAATGTCGTTAAAGCCTAACTTGGCTTATTCATAATGAATGTTGTCAAAACATAATCTGGATTATTAGAAAAAGAATCAATGTTAAATACATTGAATATTAAACAATTTATATTTACTAGCAATTTTCATAGAGCGCAGAGAAGGAGGAGTGAATGAAGATCGGAGTGATCGGCACTGGATATGTCGGGATGGTGACAGCTGTGTGTCTGGCAGATCTCGGCCATGATGTTGCGGGGACGGATATCGACAAGGATAAGATCGAAAAGGCTTCTCAGGGAATTTGTCATATCTATGAGCCGGGCTTGGAAGATCTCCTGCAGAAGAACCTCAAGAAGGGACACCTCTCCTTCAGTCATGACCTCGAAGAAACAATTCGAGATTCGGATGTGCTTTTTGTCTGTGTCAACACGCCACAGCGGGAAGATGGGAGTGCGGACATGTGTTATGTGGAGAGCACATCGCGGAACATTGCGGAAAACATCAATAAGTACAAAGTTGTCGTCGAAAAGAGCACGGTTCCTGTTCAAACATCCATGTGGATCAAGAGAACCATCAGCCTTTATAAGAAGGGAAATGGCGAATTTGACGTGGCTTCCAATCCTGAATTCTTGCGCGAAGGCACAGCTGTGTCGGATTTTATGCATCCCGATCGTGTGATCATCGGTGTTGAGACAAAAAAGGCTGAAGACGTTCTAGTAAAAATATATGAAAAATTCAAGGATAAGATCCTGGTTACAAACATCGACACCGCCGAACTCATCAAACATGCCTCCAATTCATTCTTGGCTCTTAAAATCTCATACATCAACCTCATGTCAGATCTCTGTGAGAAGACGGATGCGGATGTGGAGCTCGTGGCCAAGGGGATGGGATTGGACCCTCGGATAGGCGAGAGATTTTTGCGGGCGGGATTAGGATATGGAGGGTCTTGTTTTCCCAAAGATGTGCGCGCTCTCATCAAGATCGGCGAGGATTTGGGTGCCGACTTTGCACTCTTAAAGGAAGTAGACAGGATCAACACTGATAGGATTCAGAGTTTTTTAGGAAAGATTAAAAAAGCCCTCTGGATCGTTAAGGATAAGAAAATTGCCGTTTTGGGTCTCGCATTCAAGCCCGAAACGGATGATACGCGAAATGCCCCCAGTATCAGCCTCATCCATGAGCTTCAAAGCCAGGAGGCGTTGCTTCGGCTCTATGATCCAAAGGCCATGGACAACATGAAGAGCATCTTTCCAGAGGATTCACCCAGGATCGTTTACGTGGATAGTCCCTATGATGCAGTCAAAGAAGCGAATGCCTTACTCCTCGTCACAGAATGGGATGAGTTCAAGTCTCTGGATCTCAACAAGGTCAAAGACCTGATGGCCAATCCCATCCTTATCGATGGCCGGAACCTCTTCGATCCCGATGAAGCGCGAGGCCTTGGTTTTGAGTATTCTTCGGTCGGCCGGAAATAATTTTCATAGGCCTGGAAACTTGTGCAAATACGTCATGTTTTGATTGATAAAAATTTCAATTCTTCAGCCTTTAAGATTTTCAAGATTAAAAAATAAAAAGCAAAACCTAACACCCCAAATATCATTAAATCGAAGGGGTGTTCAATCGGAAAGATCAGTAGTTTACGTATTGAAAAAATAGCAAGGGAAGCCAATCCTGAAGAGATAACTGCTTTAAAAATGCATCGAATAATAGTTCTTAATTCAAATTTGCCCAATTCCATCCGAACAATAAATATAAAAACAATGAGGCTGATGAGATATTGTATCGAGACTGCCAGTGCTATCCCCGTATAGGAAAGGTAATCAGATAGCAAAAAGGCCAAAAAAACATAAAGTGTGAATCCGAATACACCTACTACAGCTACTTTAAATGTTTCTTGGAGAGAATACAAAGTGTTAACAAGCGGGAGTACGATTGCGCTAACTATGAAAAATCCCAGGTAAGCGATGAGTGCCTTACTCACAGCTATGGTATCTTGATGGCTAAAATTGCCTCTTTCAAAAATTATTTGAACCAATTCAAGTCTAGCAAAAATTATCATAAATACAATAGGCACTGTAATCACAATTAAAGCTCTAATTCCCTTAGAAAGTATCTCTTTTAGTCCCTCAAAATCTCCGACAGCTGAATACTCAGACATCCTCGGAAAAAGAACTGTGGAAATTCCCTGATTTATTAACAGGACGAATGCGATGATTATCTTGTACGCATATCCGAGATAGGAAATACTGCCTTCACCTAATTTGGAAGCAATGAACCGTTCCACAAGTGTATTTGACCTATAAAAAATTGATCCAATAAGGAGTGGAATGATTAACCTAGCCAACTTCACAATCTCTTTGTCTTTAAAATTAAATGAAGGACTGTATCGTCTCAATAAAATGGAAAGAAGGGAGAAGAACTGAATAAGAGAACCTGCCAACATCCCCACAGCAATACTTTTTATCCCTAAACTCGAACGCAAAGAGACGACGAAAAGAAAAGTCACAAAACTACTCAGCCACTGTGTAAGTGGAGCTTTAACAAATCGCTGGTGCGCATAATATAAGCTGCTTAGTATGATAGATGTGCCTGAAAATACAACAGAAATGAGGAATATTCTAAAAAGAGAACTCGCAAGACTTGAAGTCTCTTCTGGAAAGCCTGGATTCACTTGCGTGATCACATTTTTTGATAAAATGTAGCCTATGAGGGCTAGTATAAGCAGTAGGAAAAAAACTAAATTTACAGATATGCTTGCCAACTTCCATGCCCGAGGTTCATCTGTCGACCTTACTTCAATAAAAACTGGAATAAACGTTGTGGATAATGTTGCAAGCAGAATAAGTGTGATGATTTGAGGGATAGTTATGGCTGCAAAATAGGCATCCATTTCCATTCTTGTCCCAAAGGTAGCCGCTAAAAGGAAAAGAGCAAGATAATTAAATACGCTGG
Organism: uncultured Eubacteriales bacterium; assembly: GCA_964540205.1. Classification (GTDB taxonomy): domain Bacteria; phylum Acidobacteriota; class Aminicenantia; order Aminicenantales; family Aminicenantaceae; genus WTAW01. The sequence goes on along the minus strand of CAZIMJ010000011.1, from coordinate 47,975 downwards.
TCAACAAAGTAAAAAGGCTGATGATTATGCTGGATTTTAGTGTTTTTCCCTCTGTTGATTTCATACTTATTGGGCGACTTTTGAGTTAAAGAAGTATGCTCCTTAATAGTCAAGTGAAGCAGACTTTTAGTTTAGGCTGAAAATCACATTCTCCTTAATGCTTTACGTGATAAATTCTTTTAGCTTATATCACAGGGAAAAAACATGGTCAAATTTCTTTCCCCTAAATTTTAAAAATTGGCACCAAATATTCCCCACGATAACTTTGGCAAAGTAACAGGTCGCCATCACATTTCCCTCCTCCAGCGTTGTTATGAAAGTTTTTGTTAATCCCATCTTTTTTGTTAATATATCTCAGGGTAGAGAAGTGTTATACAGAAAATCATTGTCGAATTCCGGTGTTAAGCTTTGGAAATCACTAATTCCATTGATTTTAATCACCACCATAGGTGCAGCAATCAGAATCCTCTATCTAGGAAACACCTTCCAGTCATCAGATAACGCGCAACTGACTGTGAAGATTATCGTTTTTCCCGGGTGGACATGGATGCTTTTAGAGAATTTTGGGATTCTAATTAATGTTATTGAAGAGCTATTCGTGCACGTTCTTTCTCTTTTTCGAGAGAGCATGACCGAATTCTGGTGGAAATTACCGATTGCGTTAATAGGAACCTTTCAAATACCAATCGTTTACTTGTTTTTAACAAAAATGAAATGTAATCGAAGAAAGGCTCTTCTAGGTGCAGCGTTAATAAGTGTTTTGCCCATTCATGTGTTTCAATCGAGATTTTTATATGGATATGAGATACTTGGCGCTTTATTCATAAGTGTAGCAATATGGAAACTCATCGATTTCTTTAAACAGCCTAGTACAAAAAAAGCTCTGATAGCGTCGCTATTTCTAGGTTTGTATCTTATTTCACATATCTATATTGTGCCTTTTATCTTTGTCTTTTTTATGGTGATTTTCCTATATTCAAGACCTCAATCAGAGAGTCCTAAAGGCAAGCCTGGAAATAAATTCGGTGTGAAAACCCTGAATTTTTTAAATATACTCTTTGAAGGATTAAAAGTAACTGTAGTGCGACTTGTTTGGCTTTTCCCGGTTTTATTTTTTCCTCTCTACATATTTGCCCTCGCTAGAACCCGGTCCAAGCCTACCAGATTGGGATTTTACCTTTTTGATCATCTTAAAGGATTTATTGCAAATCTAGGGTTGCCTATCTTCATAATTTTTATCCTTTCCCTGATATTATTTCTTGTTTTGCAAAACACAAGAACCAGAGAAAGCAAGTTACTCCTTTTTTGTGCATTTATTTACCTCGCCCCTTTACTCTTTGGGACCCCTCATAAAGTCACTGTGGTAAGAGGGTATATGACAATGAGCTGTTATTTTATTGTATTGTTTTTGATTGTTGTCATCAATAAATGGCGTTGGAAGCCTGCTTTCTCTTTACTATTGCTGGTTTTCATTATGACACTCTATGGAACAGTGACAGTTCTATTCGACATTCAACCTCGAATGGATGTGAAAATAATTGGGGAGAGGGGAATGATCGAGGACCCGGGGACAAAAGCAGCTGCATATTTAATACATGAGTATGAGCACCCTTCATGGGAAATTCTCTCCATTAATCACTATATAGAACCCCCCAATCTTTTTTATTATTTTAGAAAAGTTGATTACAGCTTCTATGACTATCCTTATCTAGGTGAGCCGGATGACTTGGCCATGAAGGAATTCTACGATCTGAAAGAGGAAATTGATGTTGTTATAGCGAATAAATGGCAAGCTAGGATTATTGAAGCAGATGACACTTTTGGCAAAAGAATAATCATTTGCGGCACAGTGTATTCTCAAGAAAGAAAAAGTTATCTTGATGAACTGATGCTTCTCTACTTCAAATCTAACATCAATCTGCCAATTTCAATAGGAAGCCCTCAATTAAAGGCTATTGATAAAAAATATAAAGACTATCTGAAGTCGTCTGAGGAGATCCCTACAGTATTGATTGATCAGGAGAAACGTAAAGAGTTGAACAAGTTTTTTGATCAGAAATATTCATTCAAATTTTCTGAGATTTTTAACCAGAATCAGGCATATATCAGAAAACGTTATGATCCTCTTGTCGAACGTCGTAAAAATGTATTGTTTTTCAGATTTCTACCGGAAGACTTTTACAAAAGATATTGACGTACCCGATACCTCCTCTCCAACTCCGCATTCAGCCAATTGCGCAAAGAAAAAGATCCACAAGATAAAGAGGTCTTGGTATTGCATCGGAATATAGAGCCTCCTGTCATTAAATTCTATGTGAATTCTGATCGTTGTCATTCTTTTTATGACAAGACATTAGAGAAAACAAAACAGATTTTCCGGTTGCCCTTCCCGAGCGAACTTTTTGGTGTGGAACTATACAATCCTTTGTTTGATCGAAAATATTTACCAGGGGGCAAGAAAGATCAGTACGACTGTAATGTAAGTTGTTAAAAGGCTTAGATTTTTTGAAAAATTTTGTGTATAACAGTATCTACTAGAGATGCCGTCGTACATGGACATTTTAGCATCAAAAAACAGATATAACCAAAAAAAGATCAGAGAAGTCTATGACCGGATCTACAAGAAGAGTCCTATACAGGAATCGGAAGAGCATTACCGATGGGTGTTTAATGAGTTGAAAACAGCAAAAGACGAACGGATTTTGGATGTTGCATGTGGAGGGGGGTATTTACTAAAAGAAGCTGAAAAGCATGGGATAGATAGTGTGGGCATTGATATCTCCCTTGAAGCTCTCGGTCTTGTAAAGCGTGATTCCTTTAAGACTAAAGTGATTTGCGGAGATGCTGAAGCACTGCCTTTTCAAGGTGAATCTTTCGATGTTACAACAAACCTAGGAAGCCTTGAACATTTTATTGACCCTGTAAAAGGCCTTCATGAAATGCATCGGATTTTGAAGAAAAGGGGACGGGCTGCTTTTTTGCTTCCCAACAGCTATTTCATATTGACAGTCTGGAATGTCCTCAAAACCGGGACCACTGGGAGAATTACAGCTCAAGAAATCGATCGATGGGCAACGAAGGAAGAATGGAAGTCGTTGTTAGAGAATAATGGTTTTAAAATTGAGAAAGTATTAAAATATAACTACAAATCCGCCAAGGCCCCTGTAAAGTACAGAGTGCTACGACCGTTTATCCCGTTGAACCTTTCTTATTGTTTTCTGTATCTTTGCTCCAAGTTATGAAACGAATGAAAAGGCTCTTTCAAAAACTGTATTTTGTTCCGGGAGTTTCGCTGAACATTAAAGCTAAAGAAACGGTAGGAAGATTGAATGATCTCCTGAAAGATATTAAGGATCCTATACTGCTGAATCTGGGTTGTGGAGATAGGTTTTTAGGGTATAGAAGCCTTGATCCGCAGAAGATAAAAACAATCGTTAAATTTGATATCGATAGTTTCTCGAGTGTCGATGTCATGGGGGATGCTTTATGCCTTCCTTTTAAAAGCGGTTGTTTTCATGGAATAATCTGTCAGGCAGTTCTGGAGCATGTTGAAGACCCGGTTGCTGTCGTGGAGGGAATCCATAGGACATTGAGGAAAGGAGGTATTGTATACGTGGAAATTCCGTTTATCCAAGGATATCATCCAAGCCCCAAAGATTTTTACAGGTTCTCCCTAGAGGGTTTAGAAAAGCTTCTTTCTAAGTTTTCACGGATAGAGTCCGGTGTCAGCGTTGGGCCAAGCTCGGCATTGAGTTGGATTCTAAGAGAATATTTTTCCGGCGTCCTTACCGGCTTTTCACAAAATAAACGTGCTCATGCTGTTGCGATTTTTATAGCAGGTTGGATGACGTTCCCGATAAAATACCTGGATATTCTATTTGCTAAGCGACCTGGAGCGCATAGAATCGCTTCGGGACTGTATTTCTTGGGGAAGAAAACTTGACAACTGAAAAATTAATTGAAGAAAGGAACCGGATCGGTACATGGGGCCAACTCAATCCGGCAAGGCTTGACGTCATTCGCAATTACGCCTTTCCCAAGACTCTCGATGCAGGTTGTTCGACGGGAGAATATGTCCGGTGGATGTTATCTCAAGGGTATGACGCATATGGGTATGATCTTTTGCAATCGGAGAGTTGGGAATCTGAAGCAATGGATCGTTTTTCTACCGGCGATCTGCAAAAAACACACTTTAAAGACGAAGAATTCGATACGGTAATCAGTTTTGAAGTTCTGGAACATGTGGATGATGTCGGAAAGGTTCTATCCGAGCTTAAACGTATAACAAGACAAAATGTCATACTTTCCGTTCCTGATGCTGAACTTTATCCCATTTTTAAGGATTCCGGTCTGACTTTTCATCACTGGGTGGATCGGACCCACCAGCATTTTTTTTCCGAAAAAGACCTCCGCAGGATACTCCATGAACATGGATTCGAAACACAGTTTTTAGGGCGGATAAATCCTGTCTGTCCAGAAGTCATGCTGTGCGAGAACTTACGAATTCCTTCTGTGGTTTCAAAAGTTCTAAAAAGAATCTTATGGGCCCTTCCGTTCAGAAAAAAATATTTCATGACTCTGATCGCTGTCGCCTCTAAACGCCATTCATGAAAATCTTAGTGGTTACACCCACTTTTCTCCCCATCATGGGAGGTGCCGAGATCGGGATTTATGAGATATTCCACAGGTTGGCCGACCGTCATCGCATTCAAATCTTGACTCCACATCCTGATAAGAGTTTGATAAGAGAATATGGAATGGATGAACCGGATCTTGACCTTACCCCTCTCGAGATAGTTAGGTTCAAGGATCGTGTAAATCCCATGAACTGGCCTGGTCAGTGGAAATTAAGAGGCATAATTCCTCCCTTTTCTCTGAGCGCAGTCAGAGCGACCTCGCGCATGATTCGGGAGTTCGATCCTGAACTCGTGAATTTCTTTTATGCTCTTCCCACCGGGTTGGCGGCTATTTTCGTCGAGAGAATTAAAAAGCGGCCTGTTGTTCTTTCGATCATCGGCAGAGATATTCCTGGACCTGAAATTCCTCTCTTTTGGAGGAAGTACGCAAGGATGATCTGCGGGAGGGTGGGTAAAAAAATCTTCATTTCAGAGTATTGCCGTCAAGCGTTTGGCGATTCAGACCTGAATACAGGAGACGTCGTGCCCTTTGGTGTGGACTTGGCAAGGTATACACCCGAGAATGACGGTAGCCTTACTAGAGAAAAAATGGGTATTCCCCGGAATGCAAAAGTTCTCTTTGCCATGCAGAGGCTGGATAGATGGAAAAGGGTGGATATCATAATCAGGGCTTTTCAATCTGTGTTAAAGCATGTAGATGCGTATCTGGTGATAGGAGGAAAGGGCACAGAGAAGGATCGACTCATGCAGCTTTCCCGAGAACTGGGGGTTTCTTCTCGCGTAATTTTTACCGGTTATATACCTGAGAGAGAGCTTCCTTTCTATTATGCAATGGCAGATCTATTTGTGTTTCACTCCACCTTTGAAACCTTGGGACTGGTGTTGCTTCAGGCCATGGCTTCAGGAAAAGCAGTGGTGAGCGTAAATTCCACCGCCATTCCTGAGGTCATCGATTCTGGTAAAAATGGACTTCTGGTTGAGCCACTCAAACCAGAAAAATTCGCCGACGCCGTGCTTTCTTTACTGAAGAACTCCAAGCAAATGGAAAGATATGGAGTGAATTCAAGGGAAAAGGTTGTCAAAGAGTTCAACTGGGATTCGATCTCTAATAGATACGAGGAGATTTTTTTAAGGAACAAAACATAATGACCTCAAAAAATGTTACTGTTCTTTATTTAAACCCGACTGCTAAAATGAGTGGCGCCGAATTCAGCCTCTGCAGCCTGATTGAAGGCATCGACAAAGTTGGATTTGATCCCGTGCTTATTCTTCCTGAATCAGGACCGTTTACTGATAAAGCCAGACAGATGAACATCGAAACTCTAATCTTGCCCTCGCTCATAAAATATGGTGAGGGACATCGGTTCCACAAACTGCCAAAGATAGCCTCAGCAATTTTCAAATTAAGGAGTATTATTAAAGCCAAAAAAGCCTGCATTCTGCATTCCAATGCGCCTAGAGCGGCCTTCATAGGAGGCACTGCGGCCAGGATGGCTGGCATTCTATCGGTGGTTCATGTGAGGGATATCTATCTTAGCCCGTTTTCGCATCCGCTGAAGGCCCGGTTGTTGAATTTCCTTTCAGACTTGATTATAACGGTTTCCTCCGCTACCCGGGATTCGATTATAGCGAAATCGCCGGCTCTGAAGGACAAGGTTCGGGTCGTGTACAACGGTGTAGACGGAAAGAGTCTGAAACGCAGCACCTCAAGAGACATCAGAAGGGAGTTTGATTTAGAGAGAGATGCTCCGGTCATCGGCTGCATCGGTATTATAGATCCAGTCAAGGGACAGGAGATCTTGATAAAGGGCTCTGCTTTGATAAAGGAATCGCTACCCTCTCTGAAGGTGCTGATTGTAGGAGATACCTTAGTAGAGAATCAAAAACACTACAGGGAGAAATTGGAAATCCTGGCTAAAAAATTAAATCTTGCTGACACGATTATTTTTACTGGATTCAGAGATGATGTTTATGATGTCATGATGGGATTGGACATATTGGTGCATCCTGCAATCTATCCTGAACCATTCCCGAGAATCCTGCTGGAGGCTTCCGCGCTAGAGAGGGCTATTGTAGCAACCAGAGTAGGAGGAATTCCAGAGTTATTGGAGGAGGGGAAATCGGCTATTCTGATCCCGCCTTCTGATCCAAAAGCGTTGGCAGATGCCGTGCTTTTGCTGTTAGCGGACAGAAAAAAAGCTCGGAATCTTGCTGCCAACGCCAAAAAAAATGTGGAAGATAATTTCGGTATTGACAGACATGTCGAAGAAATCACAAAGATTTACAGGGAATTACTCGATCGACCAAGATGAAAGTTCTTCTCGTTGCTGATTCCTTGCCATTCAAGGAAGATAGTGGGTCCAGGATAAGAACAGCCAACCTCCTGCGTTCCTTGAATGATCATGAAGTCTATTTAATCGCATTCGATGAGGCAGATAGAAACGTCGGGGGAAGCGATTTGAAGGACCTCTGTACTGAGATCCATGTCTATAATCGGCCTCAGCTGTCATCATTGTCGAAATGGATGAATCACTTTTCCCTTAGACCACTGCTTTCCAAAAGACTGTCCCATAAGGGTTTTGAGGATAAGGTTCAGGAACTGATCACAGAAAAAGCGATTGATGTCATTGTGGCGGAAACTCTTTTAATGGCTGAATATGCAAGGAGAAAAGAGCCCGTCTTCAAAATACTCGATGAACATAACCTCGAATTTATTCGCTCGGAACGCAGAGTTAAGGTCTCGAAAGGCTGGTTAAAAAAGCCTTACAATTTTTTGGGTTACTGGCGCCTGAAAAGATATGAATTGCGTGTGATCAATGAATTCGATTGCTGTTTTGTCTGTTCTCCTGAGGATGAGAATATTGTGAAGAAGTCTATTCCTGGCCAGGAAGTGGTTGTCATCCCCAATACGGTGGATAGGCATTTTTTTCGCTTCTCACAATGCGATCCTGAATCCTATAAACTGGTTTATCTCGGTACCATGTGGTATGAGCCTAACCGAGATGCTGTGCGATATTTTTATCAAGAAGTCATGCCGCTTTTAAAGGCTGATTTTCCTGATGTTAATCTAACAATTGTAGGTGACCAGCCTAAAGAAGAAGTGGAGTTCTATGCAAAAAAAAATGACGTCACATTGACAGGCTATGTGGAAGACATTCGGCCGTATCTTTCTCAAGCAGCTGTGTGTGTCGTTCCCCTGAGAATGGGAAGCGGGACACGCATAAAAATACTCGCAGCCATGGCAACCGGAGTCCCTGTAGTTTCTTCCTCCATAGGCTGTGAGGGGCTTGAGGTGGAAGATGGGAAGAATATAGTCATTGCGAATAATCCTTGCGATTTCAAGGAAAAGATTTCCAGATTTTTACAAAACCGAGACTACAGAGACCAGATTGCTTCAGCAGGAAGAATTCTGATTGAAAATAGATATTCGAATGAAATAGGGATGGAAATATTGAAGGCCTTTTGGAATAATTTGAGTCGAACAATAGAGAAAGTCACAAGCGAACCATTGGATCGGCAGGCATCCTGAGATGAATAAACCTCTCGTATCAATCATAACGCTGACGTATAATCAAGATAAATATATCCGATATTGTCTTGAATCCGTACTGAAACAATCCTACCCACAGTGGGAACAGATCATCATTGATGACGGATCGCAAGATCAAACAGTTCAGATCCTTCACCATTTCGCTCGATTAGAGAGCCGGTTGAGGATCATCTTCCATGAAAAAACCTGGGGATTGCAGGCCTTAGCGGATTCATATAATCAGGCATTAGAGCATGCCAAGGGTGAGGTTATTGCAATACTAGAGGGGGACGATTTCTGGCCTAATGATAAACTAGAAAAACAGGTTACTTGTTTTGAAAATAAAAACAACGTTTTGAGTTGGGGAAAAACAGCCTTTACCGACGAAGAAGGCAATATTCTTGGTTTTAGGCCAAGAAAAAAGCCTCGAGTCGACGTAGCTTTCAACCGTCCACCGGGCCGGATTCTTACTCGGTTATTCTATCGGAATGTTATTCCTGCAGTGTCGGTTCTTATGAGAAGGGAAAACTTGGCTTCAATTGGCGGATTCAGTTCGTCCCGTTATTATGTTGATTATCCCACGTTTTTGCGAATGGCTCTTGAGGGAGAGTTTTGTTATGTCGATAGTCTTGTGGGATATTGGCGGCGGCATGAGGCTCAGAGCACTGCGGAACTTCATGAGAATTTTGCCCGTGCAGCCTCAGATGCAGCCAAGCAATTTGTTCAGACCGTCCCTGCCCATCTGAAGGAGACCTATCACTTTTCAAGTGAGAGAATTCGAAGAAAAGAGCGCATACGTATCACTTATTCTTACCTATTCGAGGCCAGGATGTGCTTATCGCGAGGATTATGGAAGGAAGCCAGAACATATTTCAAAAAAGCCCTGAGGATCGGACCGATATTCTGGAAATGGCTTCCGCTTGTTGGGTGGTTGTGTACTTTGTGCCCTCTCAAGTCGTTGTTTTTCCGGAAGTTTAAACAACAATGAAAGTCTAACTTCCGGAAAGATTTTAAAATTTTGGTCGGAGATTCCGCCCAGATTATTTTTTATAGACACCAAATTCACCCCAGGAATCACCCCTTAAGGTTATTTACATCCGCGTTTCTTCTATTATAATTAAGCCTAGGAATCTTAGAGTGGGGATGTCTCACAAGAAAAAAATGCGATATTGTGAATTTTATTTCTAACACTTTGCGAGAAAAAATGAATACTAAAAAGATATTCTCAGGCATATTGATGGCGGTCTTTTTTTTTGGTGGATCCTTTTTGTTTGGGGAACAGACCTACAAGTTAATAACACCAAAATATCAGATTAAGGAAAAAGCAACCGGATTTCACAAGATTTCGATTGATGGTTTTTTTTCCTACGGAGTGCCCGGTTTTCCAGATCTTCCAGCAAAAGTCTATCGCATTGCTGTACCTCCTGGGGTGAACCTCAACACCATCCAGGTCAAAATGATAGACGGCAAGACGGCCTCCCTTGGTCGTTATCAGATCGAGGCGCTTCCTCCTCTGGCTACCTGGGCAGACGGAGAGCAGACAATTGAAAAGAGAGTTAATGTCTACAATGAGAACGCTTATCTTCCGGAAAATAACTTGGAGTTTATCGGTGTATCACAGATGAGGAAGTGGAAGATCGTTGCCATCAAATACACACCCTTTCAATATAATCCGATAACAGGCGATCTAAGATATTTCTCCGAAGTTACAATTCAAATACAATACAGCCAACCCAGCATCCCCGGCCTTCCTGATCTAGTATTATCCGACCAAGTTATGGATGAAAGAGCGAAAAAGATACTGATGAATTATTCCGAGTCGGAAAAATGGTATAACCCAACTGACCTGGAATATGGTCCTTCACAAGTGTATGATTATGTGATTATCACGACCAATTCGATAGTCGCCTCCAGCACGAAACTCACCGATTTTCAGAATTATCTTACTGGCAAAGGTTTTTCGCCCTTAGTCATTACGGAAAATGATTATGGTTCGCTTACAGGACAAGCACCAAACGGAACTGCAGAAAAAATAAGACAATGGCTGATCAATAACTATATCGGCTATTCCATCCAGTTTGTGCTGCTGATGGGAAATCCCAATCCTTCTGGCAACATCCCGATGAAGATGTGTTGGCCGCGGCGAAGTGAATCCAGTTATCGAGAATCGCCTACAGATTATTTTTACGCGGACCTTACCGGTAACTGGAATAAGGACGGAGACGCATACTTCGGCGAGTATCCGGACGACGGAGGGGTAGGCGGGGTTGATTTCGCTAATGAGGTCTATGTCGGTAGAATTCCGGTCTATTCCGGAGTAACAAGCCTTGATTCAGTCTTAACAAAGACTATAGGCTACGGGAATGCCGATAGCAGTGGGATAACATGGAGAGAGAATGCTCTACTTCCGATGAGTTTTTCAGATCCTACGACCGATGGAGCCTATTTGGCAGAATACATGAAATCCGGCTATCTGATTTCCCAGGGATATTCTCCTTGGACCCTTTACCAGCAGGGCAGTCTCTGTTCAGCAGCGAATTCCTCATTTTCTTCCAATCAAGAGTTAGTCGATGGAGCCACGCTCTCGAGGTGGATGAGCAATCCATACGGGATGGTTTGGTGGTGGGGACATGGCAGCGAAACAGGGGCCTATCTGGGTTATTCCGGTTGCGGGTGGGGCACCATCATGAATTCATCAGGTTCGAGTTCATTGAATGACAGTTACCCGTCTTTTGTCTATCAATGCTCATGCTTAAACGGTTATCCGGAAGTTTCCAACAATCTAGGAACCGCTTTGCTGTATAACGGTGCTATTACCACGGTCAGTGCGAGCCGAGTGAGCTGGTATGCTGTGACTTTATGGTTTCCGGGACTTAAATATTACTGCGATAACGCCAGCATCGGCTATTATTATGGAAATGAATTGGTGAGTAACGATAAAAAAGCGGCCGTAGCCCTTTATGATGTGAAAAATGACATGGGAACAAACCAATACACTTGGTGGGGCGGCGCCCATTGGATGAACTTGTTTGATTTTAACCTCTATGGTGATCCGGCCATGTCATTGTCTGAGCATTTGAGTGCCCACACTGTCTCTGTGCCCGGCATACCTTCAGGGATCACTCAGGGCGAGGTCAGTGTTTCTTATATTTATACGACTGGGGGATCTTCGTGTTCGCAAGGACATGGGATTGAATATCGTTTTGATTGGGACGACGGCAACTTCTCTGTGTGGTCGAGTTCCACTTCGGCCTTGCACTCCTGGTCTTCTCTGGGAACTTACAGTGTGAAAGCCCAGGCCAGATGTGCTGTAACTCCCGCTGTCACGTCTGGTTGGTCTGACGGATTGACTGTAACCATTTCCACCTGTGTCGCTCCTTCAATCCCTTCCGATTCCTCTCCCATGAATGGAGCCATAAGCGTTCCCATCAATAGGAACCTGGATTGGGCCGACAGTAGCGGGGCTGCTTCTTATGATGTGTATTTCGGAACAAGCTATCCTCCTGCATATTATGACAACGTCACAGAGAGTGAGTATGATCTTCCTCAACTCAACTATGACACCACCTATTGTTGGAAGATCATAGCAAAAAATGCCTGTGGGGATACATCAGGACCAGACTGGCAGTTTGTAACCCAATCAACTCAAGGGTATTATTCGTCCAATAATTATCAGGTACTCCCTGGGGTTATATGGGCGCCGGCGACTGGCGGGGGGACCTGGATCACGAACGTACAAATCACGGATGCCACAGGAGGTTCACAGGTCTCTGTCTATTTTAACTACGGTGGAGGCAACCGGAGGGGACCCATTGTCCTGTGGACCAGCCCTGGGATTAACCGGAGTATCAAGTTCGATAACATTCTCGAGTCCATAGACAATCTGGACAGTGGATCATTCGATTATTATGGGCGTGTAGGGGCGCTCGAGTTCATTACCCAGGATACAGGCCATAAGATCCTTGTCGCCGCTAGGACTTTTAACGGGAACTACTCCAAGACTTATTCCGGATTGAATGATGTGGAGTCCAATACGGCGGATGTTACGCGTGAAATGCTGATCCAGGATCTCACTAGCAACAGCGTCTACCGGCCGGCGGCCGGATTTTTTAATCCTACATCCGATGGTGTGACAGTAGAGTTGCGATTGGTCGAGAGTACCGGAAGTACGCTCGGCTCCGCATTCACAAAAGCATTTTTAGGGTACGATTATCAAACTTTTAATCCATTTAATGAGGCGGGAGTTCCATATCCGACTTCCTCATACGATAATGTCTTTCTGCGAGTCCATCCACTTTCAGGCTCTGGAAGACTCATGTGTTATGGAGCGACCGCCAATAACAACACCAATGATCCGGCTGCGCATCTGGCAGTTAGCGTAGCGGACGCGTATGAAAATTCTCCTTGCGATTATCAGATCCTGCCTGGAGCCTTATGGGCGCCGGCTTCAGGGGGAGGGACTTGGGTGACGGAAGTTCAGATCGTAGATTTATCAGGAGGTTCACAAGTTTCCGTCTATTTTAATTATGGGAGCGGGAATCGACGAGGGCCATTTATTTTATGGACCAGCCCTGGAGTCAACCGGAGCATAAAATTTCCCAACATTCTCTCAGCTATAGATAGCCTTGACAGTGGATCCTTTACTTACTATGGGAAAGCCGGAACACTCGACTTTATAACACAGGATGCAACTCATAAGATCCATGTGGCCGCCCGGACCATGAACGGCAACTATTCGAAGACTGTGCAAGCAGTGAATGCCTATGTAGAATCCAACATGGCAGGTACAGAAAGTAATATGTACATCCAAAATATCGCTAACAACAGTACTTACAGGACAGGGTCAGGTTTTTTTAATCCGACATCTAATGAAGTGACAGTTGAGTTTGCTCTGTATAACGGATCCGCTAGTGTGCTCGGTTCCCCCTTCACACAAATATTTATAGGATTCGATTATCAATCCTTTAATCCATTTGATGAGGCTGGAGTTCCGTATCCGGCTAATTCATACGATAATGTTTATCTGCGAGTCCGTCCACTTTTTGGCTCTGGAAGACTTGTGTGTTCCGGAGCGACCGCTAATAATAACACCAATGACCCTGCTGCACATCAAGCTGTGAAACCGGAATAATGGAATAAGTGAAAAAACTTCTTCCTTCTGTATCGGTAATTACCCTCTCGAAATCAGTAGTAGGAAAGGATTATCCTAAAGATATTCTCTTGAGTTCTGCTAATAGGTCCATCCCTGAGCAACGTGATAAGCAGGATCATTAGTAGTGTTATGCGCTGAAGCGGCACCACAGAAAATCCGCCCCCCCGTGGTCGAGGCCCATACTATTATGAAGGTATTGGTGTACGTACCTGATAGGCCAGCAGCAGCAAAGACATCAAACGCCTGATAATCATACGGTACCATAGATTTAGTGATTGTTGAACCGGCAACGTAGCCATTATGTACTACTTGAATATAAACATCACAAGCCGAACCATGATTATATAAGGTAAGAGAAGTTCTGTAGCTAGAGGATTGCAGCACATTCATCATCATCAGATATCTTCCTGATGCAGCCGTATTTGAATCCGTATTACTCAACCCGTTTATTGTTTTTGCATAGTTCCCAGTGTGGCGTGTTCTCGCCGTGGCTTGAACCGAACCCCCGTAGGAGTATATCAACAGTGTGCCAGATTTTCCATAATAAGTGAAGCCTGAATCAAGACCATAAAGGGAACCTAAAATATTTGTGCTTTTGTAACAATCATCTGCCCCAACACTTGTCCAGAAGCCTGGGTGATACCTCCATACTCCTCCTCCATACATGAAATAAACATTGACTGAAGTACCTGATGTTCTTGACCATATCTGAAGTTCTGTATACCAGGTGCCGCCTCCCGACGCAGGTGCCCAGATGACCGAAGGTATAACCTTAAAGGTAGCGGGAGAGTTATCATACTGGGCGAACAGAGATAATGATGTTAAGCACATAAATAACACCACAACAAACAATGTTTTGGCTTTTCTCATTTTTTCCTCCTTCATTTATTTAAAAAAAAGTATTCATTTATGACGCAAGAGTTAAATCTTGCGATGTAAACAGCCATCCTCATTCTGGGCTCTATACACTTCATCAAAATTTATGCGTTATGTCAATAAAAAATTCAATTATTTTGCTTAGGAGTTAGAGAAACAAATCATAGTGATTATCATAACCGTTCAACTGGGAGAATTCAAAGCACTTAAAATTGTTGTATCTTTACAGGTGCTTTATTAGAATATACCTGATCGAGAATTTGAATGAGGATGAACTGGAATAAGAAATAAAACGATGAGAATGCGGTTCCATTTAATAACCATTCTAATTCTACTAACATTATTCGCATGCACCTTGGAAAAAAAAGAAGCTTTTAATTTCAGCCATGATATCTTGCAGAATATCCGTGCACAAATCCAGGAAGATACCGAAGCTATTGATTTTCGAAAAGAAGCAAATCCTAATAGGTTTCTATTGCAAGGGTGGAGTTATCCTGAAAAAGAATATACATGGGCTTCCGCAGAAAAAAGCAGTATCTTGTTTTACAAATACAATGAAATGAATGATATAGATGTTGAAATCACATGCCGTGCAATCCCCTCCAAAAACAAAAGCAACCAAAACGTATTTATCCATTTGAATGAGAAAAAAATCGACTCATTCATTGTTGAACCGCAAAGATTTCAAACATTCAACTTCACATTACCTGCTTCGTTATTAAAATTGGGGCAAAATATATTACAATTTCAGTTTTCATATTGTTTAGAAGCCAGGGATATCCATGAAAATTCTACGGACAGAAGAAATTTATCCGTTGCTTTTCGGAAAATACGTTTTAGAAATAATCTTAAGTATTTTGATGATAAAGGGTTGATCCAGCATGCGAATTCAGCGTTTAGTTACTTTTATGAGCTACCAGAGAGATTTGAACTTGATATTCAATATGAAAACGCTAAAAGCGCCACATCATTAATAGAATTAACCAACCAGAAGAAAAAAAGACGCATCATTAAGCTTTCACCAAAAGGCAAGAAATTAAAAAAAACACTTCATGTTAAGGAAGAAGGGCTCTATAAACTTCGATTTGTAACAAATGGATGTTCTGACAGTTTTACAACCTGGTCGCAGATATCACTAAACATGTATAAAGAAAATGATGTGATTCAACCAAGACATCAGGTTAATCAGGAATTAACAAAACCAGACATTCTGTTGTATGTGATTGATGCGCTCAGAGCAGATCATCTGAGCTGTTATGGTTACGGAAGGAGCACATCGCCGAATATTGACAAGTTTGCTAAGGAAAATTCCCTTTTCATCAATGCGTATGCAAATGATTCGTGGACAAAACCCAGCTGCGCGTCGATCCTAACTGGATTATTCCCGAAAAATCACAAAACAATGAAACGGGAAGATAGACTACCAGATGAGATCGTTTCACTTGCAGAAACACTTAAAGATAACGGATATTATAATGTTGCGTGGATAAGTAATGGAAATCTTAGTCATGTATTCGGGTTTGCTCAAGGATTTGATGAGTTCATAGAGTTGTTAGGTAAGTACCCCGCCCGAACTGTTCGATCGGATGAGATTAACACAAACGTATTCGAATTCTTAAAAACGTATCTGGGACAAAAAGAACGAAAGCCTTTGTTTATGATAATTTGGAATATGGACCCCCACGATCCCTATAACCCTAAAGAAAGTGTGAAGGATATGTTTAATATCCATCAATATGAACCGATCGATACCTATGATATTGAATTATTATCCAATATTGAAAGAAAAAAAATTCAGCCAACAGCATCTCAAATTGAATACATAAAAACACGTTATGATCAAGAAATATATTTTAATGATCTCTCCTTTGGGAGATTAATTGATAAAATGAAGGAAATTGATATATATGATGACGCTGTCATTATTTTTACTGGAGATCATGGTGAAGAATTTTTCGACCATGAAGGCATTGTCCATGGAATGACATTATATAATGAGCAGGTTAAGATTCCGCTCAGCATAAAAACAAGACAAATTAAAAACGGAATACACTTTGAGCGGGCACAGCATATTGATATTTATCCGACAATCCTGGACATACTAAGGATCCGCGAACCATATAAACTTGATGGGATCTCTCTTCTGCACAATTCAGATCCACAGAGAACTTTGTATTTTGAAGAGGCATTAGATGGTAATGATATAAATGCGATATTGGATAGGAATAAAAAATTGATCTATAATAAAAATTTTCACAGAAAACCACCCAAAAAATATGTCCCAGTTTTAGAGCTATATGATATAAAAGATGTACGAGAACAAGTCAATCTTGAATTCAGTGGTTTTGCAGACTATCTGAGATTACAGCAACTTTTCTCCCATCGAAATGGTCAGAGTGAATTAGGCTTGGAGCGAAGAAAAATTGATATTCCGCCAGATTTGGAAAAAAAACTGAGGGCTCTCGGCTATGTGAAATAATATGTTAGGGGAGAGGTTAAGCATGTTAATATGGATGCGCACTGAAGATTCAGAGGCAAAGAAATGAAACTGTGTCTTGTTTCATCAAGCGGAGGACATCTTTTTCAATTGTTTATTTTGAAAAAGTGGTGGGAGAAGCCTGAAAGATTTTGGGTAACTTTTAAGAAGGAGGATTCTCTATCTCTATTAGCGAAAGAGAAAGTCTATTGGTCCTATTTTCCGACAAACAGAAATATTAAAAACTTAATCCACAATACGTTTCTTGCCTTGAAAATTCTTCGCAAAGAAAAACCCGACATCATAGTATCGACCGGTGCGGGTGTGGCCGTCCCGTTTTTTTATATCGGAAAACTCCTAGGAGCCAAGCTTGTCTATATCGAAGTGTACGATAGAATTGATTCACCAACAATGACGGGGAAATTAGTATATCCGATAACAGATGCTTTTTTGCTCCAGTGGCAGGAACAAAAGAAATTTTATCCGAAAGGGAGAGTCTTGGGACAATTGCTATGATTTTTGTTACGGTTGGTACTCACGAACAGCCTTTTGATAGGCTTGTCAAAGAAATTGATAGGCTTGTGGAAGAAAATATAGTAACTGAACAAGTTTTTATTCAGACAGGATATTCACTCTATGAACCTAAATTCTGTGAACATGCAAAATTTTTAAAATTCAATGAAATGGTGGATAAAATTGAGAATGCAAGAGTGGTCATAACTCACGCTGGGCCGAGTAGCATTA
The DNA here is from genome assembly GCA_964540205.1 of uncultured Eubacteriales bacterium. Lineage (GTDB taxonomy): Bacteria > Acidobacteriota > Aminicenantia > Aminicenantales > Aminicenantaceae > WTAW01. The sequence continues at coordinate 30,561 of CAZIMJ010000011.1, read as the reverse complement.
TGCTCGCCCTTTATAAAGGGAAGACACCGGTTGTTGTGCCACGTCAAAAAGAACATGGTGAACATGTTGATAATCATCAGATGAATTTTTGTAAAAAGCTTGAAGATAAAGGGACAGTCATTGTTGCATTCAATAGCGAAGAGATCAAAAATAGAATTGAAAATTATGATGAAATAGTCGAAGACCTAGGCAGTTCAAGTGACGAGAGCCTTGGCCTTGAGAATAGAATCAATAAATTTGCCGAAGATATTGAAGAAATTTGTTGTCAATTACTCAAGCACAAGAACCAGAGATAGGTTTTTCGATCAATAAGCGCCTTTCCCTGATAACCAGATCTTTATGCTCTTCATCAAAATTGTCATGTCTAGCCATGAGGACCAATTACGAATGTAGAATTCATCAAGTGCGATCCTCTTATCAAAATGAAGCTCTGATCTTCCACTTGTTTGCCAGAATCCAGTAATTCCTGGTTTTACCCTGGATACTGTATGTTTGAATGACTCTTTCCCCTCCAATTCCTCCAATAAATATGGTCGAGGACCAACAAGGCTCATTTTTCCTTGAATGATATTAAAAAGTTGGGGGAATTCATCCAGGCTGTATTTCCTGAGGAATCTGCCAACCTTGGTGATGCGTGGGTCATAATTCTTAAGTTTCTTGTATTTTCTCCATTCTTCTTTTGATTCAGGATTTTCCTCCAGATATTCGGATAGAAGTTGGTTACTATTTATGTACATGGACCGGAATTTAAACAAATTAAAAGGCTTCTCTCTCTGTCCTAATCTTTCTTGAATAAATAACACAGGACCTTTCGAGTTTAATTTTATGGCTAAAGAAATTACAAACATGAGAGGCAGAGTAAAAATTATGAGAATAATTGTTAATGTTATATCGAATAGATTTTTTAAAAGAATATTCCAGGGTTTGGTAAGATTTCTCTTAATACGAAGTACAAAGACTTCTCCCAAAGGGTTTATTTCTACACCTTCTGTAATAAAATCTCCAGTGCGCGGAATGAGCCACAGTGATTCACTGATAATCTCGCATTTTACAAGCAGTTCTTTTAGCTTTTCTCTTGGTAAAGTTGGAGTTGAAACCATAATGTCTTTAGATCCATAGGTCTTGGCAATATTTTCCTGCTCAGAGATAGGGCCAAGGACTTTTACGCCCCCATATGTCTTTCCGATTTTCGCGGGATCATCATCTAGAAAACCTAAGACCTCATATCCCATGGTTTTATTTTTTTGAATGCATTTGAGGACGAGCAAGGCCGTCTGCATAACTCCTATTATGAGGAGGTTCTTTTTCCAGAGATTGAATTTCACCAATAGAGTTTTTGTTAAGAACCGGAAAAGGGGAAATAAAAATAGGCTCAGGATCCAGACCGTGATAACTATAGTTCTCGAGAATTCTAACTGCATTCTAGCTACAAAAATCATGATCATGATTAAAGAGGATGATATGGTTGTGCTCTTTAAAAGGATTTTAACTTCCTCCCAGAGCGGAAACCTTTTTGTGTATAGCTTTTCGTTGGCAAATATCACGATCCATATCCCCGCAAAGTAGAAAAATTGGAGATAATAACTAAAAGGCGCGAGCCAAATCTGTTTATATGCTCTTAAAATTCCAGGCAGGAGTGAACTACGGACAAGATAAGCAAGCAAAAGGCTGAGAATTACGACCATAAAATCTGATAGTATCAGAATGAGTAGAGATAGAACTTTCTTTTGGGTGGTTAACTGCAGGGTTTCTTTTTTGGGAGGCATCTGTTGTTTTTAGAAATGTGAAAACAAACAATATATAAAAGATTTCAGTTCATCTGGATTATATCGCATTCATTTAGGCTATACCAGTCGTAATATCTTCCTAATAGGCTTCAGGATTCCCTGCGAACATTTTCCAGATAGTCATAAGAATAATTTGAATATCTAGCCAGATCGACCAGTTTTCAATATACCAGATATCATGCTCCACGCGTTTTTGCATCGAATGTGGCCCAGACGTTTCTCCGCGATAGCCATTGACCTGTGCCCAGCCAGTAATTCCGGGTTTAACAAGATGCCGCAGCATGTAATGGTGGATGTTATTTTTTGATTCAAGGTTGAGTGGAGTCGGATGAGGACGGGGGCCTACGACCGACATCTCCCCTTTCAGAACATTCAGGAATTGGGGGAGCTCATCTAGATTCGTTTTCCGCAAAAATCTACCGATAGGTGTTACCCGCGAGTCATCCTTTGACGCTTGCATGTATTTCCCGTTTTCATCCACATCCTTGCTGTCTTTGACCATAGAACGGAACTTGTAGCAAATAATTTTTTTATTCTTCCTCCCCCATCTTTCCTGTTTAAAAAAAACAGGGCCTGGAGATGAAAGCTTCACACTGATTGCGAGAATCGGCCATAGCCAAAAAAATATCAGAACAAAACAGAGTGTGCTGATCACGAAATCAAAAGCTCTTTTGAGGAGACGCAAGTGCATTTCCTCCAGAGGATTGGCCCTTATTGAGATAATCGGGAAGTTTCCAACAATGGAGACATTGAATCGGGGAGCGAAGAACCGGAAATAATCAGGAATGATTCTCACATTGGTCGGAAATTTTTCACAGCAAGAGATAACTTGATCGATCCGGTCTAATGCATCGTTGGGCAAGGTGATGACCACCTCATCCACGACTTCGTTTTGAAGAACGTTTTCGAGATTGTCAATAGTCCCCAAATAATCTTTTCCAAGACCGGATTTATCCTGGTCATCCAGAAAGCCGATTACAAAGTAGCCCATCTGGGGATATGAAATGATGGTTTTATAGAATGCATTCCCAACCTCTCCAGCTCCCACAATCAGCATGCTCCGCAAGTTGCGGCCTTTTTTCCGTATCCTTATCAATACCATGCGTAATCCGATTTTCCATAGACTTATCAGTATTAATTGAAGAAGGAAGTAAGTCACAACAAAAAACCTGGATATCACAAGAATATTGGTCATATAAAGAATGAAGACTGCCGATATGAGTTGGATGGAACTGCACTTAAAGACCGCGATAAGCTCAAAACTCGTTGTGCGCGATCGGAATTCATCGTACAGCCCGGAAGCTTTGGCGGAAAAATACCAGATTAAATAAAAGACTACAAAAAGTAAAATTTCCTCTGTCTCAATATCGAGGAATTTTGTATCCGAATCTATGCGATAGTTCACTAAGAAGGAAGAGATGGAATAAGAGATGGCCAGCAGAAGCAGGTCGATGGAGATCTTCAAGTATAAATATGTTTTGCGGAGAGCTTGCATTAGCTATCCTCGATCATTTTCCTGAACAATTCTGTATACTGTTCGATGATCTTTCCCCACGTATAATTTTCACGTATCCTTTGCTTTGATTTTTCCCTCAATTTCTTGAGACGCTCCGGATGATTTTCCATTTGTTGGATGACATTTCCCAGATCATCGGGGATTTTTGAGAAGAAGATTCCGTATTCCCCATTTTGTAAAACTTCCCTGTTGAATACGGTGTCGAGGGAACACACAGCACAGCTATGGGCAAGAGCTTTGAGCAATGACGGATTAGTGCCGCCAAATTCGTGGCCATGGAAGTATGCATAGCAATTATTGTATAAATCTCCCAGTTCATTCTGATCACGGATATATCCAGTAAAAATTATTCTTGAATCATCGGATGCTTTTGCGCTTTGTGCGAAAGAATCTTTATACGGTACCCCCCCCACGATAACTAACTTTCTCTGTGTGTCAGTCTTGGCGAATTCTCGAATGATCACATCGACATTATTATCCGGTATGAGCCTGCCGACAATAAGGTAGTACTCGAATTCACGCAGATCCCATTTCTTGATGCAGCCATGATTTATTGGCTCCTCAATGTTGGCTCCATAGGCAATATAAGTTGAATGACGATTGAATTCCTTTTCATAAATTTTCTGCATTTCCACAGAATCAGTGATGATCTCATCATAAAATCGAGTAGCCATTTTGCAGGCCCAGTAAAAGTACTTTTGTCCAAATCCTTTCCATTTGGGCCTCATCCATTCCACACCATCCACATTAATCGCAGTTCTTTTACGGAATATTTTAGCGAAAATACCGAATGGTCCGTTGGCTGGATTAACAACCAGAATGATGTCATTTTTTTGCAAGCATGCGTGAATCATGGCCTGGGAAGAATGCACAAACTGACTCAATATTTTTTTCTCTATAGTGGGTATATAGACCAAGTGAATATTATTGACAATTTTGGGACGTGTTTTGAACAGGTTACGATGGCAGTATACAGTGATGTCATGTCCTTTTTTCGCAAGCCTCTCGGACAACTCCTTCACAAATGTCTCAAAGCCGCTGTAAACGTATGGATATCCGCGTGATCCAACAATAGATATTTTCATTCAGATGTTCCCATTCTGATAATTGGTTTTTTTTCGATTTTATAAAATAAATCCAAGAGCATCAGTCATCATATGTTTTGTAGAATTGCAACAATTTGTTTGTCCAATAATTTCAAGTTATCATTCTAATCTTTCTTGTCATATCATATCAAGTCCGAGGGCCCATAATTGGATATATTTTTTTTGTCGCAAAATCATTGAATTTTATTGACAGTTAAGTTTTAATTATCTTCTGTTACCCAGTATCGATGAGTAATAAAATTCCTGTCAAAAAAAAATTTGTCTTCCTTGCTGTTGTCGGAGTTGCTTTATTTTTAGGAATCATGCTTTCCTTCAAACCCCTCCTGGTTGCGGGTGGTGTCGCATTTTTCGGAGGCCTGACAGTTTTTCTTTTAAAGAAGGAACTCGCCATATATTTGATCATTCTCACTCTTTTTTTCGAAGCCGATGTTTTCTCGTTCGAATTGTACGGAGCCCGAATTAGATCCAGTCAAATTATTGCATCTGTGGCTCTGATGGTTTTACTTATTTTATTTGGTTCCCGGAAGATCCAGTTGAACAAAACGCCTTTAGATATTTATCTCTGGATGTATATTGGGATTAATTTTTTGGCTCTTAAGAATTCCACTTCACTGAACAGGAGCTTGAAAATCAGCATTCTACTCTTGAGCTTGGCTCTGTTGTATTATGTTGTAATCAATTTTGTGACCACAAAAGAGTTATTTCTCAAGGTCTTCAAACTGATGGTGTTTGTCGGATTGGCAGAAATAGCTTACGGCTTGTACCAGGTTGTAGCTGGAATGAGCAATACTTATCTGGGTACGGGATTTTCCATCGGCCATTCCGGGATAATGCAGCAGGAATATTTAAATTCTCCTTGGGGACGACCATATGGAACTCTTTTCGAGCCGGACTGGTACGGGGCCATTGCCATGTTCTTCGCGATTCTGTGTCTCATTCTCTATTCCTTCGATCCCTCTAAAAAGAGGAAGCTCTATCTCGGAGGAATGATTCTGTCTTTAACCGGACTTTTTTTCAGTTTTGTGCGAGCAAGTTGGGTGGGATTCGTGTGTGCGTTAGTCATTTTGGTGATTGTCAGGAATATCATGAAGCTAAAAAACGTAAAGTTCGACATTTTGTATAAACTCTCATTTCTCTCTCTCTTAATGATTTTATTGGTTTTTTCCTTCTCTCCTTCTGTAAATTCCATCATCAGACAGCGATTGGCTGTGGAGGCAAGCCCTTCAACTTCAATATTTCCAACGCGCTTTATAACCTCAAAATATGCGATTAAATCTTTTTTGAAAAATCCGATTTTCGGGAATGGACCCGGAAGTCCGATAGTCGAAGAGGGCACCGAAGAGTATGATGAAATGGTTGATGAGGGACTTTCCTCTCTCGTAAATCTTGAATACACGTACAGCCTTCCGGTGAGCCTTCTCACTGATACAGGTGTGGTTGGGCTGCTTTTATTTGTACTTCTCTTTGTTAAATATGTGAGGTTTAACATAAGAAATATTCCAACATTAGATTCTGATTTCCAGATCATAAATTTTGCTCTGTTCGGGGGAGTTTTAGCTCTTTTTATCTCATACTTGGCCACAAATGGATTATGGATACCTTTTACATGGGTCTTTCTCGCTCTAAATTTGGCCGGAATAAAAGTCGCTCAGGAACACTCATAAAGATGGTCAATCGATACAATCTCAAAAGGAATAAAAGATGAGAATCGGAATCGACGCTCATTCGGCTGAACGGGACGGAACGGGCAATTGCACTTATATTAGAGGTTTGATTCACGGATTGACCGAAGTCGACCAACACAATGAATATATCCTTTACATAACGGACCCAGGGCATCCATTCTATGAATTCTTGAAGGATGTTGACAATTTTTACCTGAGAATCATGAAACCCAAGAATCCTTTGATCCGCATTCCTTATTCTTTGGCAAAGCAGACTTTCAATGACTCTTTGGATCTACTCCATGTGCAGTACATCGCGCCCTTTGCACACAAAGGCAAATTGGTCGTGACAATCCATGACTTGGCATTTTTTCATATCCCTCGAAGTTTTAGCGTATTTGAGAGATACCGGTCCAAGATCTTAATTCCACTGAATGCAAAGAAAGCAAATAAGATCATCACAGGCTCTGACTATTCGAGGAGCGACATTGAAAGGCTCTGTGGGATCGATCCTGAAAAAATCGTTGTGACGCCCTATGCCGTTTCTTCTCTTTTCCAGCCCAGTGAGCGCTCGGAAAAAACCGAGAGGATCTTGAAGAAGTATAACATCACACACAAATACATTCTTTCTCTCAGCCGGATTAACATCAGGAAAAATCTCTCCAAAATCATTAAAATATTCGAAAAATTGAGAGAAAGCCATTCCTTGATACTCAATCTGGTTCTTGGGGGCCACAAAGATTTTTTGGCGGAAAATGTCATCAGAGATATCAACAATTCCAAGTATGGAAAAGATATTATTTTCACGGGATACGTCCCTGAAGAGGAACTGCCTTATCTCTATAGCGCAGCTGAGGTCTTTGTGTATCCATCTGTGTTTGAGGGATTTGGATTCCCACCACTGGAGGCGATGGCGTGTGGTTGTCCGGTTATAACTTCAAATGTGACATCTCTTCCCGAAGTTGTCGGAGAGTCTGCCATACTGGTGAATCCCGATGACGAAGAAGCAATCGGCCGGGCGATACTTCAGGTTATCATGAATGCTTCGTTGCAGGAAGAACTGAAAGAGAAGGGATTACAAAGGGCAAAAGGTTTCAAGTGGGAAAAAACCGCAAATAAAACGCGTGAAATCTATGAACAAGCTTAGGTGCAGAAATAGACTCTAGATCATTTTTTGCTTTTTTCGAGATAATCTATGAAGAATGCGACCATGGTGAAAATCATCATTCCAAGAAAAAAAGCCAAGATAATATTTAGCTTTTTTTTAGGGGACTTGGGATAGGTTGAGGGTGTCGGCCCTTTGATTACTTTTGTATATTCAATATTACCCTTTCTTTCTTTCAAATTGGCGATTATCGTGTCTTTCTTTGCGATGTTGGATAATTCTTTCTGGATACTCGATTGAATATCTGCTTCACTCCTTCTCTCTTTGCTAAGCTTTTCGTTTAGTATGTCGTAGTAATACAAACTCTGCTGAATTTCATTGGAGAAAAGTAACATCCCCAAGCTCTCCGTTTCACTCCTGTTCTCTTTTTTGAGAATTATCAGTTGTTCTTTTTCCAGCTCCTGGATCTTGTTCTTGACAGATTCCATTTCCATCTGAATATTTTTTTCTCGCTGTGCGAAAATTTTTAGCTTTGTTTTTAATATGTCGATTTCTTTGCTGGATCCTTCTTTCTCAATTTCATTGGTTTTGATCAAAGTATCGAAATTGTTGATCTCGACATCGATTTTTGCATCCATGTCTTCCTTTAGATACATGGTCAACTTGTCTAAGATCTTCTTTCCGAAATCGACATCACTTTCTTCGAGCCAGATTCGGATCAAATAAGTTCCTCTGATATTCATCGCTTCAATATTCGGGATTTCGATTTCTTCGGTTTCGAGATCTGCTGCGAGCAAAACATTATAAGACCCGTGCCTCACGATATCTGCAATTTGGATAGGCGGTTCCATAGAGAATTTTTTAAAATCACCATCACTAGACTGGAAGAAAGACATCCCGGGCTGGAGAATGGTATCGATTTCGTAAACGGGTTTCATGAGAAAACTTGTAATTCCCGTGATAACAACCACAAGAAATGTTCCGGATATAATGAGCCATCTTCTTTCCCATATCACTTTGAGGTAATCGATGAGTTCGAAATTCTTTGCTTCCATTTTGTCTCCCTCTTAGAAAAATACCAAAAGTCTCCAATTTCCTAGAAAATCAGATTCAATTGATAACGACAATAAAGAGTAACGTACTTTTGTTTGAAAAGATATGTCACCCATCCTGACCTTATTTTCATAAACTTTCCTTTAATGTCAATGAAAATCATTTTAATATTTGTAAATATTTTTTATCGAGTTCATTATTGCTATGGCATCTCTTCAGAAACTATCCTTTTTTGCTATTGCGAGAATTGTCTGTCCCTTTCCAATGTGAAGGGGCCGGAGTATTCTGTTTAATCCCATCATGATAAAAAAAATTGATCGTTTGGTGAAATGGCTTTTCTTTCTAATCTTTATATCAGCCGAATCATTTATCGAATGTGATGATTTGGAAGGCTGTTTACTAGAAATATATTCACCTGAGCTCTTTCTTAGGCGTTTTAGTCTCCATTTTAAATGGATCAAACAATCATCTATGCCCAGATTCTTTTCTTTTAGATCAATCACCTTAAAATCTGTATTTTTCAACAAGACCTGAAGCGCATTTAACGACCAGAGAGTAAAATGATGTGGAGGAAAATCAGCGACGGGATCAAAAATCCTTGGGAGCCGATCAATGCGTGGAACAGTAATACACACAATTCCACCCGGCTTAAGCAAATTATAAACAATCTTCATAAGATTATACGGTGATGCAATGTGTTCCAATACATCAAACAATGTGATCACATCAAAATCCTTCCATCCAGTGTTCTTAAGATTTTCCCAATCACCACACTCAATATTTTCAAGTTTGCGGATATTTTTTGCGATCTGGACAGCGCGAGAGTCCATCTCCAAGCCAAATGCATCGAATCCTTTCTCATTAGCAAGAGACAAAAAACCGCCATCACCACAGCCGATATCCAAGATAGAACAGGGTTGACTAAAATGTAAAAGTTGAAAAAAAGTCTGGAATCTCCAATCGTGGTCTGGGGATGCTAGCTGGCTATATGTTGAACGACCTTCATAAATATTGCACTTTTCGTAATATAACTTTCCGGGATTTTCCATTGGATGAGAAAATTGAATAATACATTCTGAACAAAATAATATATCGTATTCATTATGTTTTTTTTGTAATTTCACATCAGAACTTTTTTGACATATCGGGCAGATTATCATGTTAATTTATCCCCAGCTAACATATCATATTCAATATTAACATTAAACTTTCTTATTATAATCAGACCTTCCATTTTTACGCTTTTAAATACCGCTAATTTTGCCGCTTAAAATACTTTAAAAAAAATGTTATATCTTAGTAAAGAAAAAATCATGGGAAAAGATAGCCCCTCAACTCCACTGAGAACCTTTTCGAAGAACACATTGGTCATTATGGCAGGACAGCTGATCAGCAGATTGTTGTCATTTGTCCTCATTGTCTTTATTGCAAATTATCTGGGAGATGTGGGACTTGGAAGATATTCCTTTGCACTTTCATTCTGTGGATTGTTCGTTGTTTTTTCGGAGTTGGGCTTGCGAGAATTGATGATCAGGGAAATCGCAAGACACAAAGAGAAAGCGAAAAAATATTTGAGCAATGTCATCCTGATTAAATTTTTTCTATCTCTCGGCGTAGTCGGATTGATTTTTATCGTGATCAATGGGATGGACTATCCCGAAGAAACCACCTTTGCTGTGTATGTCATCAGTTTATCGGTTGTTCTGAACTCCTTTGCCAGATTGATCAATTCTCTTTTTAATGCCTATGAGAAGATGGAGTTTGAATCAGCTACTATTATTCTCGAAAGGATTGTCGCGTGTGGATTTGGAATTCTGGCGTTGATTCTAGGATACGGGTTGCGGGAAGTAGTTTTGGCTCTTTTGGCAGGCAGCATCATAAATGTGCTGACAAGTTTTTTCCTGACAGTCAAAAGAATTGTCAAACCGGCCATTGAGACGGATTGGAAATTTTGCACAAAGCTTATAAAAGCGGCATTCCCTTTTGGATTGGTCTATATTTTTGTCATCATTTATTTCCAGGTGGATACGGTCATGCTGTCTGTCATGAAGGGAGATGCCCCTGTGGGGTGGTATAATGCGGCATACAAACTGATTTTTGCGTTACAGATATTCCCAGTGGCTTTTGTCAATGCGCTTTTTCCCATCATTTCCAGGTATTATGTATCATCTAAAGATGCTTTACAGAGGGCCTTTGAAAAGGCACTCAAGTATCTGATAATAATTGGATTTCTTATAGCGGTCGGAGTAACAATCCTCGCGGAAAAGATCATTTTACTCATTTACGGAGAGGGATTTATGCCATCCATTATCACGCTCAGGATTCTCATCTGGGTTGCAGCTCTGATGTTTATAACGTATTTATTCGGGAATGTTATGGGTTCGATCGATAAACAAGCGGTCATCGCTAAAGTCTCCGGAATAAATGCTGTGGTGAACATTGTACTTAATCTCATTTTGATCCCGGGATACAGTTACATCGGTGCGGCTATAGCGACATTGGCCACAGAATCCATTGGATTTACCATATATTTTTTGTTTATAGCGAAGCACTTTCAAAAAGTCCCATTGCCAAGATACCTATGGCGGCCAGTCATCTCAGGGGTGTTGATGGGAATGTTCCTCTATTTCTTCAAAAACACAAACCTCTTTGTACTCGTAACTTTAGCGACTGTTTTGTATTTTGTAATACTGCAACTGCTTGGAGCTTTCCCAAAGGAAGACTTGAATCTATTTAAAAAAATTATCAGAGGGAAAGCCGAAATTTGAACTGATTCATTTGATAAAGGATCCATTATTTTCAATGTATAATGAAGATTATTTCCGAAATAGAGAGAAGTGCTTGGAATTGAAAGTCGAAAGAGGAGAGATTATCAACTTATTAAAACCGCAAAAAAGCGACAGAATTCTTGAGATCGGCTGTGGTGCAGGATTTATGTTGAGACTGTTGGAAAAATATGGGTGTACACCTATTGGGATAGACTGCTCGCCGGAAGTAGTGAAGATAGCAAAGAAAAATGTTGTGGGAAGCCAAGTGATACAGGGAATTGCAGATAAACTCGGCTTTCGTGAGTTCAGTTTCAATAAAATCGTCTGCGAACATCTTATCGAGCATCTCGATGATGTTGCCTCTGCCTTACAAGCGTGGAGACGAGTTTTAAAGGAAGATGGTTTTTTGGTCTTAGCAACTCCGAATTATGATTACCCGGATCTCGATATATTTTGTGATCCGGATCATAAACACATATTTTCTTTAGGTGAGTTAAAAAAATTATTAAACGACAATGGTTTTGTTGTTACGAGAGCATTAACCTTGATGCCGCAAATCTATTTCTGTCTGCTTGGCAAGAAATTGAGACTGGGAGTCAGATTTTGGCGGATATGTAAATTTTTAGGAATCCATTCTCAGAAGGGGCAGTCAATTTTGGTAAAAGCTCGAAGGGAGAAAAACAAATCACAATGAGAATTGGGATAAACTGTTTTTTCCTGAAACATATTCCTGTGGGAATAGGCGTCTATACGGCTCAGCTCATAAGGTCACTCGCCCGAATAGATAAAAAAAACGAGTATATCCTGTTTTTGTCCGACAAAGATGAATCCGCTTTAAGCTTTTTGCCGGCTAATATGTTGACCAGCCATGGCTCTGTTTTCCCCCTTCCTAACGAACTTTTTAAAGAGATTTTCAGGGAACAAAGACTACCTCTAAGGTTAAAAAAGTGTAAGATCGATGTCTGTCATATTCCGTATTATGGAGCTGGTTTTTCACCAAGGACCAAAAATATTGTGACTATTCATGATATGGCCCCGTATCAGTTACCTGTTTATAAAGGTAGTTTTTTTCGACGGATGTACCATGCGTATACTGCTCACACTGTAAAAAAGGCAGATTTTTTCATCACGGATTCCCAAAATTCACAAGATGAGATTGTAAAATTTGCTGACATTCCCCGGGAAAAGATTGGAGTGATACCCCTGGCGGTTGATGAATCATTTCAGCCGATAGAAAATAATGACCTATTGGAATCTTGCAGGAGAAAATACAATTTGCCTAGAAGGTTTATTCTCTATATCGGGGGATTTGATATAAGAAAAAATGTTGAAAATCTTCTTCGGGCCTTCGCTTCACTAAAAGAAGAAGACAAAATCCAGAACAAGCTGGTGCTCGGTGGAAACATTCCTGTCAATAGAAAATTGATAAAAAGAGGCGCAGTAACTGACGTGCTCAGATTGATCAGAGAATTAGAGATATCGGAAGATGTCTTAATGCCTGGGTTTATTGATGAAAACGATCTTCCTGCTGTGTATTCACTAGCTGGGCTTTTTGTCTTTCCATCACTTTATGAAGGCTTTGGTTTGCCTGTTTTAGAAGCCTTGTCCTGCGGAACTCCGGTTGTAGCATCTGGCAGCTCTTCAATTCCTGAGATTATCGACCGGGAGGAATTGTTGTTTGATCCAAAGAATATAGGCGACATGAGAGAAAAGATGAGGTGGATGCTCGAAGATCGATCTTCAAGAAAAGTTTTTTCTCTTTGGGGAATCGAGAGAGCCAAGGTCTTCTCCTGGGAAAAAACTGCGGAAAAAACTCTTCAAGTTTATGAGCGTGTTTATAACTTTTGATGATTTAACGGTAAGAATATGCGAATAGGGATAGACGCATCAGCTTATTACAAAAATATCGCTGGAACCGGTGTCTATCTGAGGAATATTGTCAATACTTGGGAAGAGGATTTAGGGAATGAATACCTTTTATGTCTTTTTTCCAGTGAAAGGCCGAGTGTATTAGACCTTCACGAGAAGAGGAATGTCTTATTCCGCATTATAAACGGGATGAAAGAGGTCTTCTGGATGCAGGTCATTCTACCCCTACAGCTCAAGAGAAACAGAATTGATATTTTGTTTTCGCCATCCTTTCTAACACCCATACTCTCTAGATGTCCGAATGTTGTGACTTTTTTGGATATGAGTTTTATCAGATATCCTGAAAATGTAGATAAGCTGTTTCTATTTTATATGAGAACTTTACTCCCTTTGATCAAGAAAAAGGCGAATGCCATTCTTACCATATCTGAATTTTCAAAAGAGGAAATTGTCGAGCTTTTAAAGGTTCCGGAGGAAAAGGTTCATGTTGTCCGTTTAGCCTGTGATGATAGATATCAGGTCATAGATGATAAGAATCAGATTCGAAGAGTCAGAGAGAAGTATGGTCTTTTTGATCCTTTTATACTAAATGTAGGGACTTTGGAGCCGAGAAAAAACATCACAACACTCATTGCTGTATTTAGTGCTTTGAAAAAGAAAATCCAGATCGATAAAAAATTGGTTTTATGTGGACCCAAAGGTTGGTACTATAAGAGCATTTTCGAGAAAATTGAAGAGCTGAAACTGGAAGAGGACGTTATTCTTCTAGGTTATGTCCCGGATGAGGATCTGCCCTCTCTCTATAATGCAGCACACATGTTTGTTTACCCTTCTTATTATGAGGGATTTGGCCTGCCAGTGCTCGAAGCAATGTCTTGTGGATGTCCGGTCATTGCATCCAATACTTCGGCCCTGCCCGAGTTAGTGGGAAATGCCGGGATCTTGATCGATCCAATCAAAACAGAGGAATTGGAGCAGGCCATTCTAAGATTGAATAATAAAGATGATTTGCGTAAAGATCTCGTCCAGCGAAGTCTCGAACAGGCGAAATTGTTTTCTAGAAGGGAGACTGCAAAAAAAACTTTAGCGATCTTAGAGAATGTATTTCATGATAGCTTGAGTCACTGACATCGCAGTTGAGAAAAAAAATAAGAGCGTTTTCTTTGCCTTTTTATTTGCGGTTTTATCCTATTTTTTCCTGATAAAAAGTATTAAAAATCCTTCAATCCGAAACAGTTAAAGACAAGAATCTGTACATCAAATCACTGATGATCACTGGTCCTCATTGACTTTGATGACTTATTATATCGAATCCATTTCAACGCTTCCATCCATAATTTTAAATCTTGCACTATAAATAGATATAATCGGGGATATGTTAATTTTATTGATCGGATTGACAGAGAGGAAAAGCCAAGATATTTTATGTGTGATGTCCAAACTCAAGCCTATTCCATCAAAAAGATCGTTCCTTAGAAAACGAATCACATTGATGTTCGGGACTGTGGTTTATGTGCTGGCTTATTTCCTTCTTTATTATAAGTATGTCCCCCGGATTTTTGCTTTTCAATTCGTGCTTGTCCCTGTCGTTCTTATTATTGTGGTGTGCACCACTCTTTCTCTCAGGGCAGGCACGTTTTTGGTTCTATTTTTAATTCCTGTGAGTAGCAGTCTGCCTTATTTTTTCGGGCTTGGGGGATTTAACCCTCTTTTCTTTGTATTTTATGCCTATGTATTGGGATTTTTGATCCATCAGGTCAGACGTCCTGGTCATTTGAAGATAGTCAATCCACTTTTCTTTCCCATTCTTGGGGCCTCAATTGTCATTATGCTCTCAGCTCTGATCACTCTGTGGCGATACACAAACTTTTTCCCTATATTCATGACTTCCATTCAAGAGTTTGCCGTGAATGTCTTGAATGTGAGTTCGGGAGAAGCTATCCGGAGGGTGCTGTTCGATTCTTTAAATTATTTAGCTGGATTTATCTGGTTTATAATACTCGTCAGCGTCTTAAAAACAAAGAACACAATTCAAAAAGCAGTGTTCTGTCTTGCTATTTCGACTGTTCTCTCTTTTATGTTTGGATTTTATCAAGTATTTAAAGACATAGAACTGGGAAACACGAGTTTTTTTATAAATCTCGATAGAGCTAACGCACTCTTTGCAGACCCGAATGCTCTCGGTGTCTACATTGTGATGACAATCCCTGTGTTCTTTGGCTTAATATTTTCCATTAAAAGGAGCTTGATGTGGGTAATGGTCCTTGCCACTTTGAGTGGTGTTTTTTTGATGCCGCATGTGGGTTCCAGGAGTGGATTTTTTGGATTGATATTAGCTACAGGTTTTTTTATTCTCTTCGCTTTGATTCCGGTCACTGATTTACAAAAAGATAAACTCCCGATAGTGAAAAAGCGTTTGGTGTTTGTCTTATTTTCGGTCGTTATATTGGTATTCTTTGCCTATTGGATCAATGTGTCTAAAAGGGGGACCCTGTACAAAAGGCTCACAAAAAATATTGGAGTTATATTCCAATCAAATTGGAAAGATGAAATCTTGCCCAGCCGGCAGCTGCTGTGGCCTTCTGCGCTTCACATGATAAAAGACTTTCCTTTGAGTGGTGTGGGAGTTGGATCGTTCACGTGTGAATTACCGAATTTCTATAAGAAATATAACACGGTTCGAATTGCACCTATCTCCTTTTATCAAAACACATCTTCTCATGATGTGATTGTTGACTCCTCGGGTAATTTTTATTTACAGGTTGCATCAGAGTTGGGATTGATCGGATTGTTTTTTTTCTTCTGGATATTTTATGGTATTCTCAAACAGATATATAGATCTAATTTTAAACAAAAACGGGAATCAGGATTTTTCTATTTGAATGCCGGCATTTCCTCTGGAATAATGGCAATGTTCGTTATTTTCCTTTTTGGCGCGCATACGTTGAGTTTTGAGATTCTGTTAACTTTCTGGCTATTTGTGGGCATGTTGTTTTCATTCTCTCCTGCAAGGGATACATCCGGAAATATAAAGAAGTTCCAGATAATCACTGCATGTCTATTCATATTGATATTCGCCGGCATGTTTACCTGGAATTCTTTCCACGAACTATCACTCCAGAGTAGAACCGAGAAGTTCGAGCTCGTTCAAGAGTTTGGTTTTTATCAAGTCGAGAAAATGGGTGAACAAGAGTTCAAATGGACAGAAGGAAAAGCCGGTTTTTCAGTCAAAGTGAAAAAACCCCACTTGGTTATACCCTTAATCGCTTCTCATCCGGACATTCAAAGAAACCCTGTAGAGGTGAAGATATTTATTTTAGGAAGCCTATTTAAGGGGAAAAGACTGTTGGATGACATTGTACTGAAAGATAGCTCATGGCATGAATACCGGCATGACCTGTCTCATGCGATCAGGGAGAATATCCTTTTATTGTTTGAAGTCAACAGAACATGGAGTCCATCGGAAATGCTGGGCACTTCTGATTCGCGCGAATTGGGAATCGGGGTAGGGACCTTGATGTTTTGTGATGATCCCTTTTCAGCGCCTGAAAAGGAGGCTGGGAGCGAAAGCCTTGTCTTACGACGCTCTCAATCGGATTGGAAAGGATCGCAGGGAGGAAATCTTTACGTGAAGGGTCAATGCTGGATAGAGACATCTCTTCCCGATGGAGAACTTGTATTCAAGGTATCCGCAAAAGGGGAGAGGGCCAAAGGTGAATGGCCATACATGATTGTGTGGCTGAATGACAAAATGATCGGGGGCGAATGGGTCACTTCTGATGCTTGGGAATTTTATCGCTTTCAAAAACAAATAAAGCGCGGCGAATACAGAATCAGTGTTGAATTTATTAATGATTATTACACAGAAAGTCCAAGAGAAGATCGGAATCTATTTGTTGGAGATTTAGAAATACTCCAGTTTGAATAAGTGTTGAATACTCAACAAATTCGAGGGAGAAGCTCTGAAGTTAATGGTTCCAAAAGCCTCAATCCTCCAGAGAGTGTCGAGAGGAGGAGTTCTCCCGGTTTTCCGATCTTATTTTCCACTTCGCCGATGATCTCCGCTTTATTGCCCAGGGAATCTTTCCTGATCTCTGCGAGGAGGCCTTTGCTCTTTTTCCCGGGAACAATGAGTACGGCGCGTCCTTCGCAGGCGAGATAGAGGGGATCGATTCCCAAGAGTTCGGTTGCACCTCTTATGGCACGCGACAGAGGGATTTTTTCTTCATCGACGATGATGGAGTAGGGAAGTCGTTCGGCCAGTTCGGAAAGCACTGTAGCCAACCCTCCTCGTGTGATATCCCTCATCCACTTGGTGCCTTTCCTCCAGAATGGCAGGAGAAAATTGAGAGGGGCGCAATCGGTTTTGACTCTGGCTTCAAGGCCAAACTCTCCCCGGGCCAGCATCACAGCAAGACTGTGCTCGCCCAATGTGCCTGTCAGGATGATCTTATCGCCAGGTTTAATGGTTTGTATGGATGGACGGGCTATGAGTGGCCCAACTCCTGACGTGTTGATGTATATTTTATCGCCCTGGCCGCGGCGGACGACTTTTGTGTCTCCAGTGGTTATAACAACTCCCGCCTTTTTTGCGGATTTTTTAATGGATTTAAGGATTTTTCCCAAGTCCTCAAAGGATAAGCCTTCTTCTATGATAAGTGAAAGAGAGAGGTAGCGTGGCTCTGCTCCTGAAACCACCAGGTCGTTCACTGTGCCGTTGACACAGAGTGTCCCGATGTCTCCGCCAGGAAAGAAAATGGGATCGACAACATAACTGTCCGTTGTGAAAGCGATCTTTTGCGGCAGGTGTGCTGAATCCAAAAGCTCGTCCAGGAATGGGTTCGCAAAATTCTTGACGATGTGTTCGTCGATGAAATCTCTCATCAACTTGCCACCGCTGCCCAGTTCTAAGCTCACTTTATCCATGACTATCTCCGGGTGTATTTATAATAAGCAAGACAAGCGCCTTCAAATGACACCATACACGGCCCATAAGGCGAGTCCGGGTTGCATTGTTGAGCAAAGAGGGCGCATTCAGGGGGGGATGCTTTGCCCTGTAGGACTTCGCCGCAGCGACATCCTGGGAGATCATCGCTTCCTGCTTTGATGCGAAGATTGTATTTAGCTTCAGCGTCGTATACGGCGTATTTTTTCTTCAGTTTGAGGCCGCTCTTCGGGATCAAGCCAAGGCCTCGCCAATAGGCGTCTTTGGTTTCCAACATCTCGTCCATGACCGCCTGCGCCTGGAGGTTTCCCTCAGCCTTGACAACGCGTGCATATTCATTGGCGACGGTTGCCTTACCTTCTTTGATCTGTTCCAGGATCGACAGGATAGCCAGCAGGATGTCACCGGGCTCAAAGCCTGCAATAGCACCTGGTATTCCGAATTCATCTGCGATGAACCGGTATGGTTTTTGCCCGATGATGGCGCTCACATGTCCGGGATAGAGAAAGCCCTGGATAGCGATATCTTCGGCCTGGACTATGGCTCTTAAAGGCGGAGGGATGATCCACAGGGCTGTCAAGACTGCATAGTTTGTCAATCCTTCTTCATAGGCGTCTTTGACTGAGATGGTTATGGCAGGAATGGTCGTTTCAAAGCCGACTCCAAAAAAGACAACGTCCTTTTCGGGATTCTTACGCGCCATGTCCAGCGATTCTTCGGGAGAGTAGACAATCTGAACACGTGAATCTTGTGCCGGCACGATCGTTTGGATAGAGCCTTTCTTGGTGGGAACTCGTGTCATATCCCCGAAGGTTGTCAATATGAAATTTGGCTTTGTTGTGACCATGTCTATAGCGGCCTCGTGGATCTCGTTTGGCGTGATGCATACCGGGCATCCCGGGCCGGAAAGCATCTCCACACCTGCATCCTGGAGTAATTTTTTTAAGCCATACCTATGGATGGTCATTGTGTGTGTGCCACAGACCTCCATGATCTTTATCGGTCTTTTTAGTGGAGCCGCTTTTTTTTCGATTTCTGCGAGTAATCCCTGGATGACTTTTTTATCTCTGAATTCTTTCATCTTGGTTTTCTTCAGAATCGCGGAGACCGCAAGAAATATCAAAAAGGTGAGATAAGTATTTTCGCCAATTTACTGCTTATCTCTTCTCTAGCCTTTTAAATGGCTTGCGTATTCGCGGAGAATTTGGAGTGTTTCCTGGGCTTCTTCTTCGTTCATCTGAGATATGGCAAAGCCCGCATGAAGGATCACCCAATTGCCGATCTTGACATCCTCGAGGAGTATGAAATTGGCCTTAACTTTGGTGCCAAGGTAATCCACTTTTCCTTGACCGGATTCACCTACTTCAATAACTTTTGCCGGAATTCCTAAACACATCTTTACCTATCCTTTAATTTTTCCGCTTGATTTATCAGCCAAGACCTTACTCTTAGCGTTTTACTAAGTCTTTAACGTTTCTTGTATCAAACTGCACAAAAGTAGTAGCTTAGCAGATTTTGTGGCGCAGGTCTAGATTTTTGACAATTTGCAGGGGAGTCCCTATAATACCTGCATGCTCGAGAGTCTAGAAGGTTATATTAAGCCTGGAAGTGAAGAAGAATCCCTGGTCAAACAGCTGGATTTCACCAGGCTTCCCAAGCATGTGGCAGTGATCATGGATGGTAACGGCCGCTGGGCAAAAAAGAAGAATATGCCCCGTGTGGAAGGCCATCGTGCAGGGGCCAAGTCTGTCCGTGAGATTGTGGAGACATGCGGCCGCATAGGAATTCGGTACCTCTCTCTCTATGCCTTTTCCAAGGAGAACTGGAAGAGGCCCAAGAAGGAGATCGCAACGCTGTGGAGACTCCTGGAAGACTACCTCAGAAAGGAGGACAAAGTCCTGGTCGAGAACAACTTTCGACTGAAGGTGATTGGACAAAAGACGTTGATCCCACAATCAGTTATCAAAGAACTGGAAAGGGTAGAAACTCTTACCAAAAATAATGATCGGCTGACAATTCTCCTGGCGCTCAATTACGGCGGAAGGTCAGAGATCGTTGATGCAGTCAAGAGAATCATGGACGATCCCGGTTTAGACAGAAATTCATTGGATGAAGCGAAGTTTTCTAAGTATCTGTATACGGCGGATATCCCTGATCCAGACCTTCTCATCAGAACGAGCGGTGAGCTCCGCGTGTCCAATTTTCTCCTCTGGCAGATAGCATATTCTGAGATCTGGATCACTGAAGAGCTCTGGCCAGATTTTCGCAAGAAACATTTACTTATTGCCCTTGTTGAATTCCAAAAAAGAGAAAGGCGATTCGGAGATATTCGAGCCAATGTGGAACACCCGTAAACGTTTACCCACAGCGATAATAATCCTCACAATAGTTTTTGTCTGTATTCAGTATCTTCCCAGCTTGGGATTTTTCATTGCCCTACAGATAGTGATCTTAGTTGCACTTCTTGAATTCTACTATCTGCATCGGAAGAAAAATATTTTTCCCCACAAGATACTGGGTAGCATCCTGGCATTGTCTGTCGGCCTCTCCTTCTATTCTGCAGATATTTCCCTGGAGATAGTGCTCTATACATGGCTTTTGGTCACGGGATTTTATTTTGTTGCCTCCATGGATTCATTGGAAAAGATGATGCACTTTCCAAAGATGATCTCTCTGACATTTTTTGGGGCAATATATGTGAGTTTCACCCTCAATCACATATTCTTGATTAGAGAGGATTATGGGCCGTTTTTTGTCTATTTTCTCCTGTTGACCATTGTTACAGGAGATTCTGCTGCGTTCACTTTCGGTAAGCTCTTTGGCAAGCACCCGATGACACCTTTTGCCAGCCCCAAAAAGACATGGGAGGGGAGTGTGATCGGGATTCTTTTCGCGTGTTTGGGAGGTATGGTCGTTCATTTTTTCCTTTTGAAGGAGATGTCACTCTGGAAAGCTATAGTCTTTGCTTTCCTCATACATGCCGTTGCGCAGATCAGCGATCCTCTTGAATCTCTTTTCAAGAGAGCATCAGGAGTGAAAGATTCTTCGAACATTCTGCCGGGACATGGAGGTTTTTTGGATAGGATCGATAGCCTTATTCTTGCTGCCCCGCTATTTTATTATTTGTTGATATATGTTGGAATGAACTAATATGGACTATTTATGAAAAATGTAGCTATTTTAGGTTCCACCGGCTCAATTGGCCGGAGCACCCTGGAGGTCATCGACAACCTCAGGCACAGGTATAATGTGACTGGGCTTGCTGCAGGCCGGAATCTGGAGCTGTTCCAGGAGCAGATTGATAAATTCCGTCCAGAGATCGTTTCTCTCGAGAGTGAAGAGTATGCAGCGGCGATCCAAAGCAAAATCGATATTAACGATGTTCGTGTGGTTTTCGGCCAGGAGGGGGCTGAAGAAGTCGCAAGTTATACGAAGAACGATATCATCGTTTCATCCATTACCGGGATAAATGGTCTGAGGCCTACGCTCGCCGCTGTAGAATCTGGCAAAAGAGTTGCCCTTGCCAATAAAGAATCCATGGTCGTGGCAGGTCGCTTGATACAGAAAATGGCTGCTGATTCAGGTGCAGAGATCATCCCCGTCGACAGCGAACACAGTGGAGTGTTCCAGTGCTTGGCTAAAGAAGAGATGGCCGGAGTGAAAAAAGTTATCCTCACTGCGTCTGGAGGCCCCTTTTTTGAAACCCCCGCAGAAGAGATGAAAAACACAACAGTGGCGGATGCTCTCAATCATCCCAGATGGAGTATGGGAGAAAAGGTGACGATCGATTCAGCAACACTGATGAACAAAGGACTTGAGCTCATCGAGGCCCGCTGGCTTTTCGGGTTGGATCCGGAGAAGCTGGAGGTTCTCATCCATCCACAAAGCATCGTCCATTCTCTCGTTGAAATGCAGGATGGTTCTGTTCTCGCTCAGCTTAGTCCAACTGATATGAAGATTCCGATTCAGTATGCACTAACTTATCCGGAGAGAGAAAAGGGGCTCTTGCCTTCACTGGATTTGAGTCAGATCGGAGCATTGGAATTTTATGATGTGGATTTTGAAAAATTTCCTCTTGTCAACCTGGCACGACAGGCTTTGATGGAAAACAACAGCTTTTCTATAGTTCTGAATGCCGCAAATGAAGTTGTGGTTGCGGCTTTTCTTAGAGAAGAAATAAAATTTATGGATATTCCCGCTGTTGTGACGGAAATCGTCGAGGATCATCGTGCCAAAGAAGTGGAAACAGTCAGCGATATATTCGAGATCGACCGGGATTCCAGGTTGCGAACCCGGAAATTGTTAGAGCAAAGGTAGAGTCATGGGATCAGTACTTGGAACAATACTAGCATTTATCATCGTTTTTGGCATCCTTGTTTTTGTTCATGAATTCGGCCATTTTTTTATGGCTAAACTTGTTGGAATTCGTGTGGATGTGTTTTCCTTCGGATACGGTAAGCGTCTTTTTGGATTCAAAAAAGGAGATACGGATTACAGAGTGAGCCTGATCCCCATGGGCGGGTATGTCAAATTTCCCGGTGAAGACGTCTATGAGAAAGAACGTGAGGTCGAACCTGGGGATTTTATGGCGGCCAAAAGATGGCAGAGGCTTCTCACTATCGTTATGGGACCTGTCATGAATATACTGCTGGCTATCGGTCTGGTCGCTGCCATCAACATGGTGGGAGCTCCGATCCCAGTCTATCAGAGTCAAACACCGGTCATCGGTTGGGTCGAGCCGGATTCTCCGGCTGAAAAGACCGATCTGCAGATTGACGATGAGATCCTGAGTATCGACGGCCAAAGGACAAAGACATGGAGTGATGTGGAACTTGCTGTCGGCACAAAACCCAAGAGGACCATCAAGCTCGAAGTGAAGAGGGGAGAGGAGATTATTGATGTCGATCTTCTGACCGAGGGCAAAACCATCCACGAGATGGGATATGCTGGCTTTTTCGGGAAAATTTTAACTGAGATCAAGATGCTCGTTCCTGATGCTCCTGCAGAAAAAGCAGGGTTGAAGCCGGGCGATGTCATTCTCGAGATAGAAGGCCAACCTGCCTATTATTTTCAATTTTTGGAGATGATCCAGAACAATCCAAATGTTGAGCTCAATTTTCGTATTAGAAGAGGGGAAGAGCTCCTAAACATTCCGGTTACTCCTCGACTCAAAGGAGATGTCGGGGAGATAGGGATAGCCCAGGTGATCGAATATAAAGAGGAAAGCCTGGGCTTTTTTACAGCTTTCAAGCAGAGCGTCAGGGACAACGTGCGCCTGACCTTCCTTGTCATCAATTTCATCAAAGACCTGGTGACTGGCGAAGCGACGGCACGACAGCTGGGAGGGCCGATCGAGATCGCCAGTTTATCCTACACAGCACTGCGTATGGGGCTCTTAGCCATGATGAGCTGGATCGCGCTCATCAGCCTCCAGCTGGGTATCATCAACCTGTTTCCCATTCCTGTGCTGGATGGTGGACAGATTCTTGTGATCTCGCTGGAAGGCATTTTCCGTCGCGATTTCAGCCCGAAGGTCAAGCAGATCGTGATGCAGATCGGTTTTGCTATATTTATAGTCTTGATCGTGTTCGTCATCCTGAACGATGTCGCCAAAAGACTTCCGAACGGCTGGGACAGCCTGATCCCGTTTTAGAAAAAGGGATAAAAAAGGGGACAGGCTACTTTTTATAGGGGTAAATAAAAAAGCAGCCTGTCCCCTTTTCTCTTGCCTTGTGTGACATATCCACCTCGCATATAATAGAGTGACAATGCATCCAAAGAAATGCTTAAGACGTGGTGGCGTCTGTTTCTTATCGTGCGGTCTTTGTGCTAGTGACGAAATAAAATGAGTGATTGCGAACTCAAAGATTTTCAGTTTGAACGCAGAAAAACGCGGCAGATCAAGATCGGAGACGTGCCGATCGGGGGTGAGGCTCCAATCGTTGTTCAGTCCATGACCAAGACACACACACAGGATGTTGCAGATACTGTCAATCAGATCCGAAGGATGGAGGAGGCCGGTTGTGAGATCATCCGCCTGGCAGTTCCCGATGAAGACGCAGCACATGCACTCCGCAAGATCAAAAAGCGTGTTTCTATTCCCCTCATAGCGGATATCCATTTTGACCACACATTGGCATTAGCCGCCCTGGACGCCGGGGTGGAAGGATTGCGAATCAATCCCGGGAATATCGGCTCCAATAAAAAAGTGAAAGAAGTGGTCCTTTCTGCTCTGGAGAGATCAGTCCCCATAAGAATCGGCGTGAACTCGGGTTCCCTTGAAAAAGCTCTTCTCCAGAAATATGGGGAAGCGACTCCGGAAGCGATGGTCGAGAGTGCCATGCGGCATGTGCGGATCCTTGAGGATCTGGGGTTTGATCTGATTAAGATCTCTCTCAAAGCGTCAGACATCTTCCGGACCGTAAAAGCTTACCAGTTGATGGCGGAGAAAGTCGACTATCCTTTTCATGCAGGAATTACTGAGGCCGGGAGTATAGTCTCGGGAACGGTAAAATCTTCTGCAGGTATGGCACTGTTATTGCGGGAGGGGCTCGTCGATACTCTTCGTGTTTCGCTCACTGCTCCACCCGAGGAGGAGGTCAGGATCGCATATCTCATCCTATCAAGCTTGGGGATCCGATCTTTTGGGCCGAACATCATATCCTGTCCTATCTGTGGAAGATGTGAAGTTGACTTTGTGAACATAGCCAGTGAGATCGAGAAGGAGCTCTCTTCGGTCAAGGCAAATATCACAGTGGCCGTGATGGGTTGTATGGTGAACGGTCCCGGAGAAGCCAAGGAGGCTGATATCGGTTTGGCTTGTGGCAGGGGAGTGGGAGTGGTTTTCAAAAAGGGGAAGTTGCACCGGCGTTTGAAAGAAGATGAGATCGTCCCGGAGTTCATCACCGAAGTACTTAGCTACGTAGAACGTAAAACATAAAATGGTGATGAATGTAGGGTCAGCTCCCCGAACTGACCGATAAATAGATGTATTTCCAAATTCGTGTTGTCATGAATACTCAATGACGCTATTGAGTGACCAGATTGTGTGATGGGAAAAACCGTGAGAAGGGCTGGAGGGGCATGGTATTTTTCTTTGTAGGGTCCGTTCCCTGAACGGACCGTTTGGGAAACGGTCCCTACATCGAAATAGAGCCGCACTGCTTTTCCTGTGTTCGTTTTTGATATCATGTAATCTGATCACTCGGAATGATATCAACAGGGATTTGTAAATGCTAACCTGCATAAGATGAACTTGCCTTTTTCTCATATTCTAGATATTCTATAAATATAATAGGATGATGCAGATGAACAACGCAAAAAACGATCGAAAAAACAATATCCCTGAAGAAACACAGCGTAAATATGACGAACTTAAAGCTGTTCTGCAAGAGATGGGGAGTGCTCTCGTGGCCTTTTCCGGCGGAGTGGACAGTACGTTTTTGGTGAAAGTCGCGCAGGATGTCCTGGGGGATCAGATTTTCGCCGTCATCGCCTCCTCTGAGTCTTATCCGAAGAAAGAAACGCAGGGGGCCATCGAACTTGCCAAAAAACTGAATATCCCTCATACGGTCATCCGCACACGGGAGTTGGATAATCCTGATTTTTCGAACAATCCTCCGGATAGATGTTATCATTGCAAAACAGAGCTGTTTTCCCGCTTGAAGGAGATCGCCGCAAAAAAGGGGCTTTCATTTGTCCTTGATGGTTCCAATTTTGATGACATGGGTGATTATAGGCCAGGTCTGCTGGCATGTGAGGAATTGGGTATCAAGTCTCCTTTGAAAGAAGTGGGATTGGGAAAAGAGGAAATTCGAGCGTTGTCCAAACAGATGGATCTTTCCACCTGGAATAAGCCATCCCTGGCCTGTCTGGCCTCCCGATTCCCGTACAATTCTGAGATCGACAAGGCAAGTCTTGAGCGGGTGGCTAAGGCTGAAGAATATTTATGGTCATTGGGTTTTTCTCAGGTCAGAGTGAGACATCACGACCAGATTGCAAGAGTGGAGGTTGATTCGGAAGCAGTCCACAGACTTTTGGAACCAAGCCTCAGAGAGAAGATTGTTGAGAATCTCAAGAAGCTGGGTTATGCATACGTGACACTGGATTTGGCGGGATACAGAACAGGGAGTATGAACGAGCCTCTCTCTGAGGAAGTAAAAAACAAAAGTTAACAGTCCCGACATTTAAGAAACAAGATTGTCCGGCTTTTGTCCGGATAATCCCTGGATGAGGTTTTTCGCAGCCATCTTGGCCATTTTCAGCCGTGTTTCATAGGTGGCGCTCCCTATGTGGGGCAATAGCACAACATTGTCCAGGGAGAGCAGCCTCTCCTCGATCTCCGGTTCTCTTTCGTACACGTCCAGGCCGGCCGCCCAAATTTGTCCCTCCTCCAAAGCTTCGGCTAATGCCAACTCATCGACCACAGAGCCCCGAGATACATTCACCAGGATAGCGTCTTTTTTCATCCATCGGAGCTTTTCCCGAGATATGAGGTGATGCGTCTGAGGATTGAGTGTTGTATGGATCGTAACGATATCAGCCGTTCGAAGCAACTCATCCAGAGGAACACAAGATGCGTTGTATTTCTGCTTGTCCTCTTCCGGGAGTTCTTTTGGGTCTGTGTAGATGATCATCATCTGGAATCCCATTGCTCTCTGGGCCATCGCTTTCCCGATACGGCCCATGCCGATAATTCCCAGACATTTTCCTGTGATCTCTTTACCTAGGAACAGGTCGAGCTCCCAGCCCAGGTATTTCTTTGCTCTCGCAAACGCATTGGCCTGCGGAATTTTACGGGCCACAGCGAGAATGAGCGCCCAGGAGAGGTCAGCCGTCGTCTCCGTCAAAACTCCTGGTGTGTTGGTCACCATAATGCCCTTCTTCCTGGCATATTCGATGTCGATGTTGTCGTATCCGACAGCGCAGTTGGCGATGATCTTTAACGTGGGGGCGGCATCCATGACGTCTTTGTCAATGGGAGCCGTGAGGAGAGGCAGGATCCCCTCCTTGTCTTTCACTTTTTCTATAAGCTCCTCTTTTGCCAGAAAAGCCTCCTGCGTTCCGATCTCGAGGTCAACATGCTCCTTCAAATATGCGATGGCTTCGGGCAGCAATCTATGCGTAACAAAGACCTTTGGCTTCATCTCATTCACCTCGTTCCCATAGATATAAGCTTTATCGATTTAGAGAATCATCCTTACATTCCCGGATCGATAAATGGGAAAAAATACTTTTGGATATGACGTGTAAGATTTAGCGAGTGAAATTCCTTTCGATGGGAAGAAGGGGTGAGCTGGTCGCTCACCAGATGCAGCGCTGCGGCCTGGATACCATAAAAATCCGCTAAAGCAAAAACAGCCGATGTCTCCATGTCCACAAAACCGATGCTCCTGGCCCGATTCCGATCTAACCATGACTGTGTTTCTCGAAAGGGTGCATCTGTAGATACCACAGAGCCGTTCACAAAAGAAAGCCTTTGCTCTGAGAGGGTGTTTTCAACTCTGGCTTTTAGGCGTGAAGATGCCCGAAAGAACCTTTTTCTAGGAAAATAATGTTTGGAAGTGCCCTCCTCGGAGGCGGCTTCTGTAACGCTCACAGCCTCTCCAATGTCTGTATGCTCATCGAGCGCCCCGCAGAAGCCAAGGATGATTATCTCCTGTGCGCCCGATGCGATCAACCTCTCCAGTGTCAGAACGGCAAGAGGGGCCCCTACACATTGAGAGAGGACAGCTCTATTTTCAAAACCATACAACTGGCCTAATGGTGTTATCTTTGTCTTCTTCGCTCTTTTTTTGAGAACCTTCTGGATCGTAAGGGAAGGCAGATCCACAGGAATATACATGACTGTCCTTTGGTCGAAACCTTTAATAGGTTGAGGCTTGATGATTCCTTCGTCTTTTTTGCTTTTCATAACTTTCGAAGAATAGATAACAAAAATAGATGTTCATTACAATAGTGAATATTATTGATTATTTATTTGGTCCGTTTGGGAAACGGACTCTACAAAAAAAAGGGGACAGGCTGCTTTTTTAATTACCCCTGTAAAAAGCAGCCTGTCCCCTTTTTGCGGCTCGCTCGGGGAGTGGACCCTGCATCATTGGTCGGAGCTCTAAACCTATAGAATCATATCATACAATGAGATACAATATTGTCCATGAGATCAGAGAATATCAAGCTGAATACAATAAATATCCAGGACGAGAGATTCCGCATTTCGTGCTATTTCGATCTCTTTGCGCTCATTCATTCAATCTCAAAGATCGGCCTCATCCACTCACCTGTCATCACTTATAGAGATGGCGATCCCATCATTGTGACAGGCTGGAAGAGAGTTCTGGCCTGTCAAAGCCTTGACCTGCCCTCCATCCAGTGTTTTGTTTTTGAGAGCCAAGACGACCTTGAGGCATTCCGATTGGGCCTGGAAGAAAATTTGGCATTCAGGCCTTTCACGCTTCTTGAAAAAGCCCAGATCCTGAGTCGGCTGATCCAATTGGGTATCCCTGAATATGGTGTTGTTAAAGACTACTTGTTCCGTCTGGAAATTCCGCAGACGCTGAATCATTTGGACACCTACCTTCGCATCGCTGCTCTAGACTCTGAGACAAAGACAGCCATCCATTCAAAGAACATGGTATTTCCTGTCGTACAGCTTTTGACCGAGTACAGCGAAGAGGAACGGTGTCTCCTCCTGTCTTTCCTCCATCCTTTGGGACAGAACAAACAGAGAGAGCTCCTGCAGAACCTTTTGGAGATCGCCAAAAGAGATCGTATTTCCGTCCAAAATGTCCTCACTGGCGAGGATGTTCAAAGAATTGCCTCTGACCAAAATCTCTCACTATTCCAAAAAGCCGAGAAGATCAGAAACCTGATCCAGAGAAAAAGGTATCCTACACTTTCGACTTGGAAAGACACGTTCAAATCCCAGAAAAAAGACCTGGAATGGCCGAATGATATAATAATAGAACCGTCCCCGTTTTTTGAGGGAGAAGAG
The DNA here is from genome assembly GCA_964540205.1 of uncultured Eubacteriales bacterium. Taxonomy (GTDB): domain Bacteria; phylum Acidobacteriota; class Aminicenantia; order Aminicenantales; family Aminicenantaceae; genus WTAW01. Next base: position 1,755 of record CAZIMJ010000011.1, on the reverse strand, counting down.
TTCACGGTTCATTTCACTTTTAAAGATTTGGACGAGTACCGGAAGAAGCTGACCAAGCTCAACCAAATGGCTTCGGATGAGAAGATCTCGCGGCTGTTGAAATTTTCGCCGGTAAAAAAAGATGAGTGATCCCTATTTCCCGGAAAAGATATTCATCCAAAAGAAAAGCCTCAATTTTCCCCTCACAGAAAAGATCCTGGGAAGGACAAGCCATATTCCATCTGAGATTATTGAGAATGATCAAGACCTGATCGCCGATTTCGGTACCAGGAGAGATCCTCTCCTTTCAGGAAAAAAGACTCTTCTCATTACCCAACAAAGAGGTGTGTTTGTGAAACCCTGCCCCTGCACGCCGGGATATGTCGGGTGTAATTATTTCATCATCAACACGGATCTCAACTGCCCCCTGGATTGTACATACTGCATTCTCCAAAATTATCTGGATAATCCATTGATCACTGTCCATGTCAACACTGAGCACCTGTGGCGTCAAATGGATCTCTTCCTGTCTAAACACCATCACCACATCATCCGCATCGGTACGGGAGAATTGGGGGATTCCTTGGTGTTGGACCACCTTACGGATCGTTCCAAAGAAATGCTCGGTTATTTTAAAGAGAAAAAAAATGTGCTCTTTGAGTTCAAGACAAAAACCACGAACATCTCCAATGTGCTTGAGAGTCCTCCCTCTGAGAACATTATCATCGCCTGGTCTCTCAACTCCGAAAAGATCGCTCAAGAGGAGGAAAAAGGAGCTCCATCCGTTGCGGAGAGATTGGAGGCCGCTCATTCGGTCATGAAGAGAGGGTACAGGGTTGCGTTTCACTTTGATCCCATCATTCGCTATCCCGGATGGGAAGAGGGTTATGCCCAAGTTGTGGATCAGATGCTCACAAAAATTGATGCGCAGAAAATAGCCTGGATCAGCTTGGGTAGCCTGAGGTTTCCTCCCCCTCTCAAAGAGGTCATCTCAAAAAGGTTCCCTCAAAGCCGAATTTTATATGAAGAGCTCATCCGCGGGAAAGACGGGAAATTCCGTTATTTTAAGCCTCTCCGTATCCAGCTTTACAAGAACTTCGTCATATTTCTAAGGAAAACAGGCAAAGAAATACCCGTGTACTTTTGTATGGAGAGTGGGGAAGTTTGGAAAAAAGTCCTAAAAAAAGAACCAAAGGGTAAGGAAGATGTTGAAAATTATCTTTCCTTACCCTTTAGTGTCAGTCGATAACTTATAGCTTTTAGCTAAACCTGGAATTGTATAGGTGCTGAAGTACCCCTAATCGATTCTTTCTGTTTTCTTATCCGCGATAATGCCTACGATCTCTACGCCTGCGTCCTTCATAATCTCGATGATATCCACGACGCTGCCGTACTCAAGCTCTTGATCAGCTCTCAGGTAGAGTTTTTTATCGCTAGCAGCCAAAAAGGCATCTTCCAATAGAACCGCGAGACTGTCCATCTGGACCTGCTCTTCGTTCAAGTAGAGGGCACCGTCTTTTCTGATGTGCAGGATGACTTCCGGATTTTCAGGCATGTCTATGGTGTTGAGGGCGGTAGGAAGTCGGACATCAACTCCTTTTTGAACGAGTGGTGTCACAACCATAAAGATGATGAGAAGAACAAGAAGAACATCACAGAGAGGAACGACATTAGGTTCTGATTGAACAGCGCCGGCGTCTTTACCAGGAATTGAAACTCCCATTTTTTTCCCCTTTAGTGTCAGTCGATAACTTATAGCTTTTAGCTAAACCTGGA
>CAZIMJ010000010.1:0-11726 GCA_964540205.1 uncultured Eubacteriales bacterium | reverse complement strand
TCCCCATGAGCGCGTGATTTTTATCTTGACGTCATACATAACTACCAAGATTGTAGCAAAGTTTAAAGAAGATATTAAGATAATAATTAATTTTTTTCATAAAATTGACGAAAATGGGGACGGGCCACGACATCCATTTGAAAATAAATAAGATAAGGCCAAAAAAGGATGCTATTTTGGCCTTAGAACGCCTTTTTTAGGTGTAAAATTGGCATTCTAAGACTGTTTCTCTTCAGCTGGTTTAAATTTTTCGTTCAACTTGTGCTATTTGGTTTTCCTTCTTAAAGTGACGATTTTGGTATGAAAAAGCCTTATCTAAAACCGATTTTAGATCGAAAATTCATCTTAACTATAAATAAATCAATAAGTTCCTATGGCCCGTCCCCAATATGCCTCAATATGCCCAATATGCCTTAACAATAAATAAATTAATAAGTTCTTGTGGCCTGCCCACAATAATCCTAATAATCCAATAACCGTAAACCTTTTTTGTAACCTAACGTCTATATTATTAGTCTCAATAATTGAGAGATATAGAGAGTTGTTATCTGGAGGACGCAATGAAGCTTCTATCCCGCGCTGAAGAGGTTATCCTATTAACAATCCTAAAGCTTGGAGAAGATGCCTACGGCGTTGCCATTAGGGATCACCTCAAGAAAGAAACTGGGACGGAATGGTCCTTTGGTTCGATCTATATGCCCCTCAACAGGCTTACAAACAAAGGATACGTGACCAAAAGTTATGGTGAGCCCGTTCCAGAGCGGGGTGGCCGGAGAAAATGTATTTATGGAGTGACAGATAGGGGAATCTCGGTGCTTAGAGATCTCCAGAGGATTCAAGAATCTGTCTGGTCAGGAATTAATGACCTCTTTTCGAAGCTGGAAAATTAAGCATGGAAGATTTGGAAATCAAGCGGCCAAAAATCGCCGTGTTTTTGATGAAACACCTGCTGCTTCCTTTTGAGTGCGAAGAAAAGCTCGGCGATTTCGATGAGGTATTTCTGCGAGAGGCGCAGGAGAAGGGTGCCTGGAAGGCTAGATCCTGGTACTGGAAGCAAGTGTTTTTCGCAATCCCCGCGTTTCTGTCCAATCTTTTTTATTGGAGTGTTCTCATGTTTAAAAATTACCTGAAGATTGCATTTAGAAGTATTCAAAAACAAAAATTAAACAGTTTCTTAAACATTATTGGATTATCTGTCGGCATTACCTGCAGCCTTCTCATCATCTTTCATGTCAAACATGAGTTGAGTTATGACAAGCACTTTTCCAAGGCAGACCGGACCTACCGTTTGATCGATGCGGATTCCCCAACAGCTAAGGGGTGGGCATGTACATCTCCTGTCGTAGGCCTTTTGATCCAGGATGATATTCCGGAGATCGAAAAAGTCACTCGATTTTTCTATATGAAAAATCTGGTAGTGAGCTATATCCCGCAAAAAGAAGAGGTAAAAAGATTCGATGAGGACGGGGGATTCTTTACCGACCCAGAAACGATATCCATGTTTGACCTGAATTTTCTCCAGGGAGATCCTGAACGAGCGCTCGAAGATGTGGATTCGGTTATCATCACCGCCAGCTTGGCAAAGAAATATTTTGGCCTGGAAAATCCGGTCGGAAAAACTCTACTCAGTAATTGGCCAAAACCTTGGAAAGTAGCTGGTGTTATCGAAGACCTCCCATCAAACACACATTTCCGTTTCGATTTTCTGGTCTCTCTATCAACGATGTACAAATATGTTAATGAGGGCGCAATGACTTCCCGGGGATGGAACGCTTTTTACACGTATGTTGTGGTCGATTCCAATCACACATGCGGTCAAGTGGAAGCTAAAATGCCCGATTTCATTGCTAACTTTGATAGGGGTAGAGGGGAAGGAGAGAGGCTACAAAGCAGCCGACAGATAACCCTACAACCCATCACCGATATCCACCTCAACTCTCATATGGAAAAGGAATTCGGGCCCAACAGCAACATGGCCTATGTCTATATATTCTATGCGATCTCGCTTTTTATCCTTCTGATCGCTGGTGTGAATTTTGTTAATATCACAACCGCCTATGCTTTTAACCGCATGAAGGAAGTTGGGATCAGGAAAGTCGTGGGAGCCCACAAGCGTCAGTTGGTGAAGCAGTTCCTGGGAGAATCGTTCCTAATGGCGATCGTTTCAGGAATTTTAGCCGTCTTCCTCTTCAGGGTGGCACTCCCGTTTTACAATCAGCTCTCCGGGAAAAGCATGCGCTTCTCTCTGATTTTTGTGCCCGAAAATTTTGCACTTCTTCTGGCTATAATTTTAGTTTTGGGAGTGCTCGCCGGCCTTTATCCATCCCTTTTCTTGGCAGGATTCAAGCCCGTCGATTCAATCAGAGGAATAAAGGATCCTAAATCTTATGCGGCGCGTATTCGTAAAGGATTGGTCGTCTTTCAGTTTGTAATCTCTGTATTCATGATCTTCAGTACGGTCACCATTTATAAACAGATGGAATATTTCCACAAAAAGGACCTAGGATTCGACAAAAATCAGATGGTCGCCATCAAACTTTATGGGGATCTGAGGAGATCCTTTATCAAGAACGGCAAAACCGTCAAAGCCGAACTGATGCGTCATTCTGCAGTCTCGAGAGTTGGCGCTGTCTCCAAGCTTCCTGGCGAACGGTGTGGGTATGAAGAATTTAGACCAGAGGGCACGCTGGATGACCAAGACCTTCCTAATTTGAGATACGTGAGGGTGGATGAGGACTATATCGAAACACTCGGCCTCACGCTTAAAGAGGGCCGGAGCTTTGCGGAGATGTCGCCAGGGAAGTACGCTTTTATCATTAATGAGGCAGCGGTGAGAACTCTCAATCTCAAGGATCCAGTTGGGAAAAAAGCGTGGCATTCCGATGAGGGAGGAGTCGAGATTCTTGGAGTTCTCAAGGACTATCACTATGCATCGCTGCATAACAAGATAGACCCTTTAGTTCTCGATTATAGGCCCAATGCGGCAAATTATATGATCGTGAAAATCCAGGGCGGGAATGTCCCAGAGGCGTTAGAACACATTAAGGTTAAGCTAGATGAGATCGCGCCGGGACATCCGCTGATGTTCACTTTTGTGGATGAATTTCTGAACACGTTGTACAGGTCCGAAGAAGTCATCAGCAACATCTTTAAGTATTTTTCGCTACTTACGATTTTGATCGCTTGTATGGGTTTATTTGGATTGTCTATCTATTCGGCAGAACTCCGAATCAAGGAGATTGGTGTGCGCAAAGTGCTGGGTGCATCCATCCCAAACATTGTTTTCCTATTGTCAAAAGAATTTACAAAGTGGGTGTTGGTGGCCTGTGTTTTTGCTCTGCCGCTCGCGTATTATGCTATGAACCAATGGCTTGAAAATTTTGCCTACCGGACGAGCATCGGTGTTGAGTTTTTTGTCCTTTCTGCTCTGATTGTAGCTTTGATCGCCATCATCACAGTCAGCTATCAGTCTGTAAAAGCGGCAGTTGCCAACCCTGTGGACTCTTTGCGGTATGAGTAATAGGTATATAGGGTATATGGGGACGGGCCTCGGCATCTATTTGAAAAAAAATAGGATAACGCTAAATTTTGTTACAATTTTAGCCTTAGAATATCTTTTTTGGGGTATAAATGGGCATTCTAAGAAATTTCTACTCCTTTAAGTGTCATCAACTGTCTCTTTTTGGCTACAGACTTGAGTTGAATGCACGGAAGAGAGAATTTGGCACGCAGATTGCACTAAGTTTTCATCTTAAACAGAAAGAGAAGTAAATAAGAACATAATAGGATTAAGCAGAATATCACAAGATCCAATAAGAATAATAAGGATCAATGAGGATTTAGGAGGAGAGAATGAAAAAAGTAATGATGATCAGCTTAGTGAGTCTTTTGCTGATGGGAATTTGCATCAATGATGCATTGGCGAGTTCCAAAAAGAATCAGCTCTCCGATAATTATTTATCATTCTCTTTTGTCATTAATCCAGTGAGTGTGGGATACAAACGTCAAGTGGCTCGCAGTTTTTACTTCACCGGAAATGTGGACTATGAGGGTGACAATGGGGATCTGTACTTCCAAGCCGGGGGTGCATATATGATTCCGCGTAAATTTTGGATATTCTGGTTTTATGGGGGAGGGGGCTGGCAGTTCTCAAGGAACCACGGATATCAATTCCCCTACATGACTTTGGGCACCAGGGTCTGGATCCTTTCGTGGGAAGTTGTCTATCCCTTACAAAGAGGGGAGGAGACGGGGTATAGATTTGGGTTCAGTATCGCTTTTTAAGATGGATTATTCGTAAAAACTGCCGATACTATCCTTTAAAAAAACTTCTTATTTCTTTAGATCTTCAAGGATATATTTTATCCCCTCAGCCTGAGGATGGTCCGGCGCCATTTCGAGGAATTTTTTGAAATATTCTATTGCCTTTAGCGTGTCCTTTTTGTTGAGCAGCGCATAACCGAGTTTCATGTAAGGTTCCGGCCAGGTGGGCATAATGTCAGAGGCGATCCTGTAATATTCAATGGCTTCATCAATTTTTCTCAGAGAAAAATTGATCTCTCCTAAATTATAGTTGACTTCTTCATCCATAGGATTCAGTTTATAGGCTTCGAGAAAATAATTGAGCGCAGTCTCGTTGTCGTTTTTTCTTGCGCTGATCGTACCCAAAGAAGAAAGCGCATCCGCCTGCATGGGGATGCTTATTGGGCTGTTGTCCTGTTTGGCGGCCTCGAGGAAATCTTGAAATTCCTTTTCTGCAAGGTCGTACTTCTCCATTTTCATGTAGCAATTCCCGATGTAATTGTGAACGAGATAGTTTTCAGGAGAATTTTCTAGAATGAGTTTGTAGGAAGCAATAGCCTCTTCATATCGTTCCTCTTGAAAATAATTTCCACCATCTTCCAAATTCTTAGAGATCATGATAGCGGGCTTTTCAGCTTCAGGCAGTTCGGTAGGCGTTTCTGCCCGTTTCAGCTTAAAGTTGACTTTCAGGTTTGCATATGTCTGACTTATCTCTACCCTTTCTGTTTTTGGGAAGTACCCTTCGGCTTTTGCTGTCACGACGACATCCCCGCCCGATACATTACTCATTCTCCAGATACCTTTTGTATTTGTAGTGACTGATTTTGTAAAAGTATTTATTTTTTTGGAAACATGCTGTAGCTTCTCTACTGTGATGGTGGCGTTGGGGATGGGATTCCCATCTTCGTCAGTCACTCTTCCATCGAGACGTCCGTATCCCATAGCCTGGGCAGCGAGGAAGCTGCCCTGGAAGACCAGACAAACGAAAGTGAAAATACATAACGTTGAAATAATGGTTTTTTTCATTTTCGACACCTCATCCGCCGCATTATCGCTCTATCAATAAAGTTATCACAATGGGATAAAATGGTAAAGTAAAATAAAATGGGGACGGGCCACAGCATCTATTTGAAAACAATAAAGTTAACACAAAAATCGGACACTATTTTTGCCTTAGAAGTTCATTTTTAATAGTAAAATGGTGCTTGTAAGAGTACCTTTTCTCCCTAAGTTCAAACGTGCCTTTATGCTCAATCAGTTTTCTTCCCCGAGCCTTATAACCTAACCTTTTTGATATTTGTTCGACAAATATCTTACTCCCAACAGCTAGACTTTCCGTCCACATGCTCTCCCTTTTCAAATTGTTCGTTTCAATCGCTTCTGAAACCCAATCTTCATAGGCTGTTTGCAATTCCTGTTGAGAGTTCAAATTAAGAAAATTCTTCAATAGATCAATGTCTATGAATTTATATCTCTGGCGATAGCTCATAATCTCATTATACCCACAATGAGGCCATTCTTTAGGATGGTTCACAGCGCCTGCTCGAACCATATTTAGATCGATATATATCATACATCGAAGAAGGTGAGAATCGGATTCCACAGCTGTCGCATTATAACGATCCTCCCAAAATGCTCCACTTCGGCCTTTTCTATCATTGTATTCTTGAGCTGTTCTGCCTGCGGCTAAATGAACAGAATTTGCGATGACGTTACTCTTCTTTTTATCATATGTTAAAAGGTGAATATGATTTGAAGTTAGTGAATAATTCAAGATACAGAGTCCATGTCTTTTTTTAGCTTGAAAGAGCCAGTATAACCATCTCTTCCTATCTCTTGAAAATTTTAGTAAAAACTCCTTTTTATGACACCTATGAGTAATGTGCCATGTAAGCCCAGGGATATAGTGGCGTTTCGCTCGTGGCATTTTATTATTTTCTATTTTTATTACATTCCATCTTAGATAGACGATTTTATAGCCGAAATATCTCATTTATGGTTGCTTTTTAAGCATAAAAATGCCTTAACTCTAAATATATCAATAAGTTCTTGTGGCCCGTCCCCAGTTGTGGTAAAAATGTAAGGATGTCAAAAGAGATACAGAAACATTTTGATCATTTGTTGTATGAAGAGAAAATCTATCGCCGCTGGATGGAGGCCGATGCCTTCGCCGCTATCCCTGATGATAGAGAGAATACCTATGTGATCATGATGCCGCTTCCCAACGTGACCGGTGCTCTTCATATGGGGCATGCCATGGACAATGTGATGCAGGACTTATTGATCCGATGGCACCGCATGATGGGTGACAACACCCTCTGGATGCCTGGCACCGACCACGCGGGCATCGCTACTCAGGCTGTCGTCGAGAAACGCCTTTTCGAGCTCGAAGGGAAAACCCGCCATGATATCGGCCGAGAGGCCCTCGTGGAAAAGATCTGGGCCTGGAAGGACGAATACCAGCAGCGGATCATCAAGCAGCTCCAGAGCATGGGCTGCTCCAGTGATTGGAATAGAGCCCGGTTTACTATGGATGCAGTTTGCACTCGCGCCGTGCGGGAGGCCTTTTTCCGGCTTTTCCGCCACGGGCTCATCTATCATGGAGACCGCCTCGTCAACTGGGATGTCCAACTGCAAACCGCTGTTTCCGATGATGAGATCATCTATGAGACGATCCAGGGGCACTTCTGGCATATACGCTATCCAGTCATCGATCCCAAACCCGGCGAGCCGCAGCACGTGGTCGTGGCTACAACCCGACCGGAAACAATGCTCGGTGATACAGCCGTCGCTTGCCATCCCGACCCTGAGGGCGAACTCGACAGACTGAGTCGCATTCTTCTCGAACGGATCAAAAGCGCGCCCAAAAAGGAAAAACCTCAACTGGAAGAAGCCCTTCAAGGAATTGAAGAACGGAAGAAAAACCTATTGCCCCATCTTCTTAAACTCAAAGAAATGGCAGAGCAGGGAAGGAAGATATTTCTCCCTCTGGTCGAGCGGGAGATCCCGCTCATCCTGGACGAGTGGGCCAAACCCGAGCTTGGCTCGGGGAGTGTGAAGATCACTCCTGGCCATGACCCCAACGACTATGATGTCTGGACACGTCACCGCACAACGATCAGTATCATCAATATCTTAAATCCCGACGGCACGCTCAACACGAATGCCGGTCCCTATGTGGGACTTGACCGGTTCGAAGCGCGCGACAAAGTTGTGGCCGACCTCGAGAGCCAAGACCTCATGGCCGACCTCGAGGACAGAGAAATTGAGATCGGCCATTCCGACCGATCCAAAACACCCATCGAACCCTACCTCTCCAAACAGTGGTTTATCAAAATGGGCGATGTGGAGGGCGGTGTTCACTGCGGTTCGGGTACGACTACGGAAAAAAAATTCCGCGCCCCAGGGCTGGCTCAAGCCGCTATCGATGCCATAGGCCGCGAATACGAATCGCCATCAGGCTTGCGCTTGACCTTTTACCCCGATCATACACGTTATGGAGGCACCTATAAGAGCTGGCTTTCGGAAAAACGAGATTGGTGCATCAGCCGCCAACTCTGGTGGGGACATCGCATCCCCATTTGGCTCGGTAATTTCCCGGTCAATGAATTGGCACATGTGATAGATGTGCTTCCCGAAATAAAAAGCGAAAATCTCTGGGCCTGGATCTCCGACCATGAAGGTCGGTTACACCCGCTCGACAAACAAAAACTCAATGACCTGGATGCGGCCTTACACTACGACCTCCTCGTCTGTCTCAGAGATGAAACGGCTGAGGGCGAATACGCCGCCACGCTGGAAGCCATCGGATTAAAACAGGATCCGGACGTTCTCGACACCTGGTTCAGTTCTTCCCTCTGGCCTTTTTCCACACTCGGCTGGCCGGACCCTGAGACCGCCCAGGTCGATAAGGGGCAACGGCAGTTGGGATCGGTCAACCAAAAGAAAGACAGCCTCAGTACCTATTATCCCGGAAGCTGTCTCGTCACCGCGCGCGATATCATCACTCTCTGGGTAGCCCGGATGCAGCTGATGGGGCTTTTTCTCTTGGGAGACGTGCCCTTTACTGATTGTTTTATCCATGCCAACATCCAGGACGGTAAGGGTGAGCGCATGAGCAAAAGCAGGGGCAATGGCATCGACCCTGAGGATATTATCGAAAAATATGGCACCGACGCCATGCGATACGTTCTTTGCGACATGCAGACCGGAACCCAAGACATCCGCCTCCCCGTTCAGGCCATCTCTCCATTCACCGGAAACTTGGTGGACCTGTCCACAGCCAAACACGGCCAGACGATATTCACCTACATCTGTCCGGAGACAGGGAAGGAATTTGATGTGCTGGGCACAATGCCCGACTTACCCATGGCTAAGATCATCAGCGAGCGTTTCGATGTGGGACGCGCATTCTGCACAAAGCTATGGAATGCCACCCGTTTTGCCCTCATCAATCTGGGGGAGCATACGTTTTCGCCCCTCTCCACCGACAAACTCAAGGCCGAGGACCGCTGGATCCTTTCGCGGTTATCCAAGGTGATCACGAAGGTCACAGAACAGCTTTACGCCTATAATCCCTCCGCCGCGATCGGTGCAGCCAGGGAATTCTTCTGGTCTGAGCTGTGCGATTGGTATCTGGAATTCATCAAGCCCCGCTTCAAAGACAAACAGTCTGCCCCTGTGGCCCGTTCTGTTCTATCTCTTGCGATCGACCAGGTGCTGCGGCTTTTTCATCCCTTTGTCCCGTTCATCACAGAGGTGCTCTGGGAACGGCTCTTTCTCCAGTGTCCGACTAGAGGCCTGGAGCAGCCGATCGCCTCGTCCGATCTCCTGATCTCTGCGGAATGGCCCAAGCCTCAATCGGAATGGATCGACGATCAAATCGAAGCCGATTTTGCTCTCGTTCAAGAGGTCATCCGCTCCATCCGCGACCTCCGCTCCCGCTATCAGATCCCTCCCAGCAAAGACGTTGAGGCCCTGATCAAGGCCGACGGTGATAGCGCTGACATTCTCCATCGTCTAAAGAACCTCATCCTTCATTTGGGGGGGATTGACTCACTGGATGTTTCTCCTCATGTCAAGCGCCCGGCAACAGCCGCCACCCACGTGGTCGGCGACCTGGAGGTCTATTTGATCGGTGTGATCGACCCCGACCAGGAAATGATGCGACTAAAAAAACAAAAGGAAAAACTGCTCATAGATGCCACAAAAGCCGAATCTAATCTCAACAACGAGAAGTTTTTAAGCCGTGCCCCTTCCCACGTGGTGGATGCGGAAAAGAAAAAGCTCAAGGATCTCCGCGCTCAGATCGGCCTCATCGAAAAGAATCTGGAAGCTTTAAACGATAGCTAAAATGCGCGCTATTTTTTCCCGAAAGTGATCTTAATTCCTAAGCGGAAGACCACTCCTGAGTAACTGATTTCAGCCTTCCTCACATTTCTGTAGTAGTCCCCCGATGGTTCTTCGTCTACGATCTGTACGGTCCTGTACCAATGCCGTGTCGTGCCATCATACTCTTCGGTAAAATACCAGTCCACGGATTCGGATTCTGAAGCTCCAAGGTAGTCGTTGTATCGATTTTGCCCTTCCCAGTTTTTCAGGTTGGCATACCGTCCAGCCGTTTCAAAGAATAGGACCACACTCTCGGACAGGTTGAATTCAATGCCCACGCCCCCTTGGAAACCAAAAGCGTTGCTCGAGGCGTCGCCCTCATCTTCCTGCCATACCGGAGGCAGCCCTAAAATCCTCGTCTCTTGCCGCACAAAGTACGTGCTTTTTCCGATATAATATCCGACGCCCGCTTTCACATATGCATTAGTCTTAGCGCCCAACGGCAGGTTGAAGTATCCGTTGAGGGTGATGGGAACAGCTGTGAATCGAGTTTCGATTCCTATCGAATTACTGGCTCCATACAGGGATAATTCAGTGGTATCATCACCCGTTCTTACCATGTACCCGACGCCGATCCCCACAGCAAAATTCTTGGGAAGTTCGATGATGAATTCCCCTTCAAAATCAGGCCCGAAGTTCAGTTGATTGATCCCGCCAACCACATCTGCCCCTACTACAAGGCCCGCAGTGTTGTTCATCCTCACGTTGAAGTCCGTAAAGAAATTATTGATATCGCCTCCGCTCCATGATCCTGCACCGCCGCCCAATTTGAGTGTAAAGCCTTTGATAGCGCTGTCGGCATGACCAATCGATGTGAGACTCAGTGCAAAAAGAAAAACCAGGCCAAACAAAACCAATCTCTGTGTTTTCGTTTTCATCGGATTCTCCTTTGATCGAAGTTTATTTTTACATGAGACAAGTTATTTTTTGCTTTCCTGCCAGGTATATTTTTTGATTGAAGATCTCTTCTGGCTTAACTGCTTTCAATTGATTAAACACCTGCCGAAACTTAACATGTTACTTTGATGTCACATTAATATGAACTTTCTGTATTTTTAGATGTTCCTCTTTTAAGGTTCCAAGTCTCACTTTATGGATATCCCTCCTTTCTTTTATACGCAATGTCCATAAATTGGTTCTTCTATTCAGTATGTCCAAGATCCACCGGATGGTCCAGCCCAACTATCTTAAATAACAAATTCACCCCGAATATCACCTCTAGAGGTGATTGTTTTTTAGAGCTTTCTGTGCGATTTTAGGGGTGCTTGTTGTGCTGGCTGGGCAAGCCTCACCCACACCATAACCCCTTTTGCTTATTTTCCCCCTAACAGCCAGCCTGCTTTCACATTATTGGCCACTCCCTCATGTGTCGGTCTCTTCGCTCATTGATCAAGTACCTCCAACATTTATCGAGCACGTTTCTTATTAATCAAACACATTCATGATTTATCAAGTCCTTTTTCATTCAAATGCAGGGACCGTTTCCCGAACGGTCCGCTCGGGGATGCGCACTTTCTTTAATTGACAGCAGGAACACTTTGGCTTTTTGACTTTTAGCAATTATGGTATGTTCAATTAAATCCAAAGGAAGACCGTCGCTCATGGTGATGGCTTCGGAAAAAAGAAAAAACGCTGTATATGTTAGAAACTTCGGGAAGTAGATAAAATGCTGGCTGTGAGGATTAAGCCAGGGTTTGGTTGCTCAGGAGGGACCTTACTCAGCCAGCAACGTAAGGTCATAAATTTAGTCGCACGGGCTGTAGCAAAATGGAATGTTGGGATACGGAAAAAGATAAAAAAATGCTGGCTGTTGAGGAATCCCACATAAGCCGAGATGCAAGATTCTGTGTCTGCTGGCGCCCTGCCCAGCCAGCCAAACAAGGCATTATCAGTGTGCCAGAAAGATTTTTCAATATAAATCGCCTCTTAGGGTGATTTGAGGGGTGAATTTTTGCAAAAGGGATATGTATTTTATAAGGGACATCTCCAAATCCGTGATGAATGACGATCCGAGTGCTCCAATTGGTGATTTC
>CAZIMJ010000009.1:0-3323 GCA_964540205.1 uncultured Eubacteriales bacterium | reverse complement strand
CTGTCTGTCCTTTCCAGATTGAATTCAACGCCTTTGACATCGCTGTGGTAATCTGGAAAAACTTTAGAATGCTGGATCTCCTCCTCTGTGAGCTCAGGTTTTTTGGGCGCTCCTACATCCAGTTGCGAAGCTTTGAGGGCGCCGTATTTGAGGATCTGCTCCTCTAGCCCTTCACCATAATACTTCCACTGTTTGATCCGGTTTTCTATCATCTGTGTTGCACCATCAGAGCCGCTGCAGATCTCCATTAACGACCGGAGAGCTCCGATCTCACGCTCCACGGCAAAACCAGCGAGGTTGACTGCTTTCCATACATCCTCTCGAAAGGACTCAGTCTTCGCCTTGTCCACAAATTTCAAAGCCTGGGGGAGCTCTCTTTCCCCGATTCTCTTATACCCATAATCCGAGACAGCATCCAAAAGCGGCTCCAAGACTTCATCCGTGCAGTTGGCCGCAACCCATGCACAGGTTGCACCGATAAAGGCCACTCTCTTCATTTGTGTCGGATCGGACTTATCAGGGGTATCCGTGTCTGCGTGATACCACTGGTCCGGCCAGACATTGAGCTCAACTCCAGGCACGGCAACTGACGGATTGATGAAACAAATATGGTCACTTCCCCCTGTGGCCAAGTGTATTAAATACCGGAAGGCATCCCGTGAGCCATTCTTCTCCCACATGGGTTTCGGGAAGATCTGGCCACGCGGATTTCTCGGGGAGTCGGGCAGATAGACGATGTCGTTTGTCCGCCAGACATAATTCATGAATGAATAGCCCAGGCCATCCAAGTAGCAGGGCAGGTGATTGGGACATTCACTCCAGGTGAATTTGGCATTGTTTTTCCCCAGCCCCTCTCCCACCATGTCCATGTTGATGTTGCAGCTCAATTTCTCGGCAAAGCCTGGATTCTGCTCGAAATGCTTGAACGTGCCTGAGATCTCATTCGGCCAGAGGAAATAGATCGTCCGGCGTGGCTGGGGAAGATCTCCGGATGCGATCAGCTTTGTCAGAGCGCGCAAAATCTCCAGCTGTACCACACAACCGCTCATGTTGTCGTTGGCTCCTCTTTTTGTGTATCCCTCGAAAAGATGTCCTGTAAAAATCACACCTTTTTTATCCGGTTCTGTCCCAGGGATCCAGGCAACGACATTCTCGAATTTATCCTGGAATTCTTCCATCTTTGTTTTACATCTGACCGTGAACTTTTTCCCTTTCTCGATGTCTTCCATTAGTTCTGACCACTGTCTCCATGAGATCGTGAATCCGAATTTGAGGTTTTCTTTACCTGAGTAAGATCCCCCAGAATAGATAATCTGGTCGGGATCAAAATACCGGTCCTGTGCACGGAAGGATATCACTCCAACAATCCCTGCAGCATCCAGTGCTTCTGCAAATTCCCTCCGGGCATGAGACCACATCAGAGCAATTTTCCCCTTGTATTCTTCCTGGATTCCTTTCGCTTTCCATTCCTTCAAGTCTTTCGGATGGAGTGGCGCGATATACACGAGTTCACCGGTAACGTCCACTGTTGATGACCCCGATGCGATGAGAGCGGTATCGGCATCGAGTCTGGCCACCAACTCTTTTTTGGGCTTCTCAATCCAAAACTCACCCTCAAAGGCGTAGTTGATTTTCCTATCACTCGGATATCTATCCAAACGAACAGTCTCTATCCCATAACTTTTCGCTATGTCATAGATTTTCTGAGATTCATAAAAAGTGTCTGAAAATTCGTTCCTTTCCCTGATCCATGGGGCTCCGCATAGGATTACTTCATTGTTGTAGATGACCTGTCCCGAAATCTCATTGACCAGCAGATCTATAGTTTTTGAGGGCAATGGTGTTTTTGGGAACCTGGGTGTTTGGCTCACGCCTGAATGCGGAGTACTTAAAATTAGAAGCACTAAGGCTAAAATGATCAAATGTTTGAGTCTCATAATATTCCTCCTTTTATAGAAGTCTCCCTATTGGGTTATTGAGGATTCTCTTGGGTCGCATGGACAGGTTGATGAACAGGACCAAAGTGATCATTAAGAAATTCTGATATATTGGAATCAAGGATAAACAGGTTAAATTTCATGATGTTTTGATTGAGGAAGATATAGTCTATATCACATTCCAGGATGCGGTCAATCGTAAATAGTCTAATTCTTGATGGAAGCATGCCTGATCGTCCAATCGATAAGACTTTGACAAACCTAAAGGAATCGTTTTATAAATAGTGTCTTCTTATTTGCTGGTAAAAGATGTCGCTTAGCAAATATTAAGTTAGACTCGAACATGAAAAAAACTTTTGACCCGGTCATGAATTATAAAAACAGCAAGCTAGCTATCGGGTATGTTTCAAGAAAAGATGCGACCCAAGCCGATTATGAACGTATTGGATTTATGGCCGGTTTAGAAGTCCATCAACAGCTCAAGACTAAAAAGAAGCTCTTTTGCAGCTGTCCAGCTGGAATCTATAACACGTTCGATGATTATGATGCGGAGATTATCCGTCATATGCGGCCGACCTTGAGTGAGCTGGGAGAGTATGACGGCACCGCATTGATGGAGTTTAAAACAAGAAAAACCATCATCTACAGGATCAAGAATGAAACAGCATGCACATATGATATCGATGACACTCCACCTTTTCCGATCAACAGGGAGGCTATAGAGATCGCTCTTGAAATATCTCTATTGTGCAAGTTAAACATTGTCGGTGAGATCCATATCATCCGAAAACAGTATCTCGACGGGAGCATCCCCACAGGTTTTCAGCGTACGGCCATCTTAGGTGTGGAGGGGGAGATCCCGCTAAAAAACAAAAAAATCCGTTTGATCCAACTGAGTGTGGAAGAAGATTCCTGCCGCGAAGTCTCTGATGTCGGCCATGTGCGGACTTACCAAACCGACAGACTGGGAATGCCACTCATCGAGACCGTCACTTATCCCGATTTTATCAATCCGGATGAGGTGAGGGAAGGAGCGGAGTATATACGTTTCTTGAACAGGAGCACCGGAAAGGTTTTGACGGGGATAGGGTCGGGAAGGGAGGACGTCAATTGCAGCTGCAGAGGTGGGTCCAGGGTCGAAATAAAAGGCGTCTCCCACAATAAGTGGATTCCGGAGCTCACGCACAATGAGACATTCAGACAATGGGCTTTGCTGCACATCCGGGAACTTCTGAACAAGAGAATTAAGAATGGCAAGAGTTGGAAAATTCATTGTAAAAAAATGAATTTTGCTGACTTTGATATGGATTATGCACCTTTTGCGCATGCCAGAACAAATAAATACAAATTGGTTGGTGTGAACCTGCCCGGATTTGAGGGGATTCT
>CAZIMJ010000008.1:0-19401 GCA_964540205.1 uncultured Eubacteriales bacterium | reverse complement strand
TTTGGATTATCGGGTATGATAATGTTGAGAGAAATTTGATCGGCAAGCGTGTCCTTATCGGTATCTTTGATCCCCTTGCCGGTAAGAAGAATTTGGGAGAGGCTGTCGATCTCATCGCCCCACCCGCTGAAAGAAAACACAGTTAAAATAAGAACCAACGGAATTAGCTTTCTCATTTTTGCTCCTATATCTTGCTAGATACTAAGATTCAATTCTGTTTGTAATCAAAAATCATGTCAACATTTTTTTCTGTGCATAAATTACGTTTCAAAATCTGTGGTACCACGAATGCTTATAAACGTTGTTGGGTGATCAGATTGTGTGATGGAAAAAACCGTGAGAAGGGATGGACGGGCATGGCACATCTCCCAAGGGGAGATGTGATGGAATCCCGGATCCGAACGAAGTTTCCTCGCTGGGGAAACTGATTGTGTTTTTGATATCATATAATCTGATCGCTCGGAAAAACATCAGCACGGATTTTGGAGTGCGAACTTTAGATAGATGTATCTGGCAATCCTGCTACGAGGCGATATATAATAGAGGCCGATGATACTTAAATTGGATTTTCAAGATAAGGCGCTTTTCATCGAGCACTTCGGGGAAGATGTATACATTGTCGGCGGCTATGTCCGTGACAAGATCCTGGGATGCGCCAAAGATGAGGGAATAGATATTCTGATTACTCATTTTACTATCGAGCAGATCATCGATCGTCTTAGGAAATACGGTAAAGTCGATCAGGTAGGGAAAAGCTTTGGGATCATCAAGTTCAACACCAAGAGAAAAAGTTATGACATCGCTCTTCCCCGAAAGGATCTTCCGAGTGAGGCTAAAGTCCGGGGACACAAGAATTTTATCATCTCTTCCGACCCAGACCTTCCCCTCGAAGAGGACCTGAAACGCCGCGACTTCCGATGCAACAGTATAGCAGCCCGGCTGAGTGATGGAGAGGTCTATGATCCCCTGGATGGCCTCGAAGACATCAAACAAAAAGTCATTCGCCTGACAAACCGCCAGGCTTTTCCAGAAGATCCCCTGCGCGTCCTTCGCGCGGCGCGTTTTGCTTCAGTCTTGGGCTTTTCTATCGATCCCGATATCTATGGCATCTCCAAAACGATCGACCTTGCTGGCCTGAGTGTAGAACGCGTGAATGAAGAGTTCTTCCGGATACTCCTCGAATCACCGAAACCATCCGTGGGTCTTGAGGAACTGTTCATGCTGGATGCCTTGCACCAGCTCTTTCCGGAGCTCTACAGGCTGACTCTATCCATCCAGGATTCTATTTTCCATCCGGAAAAAGACCGCTACGGCCATCACACGGTCTGGCAACACACCAAGATCACTGTGGATCAAGCCAAACGCCTGGCTGAGAAAAGAGATTTTCAACCGCAGAAAAAACTAGCCCTTCTTCTAGCAGCTCTCTACCACGATATCGGCAAGCCCTCCACTGCGCGATGGGAATTCAAACGTGGCCGGATGGTTATTATCAACTACGGACACGACATTGCCAGTGAAAAAATGACGGAACAGATCTTTGATCGCTTCAAGATCTATTCCTGGAACGGCTATGACCTGCGAAAAACTGTGCTCTCTCTCATCAGATGCCATCACCGCGCTTCTGAGCTCTGGCAGAACAGAGACGTCCTCACAAAAAAAGCGTTCAACAGACTTGCCGCTGATGTTAATGGTGAGATCGTGATGGTCGTGCTTCTTGACGCAGCTGACCGAGCCGGGAGGAGCGAGGCACCTGTCGAGGATCTCGATGAGGAGGCCCAATGGTTACTGGATAAATTCGAAGAGCTCAATATCTCTAATGAGTCCATCAAACCTCTTATTCTGGGCCGGGACCTGATCGAGATGGGAGTCTCCCCCGGACCCGGAATGGGGAAGATCCTGGACAAACTGTACCAGAAACAGTTGGATAACGATTTCGAGACCAAGGAAGAAGGCCTTGAAATTGCGAACAGACTGCTCAAAAAAACCGCTGGTTAAAGGTAAAAGATAAGTCCCAGGCCTCGTGTGGCATCCCCCCACAACAGGTAATGAAACAAAATGGAATTTATTTACGTTGTAAACTATGAATCAACCTGAATAATTCAAGTTAATCTGAGTAAAGCTCGTACGACTAAATAAGAGAGAGAACAGGAAGAACGCATAGGCCCGATAGAAACGGCTGTTAATTAGTGTTCAAATGAAGCAGAGAAACGTAAGCGTCCCAGAAAACCGTGATGCCGGGAATTATATTGCGTTATCGAGTGTTCCAATTGTATGGTGGAGAAAACCGTGTGAAGGGCTGGACGGGCATAGTACATCTCCCATGGGGAGATGTGAGGGAAGCCCGCAACCGAGCGAAGTTTCCTCGCTGGGGAAACTGAGCGTGTTTTCGAAACTATTAATTGGAACACTCGGAACGTCATTCATCACGGTTTTGGAGATGCTTTCCTATGGCGCTTTTTTGTTATATATCCCGATACCGAAAAGGACACACACCCCAAGAAAATTTAGCCATAGAGAGCCCGGCAAAAAGATGGCAATTGCACTAAGAAAAAGGAAAACCCGGGCCAAAACACTTAAAGATGTAAACATGTATCCAGTAAAGGCAACAGTGAAGGCGAACATCCCGAAGAGGGCAAAGAAAGAGATGACGATCCTATCCGTCCAGCTGCCGCTGATCAATCCAGTGTAAGCGAAGAGCAACGGCATGATGTAGAGTCCTTTGGCCAGCTTCCAGGAGGTAAATCCGGTGGCCATAGGGCGTGAGCCAGAGATCGAGGAGGCGGCAAAAGCCGCCAAACACACAGGTGGTGTGACATTCGAATCCTGGGACAGCCAAAAAATGATCATGTGAGCCGCCAACAGAGACACACCCATTGAGGTCAAGGCCGGCACAGTCAGGATGGCGATCATGATGTAGGCTGCAGTCACTGGCAAACCCATCCCGAGTAAAAGAGAAGCTCCCGTAACGAGGAGAAGAGCCAGAAGGAGATTCGCCCCCGACCATTCAACGATCAAATGGGAAAAAGTGATGGAAATACCGGTCATATTGATGGTCCCGATGATGATTCCAGCAGTAATGAGCAGGATCCCTGTCGGGATCATGTTCATCGTGCCTGTGGCGAGAGCGTCCACAACGTCTTTGAGACTCATTCGATTGTTCTTACTGATCCAGGAGGACACAACGACTGCAAGAATGGCGAAACCGGCTGTGTATGTCGGAGTGAATCCAGCTGCCAGCATGATCACAAGAAGGAGGATTGGAATAACAAAGGGAATTCCTTCCTTTAGAATCTTAGTAGATGATCCAGGCTCTGCAGCTTGTGTTTTTTGGATTCCCTTTCGTCTGGCCTCAATAATCACATAGAAAGCAACCGATGCAAAATACAGAATGGCCGGGAGGAGGGCAACTCCGATGATTGTTTTATAGGGGATCTGTGTCCACTGGGACATGATAAAGGCACCGGCACCCATGATGGGCGGCATGAGCTGTCCCCCAGTTGAGGAGGCGGTTTCCACTGCCGCCGCAAATCGAGAACTGAAGCCAGCCTTTTTCATCATGGGGATCGTGATGGAGCCGGTCGATACCGTATTGGCCACAGCGCTTCCGGAGATGGTCCCCATCAATCCGGAAGCCAAAACGGCAACGATCCCGGGTCCGCCTTCGATTTTGCGGGTTAGCGATTGCGACAATTTGATGATGAAATCTCCACCGCCCGACTTCAGTAGAAAGGCAGCAAACAGGATAAACATGAAGACATAGGTGGACGATATCGTGGCGATCATCCCGAAAAGACCTTCGTCGGTAAAGAACATCCTGTAGAGGACCCTGGAGAGATTCATGCCGCGGAAACTAAAAATGCCCTCGACATGGCGGCCCCACCACAGAACATAGGAGAGGAAGGCAAGAGCCAAGACGGGAATCACATAACCCGAGGTTCTTCTCGCCAGTTCAAGGGCCAGGACGACGGCAATGCCCGCAAAGATGAGATCTGCGAGGACAGACACTTCATTACGGTTGTGGAGGGCCTCCTCAAAGAGTATCAGGTAGACACTCGTGGACAGGAGGGCTAGCGCGAAAACAAAACTTACGACAGCAAGGACTTTGTGTGGTGTCTTTCTCTTGATTCCCGGATAGAGGATGAATCCTAAAAAGCCTAGAAGGCCGAGATGGAGGGCATTCCTCCAGAGGTCGCTCAGGTCTCCAAAAGTGTTGGCCCAGATGTGGAAGGCCGCCACCCCTGCAGCGATCCAGGTAAGCAGTCTGTTGTTCAGGAAGTCTTTGGGCATGGACAATTCTTCAGTGGCGGAGATCAGATTGTCATTCTGGGAATTATCCATATTTTTAATAAGAATAAGAAAAACGGTGAATTAATTCAACAGGAGATGCGGGGGGATAGAGAGTCCTTGTTCTTTGTAATACCTCAATGCGCCAGGATGAAGCGGCACAGACAATCCTTCGAGTGCGTTTTTGATCGACATCTTCTCTGTAGCTCTGTGCACTTGACGCAGAAAAGGTAAATTCTCATACATATTTTTTACGAGCTTATAGATTTTGTCCTCACCGATGTCTTCATGCACAATCAGGAGATTGGATTGAGAGATGGTTTGGATAGGCTTATCCTGGCCGGGATAGGTTCCGGGTTTGAGGGTTGCGCGCTTCCAGACCGCATAATCAGAATTGACTGCTTCGAGCTGGCTTTCGGTGAAATCAAGAATCCTCATTCCCTTGGGGCCAAGAACGGCATAGGCTTGGGTGATAGCGCTGGCCGGGGGGCCTGCAGGGATATTCATGCCCACGATGCGGCCGTTTTGGAGAGCACCGGCCGAAGGATTGTAGCCCAAGTATTTGAGCTTGAAGTCCTTGGCAGGATTGTAGCCCAGAGCTTCAAGGATCACCCGGCCCGAGGTTTCTGTCCCGGAACCTCTTTTGCCGATGGAAAAATTCTTTGTCTTGATGTTTGCAAGGTCGGACATGTCGCCTGCTTCGGCATACTTTTTAAGGATCACAAAGTGTTCTACATTTTCCCAGAGCACGGTGAGGGATCTTATATAACGCTGAGGTTTACCTTCATATCTTCCTTTTCCCTGCCAGGCCATGGCGCCGTAGAGACTTTGGATTATGGCCAGGTCAGCCTCTTTATTCTTCAGGAGCTGGATGTTCTCTCCGGAACCTGCGGAAGTGATGGCTGTCATTGAGATATTATCTGTTGCGTCCAGATTGTTTGTGGTTATGGTCGCGATGGCCACACCTACAGGGTAGTATGTCCCTCCAGTGGTAGCTGTGGCGAGGACGAGCTGCAGCTTTTTATCATAAGCCCTGGACAGGGTTATCAAAACCAGTGCCGTCAAGAGCAACACGAGGAATCCTGAAGTTATTTTCATCAACTGTCCTTTTTTCTGAGATCTCATTTTATCCTTATGTGTAAGACCAACTCCCTTTTCTGCAAAAAGGGGACAGGCTAGTTTTTTAATTACCTCTGGAAAAAGTAGCCTGTCCCCATTTATGCTTTGCGGATGCGGGGTATCTCACGCGGTTGCTCAACTGCTCACTTCTATATAGTTTAATATATTTTTATCGGCGGGAAAAGATTTTATAAGAGTGCTTGTCTAATAAAATTCAAATCATTTAGAATAGGAGGGAATAAAAGGAGAAGGCAAACGGTCTAATCAAGTGTTAGGGCTGCGAGAAACTGTATTTCGAGAATGGATTGATACCGTGGGATTAGGAGACCAAACTGAACGAACAGGAACTCATTACAAAAGCCCGCAATGGCGACAGCGAAGCGTTTAAAGAGATCGTCAAAAAACACGAATCGCGAGTCGCAGCAACGGTGATTGGAATGCTAGGACACACAACCGAAGCCGAAGATGCCGGACAGGAAACATTCGTCCGCTTCTACCAAGCACTGAATCAATTTAGGGGCGAATCAAGCATCGGCACATACCTCACACGGATCGCCATCAATCTTGCGTTGAATGAGATTCGAAGACGGAAGCGTCGCAGGAATCTCTTTTTTTCGAAGAATGAAAGCACGATCGACAATGTTCCGGACACACATGATCTTAAAGATCAAAAAGAGACCAACACACTCGTTCAGTGGGGGCTTCAAAAACTCCCGCCAAAGTTCCGATCGGTGATAGTGCTGCGTTTGATCGATGGTTACTCGACAGAAGAAACAGCAAAAATCCTCGACCTGCCTGTGGGGACCGTGGCATCGCGCCTGGCCCGTGCACAAATGAAATTGAAGGAGATTTTAACACCGGTTTTTAAAGGGGAGCTTCCACTATGAAGGGGAAAGATACAGACAGGAAAGTTTTAAAACTGCTTTATCGATCTTTGGACGGTGATCTGAAGGACAAGGATCAAAAAAAGCTGGATGAAGCGCTGGAGAAATCCGAAGAGCTTCGCAAAGACAAAGAAAGAGTATTGGCGCAGCGGCAAGCTTTGGCCGATAGTGCAGGCCAATCTTTCGGTCCGTTTTTTGCCGAACGGGTGATGCACCGGATCGAAGGATTGGGTCAAAAGAAAAACGGATTGGAAGCTTTCTATGAAAGCTTTATGACTGCCTTTCGAAAAGTTGCCATCGTCAGTGCTGTGGTTCTGGTGCTTCTGATCTCTTATAACGTGGTTAAAAGCGATATCGTGCCCGAGGATGAGCTCTTTTTTGTGGCGGACACAACCATGGAGGAAATCCTCGATCTCCCATTATTTTGATTTTGGAGAAAATGTTATGAACACAAAAGTGAAAATAGCGTTAATCATCATCGTGACATTGATGATCGGGATAGTGCTCGGCGCCATGCTCAACAGAGCATTCATCCGATACAGAATCCAGAAAGCATTTGCCGATAGAAATCCGGAGGGGATGGTCTCTTTTATGGAGAGAATTATCCAGCCAACACCAGATCAAAGAGAGCAGATCAGAGAAATTCTGGAGAACCACAGGAAAAAGTCCTCAGATCTCCGTGAAAAGTTTATGATGGAAATGCAAGCCGAATTTGAATCTTTGGAAGCGGAGTTAGATCTCATCCTCACACCGGAACAAAAAAGGCGTTTAAGGAGACGACCCTTTGGCCCATTGCCCGATCCCAGAGGGTTTCCGGACCGTCCTGGTCCATGGAGAAAACCCCCTAGAGATAAGCTGCCAAAAGAGCGAATAAAATAAAAAGATGTCAAATCGAATTATAACGTCTACTCATCTTTACTCCTAATACCCCCTCCTTTTATTTACCAGGGCACCCCCAATGCCCTGGTCTATACCTTCTATTTTATGTAGGGTCCGTTCGTGGAACGGACCGTTTAGGAAACGGTCCCTACATCTTTCGAGAAGGGCCCGCCCCTATATTTTTTTTGTAATCCCCCTAATTTTCTGTGTTACTCGGGAATAAAGCGGACCCTCGTATTGTCTAATGTGTAATGAAACCGATTTGAGAGAGAAAAAAACAGAGATCTCGTCATGGTGAAGAACATCAAACTTAACTTCGATCAGGCATTCAGTATCGTGCTCTTTATCTTACTGCTGTTGATGCTAATGCTCTGAGCTGGTTGCAATTAATCTGCTAGGCCGCTCTCCCCTGTTGAGAAGATACCGGAAAAACCGAATCGAGGAGGACAGAAAAGATAAAATCATGAAAATTGATCATTCCTAAATTATCCAATGATATCACTGTTGAATTATTCCAGTGAAAATCTGTATGTATTTGGTTCAAGAAATCTAACTTAGCGAAAGGATATAAAAATGGCTAAACGAGTATTTGTCTTATTTATCGTCTTTTTTTCATTTTCACTTACTTTTTCCTATGCTCAAATCCTGGGCAAAATAAAAGGAACTGTCCAAATGGAGGATGGAACCGAGTTGCCAGGAGTATCAGTTTCAATCCTGGGCAAAAAGGAAAGCACCGTCACGGATAAGGATGGCAGCTATACTTTTATTGGAGTTTCACAGGGTGAAGTCACCCTCGTCGCAACTTTGGATGGCTTTGCCGCACAAAGAAAAACCGTCCTCGTTCAGGCCGGAAGAACGGTGGTCGCTGACATCACGATGGGAATGTCCATTTCCGAAGAATCAACCGTTACGGCAGAGAAACCTTTATTGAGTGCTTCAGATAAAGTCAGCAAGATCACCCTCACCCCCTCGCAGATTGAAACATTACCCAGTTTGGGTGAAAAGGACATTTTCCGTGCTTTTCAGTTATTGCCGGGGATTATGGGCAGCCAAGAAACATCCTCCGGTTTGTTTGTCAGAGGGGGAACTCCCGACCAAAACCTGATCCTCTACGACGGTTTCACTATTTTTCATGTAGATCATCTTCATGGCTATTTTAGCGCCTTCAACATGGAGGCCATCAACGAGGTAACCCTCCACAAGGGTGGATTTGAATCCAAATATGGCGGACGCTTATCGAGTATCATGGAGCTCCGCGGGAAAAACGGCAACGAAAAAAAGCTCAGCGGCGGAGCGGGAATCAGCCTGCTCAGTATGAATGGGCTTGCGGAAATCCCCTTATTCGATAAAGGATCTCTGTTTATAGCAGGAAGAAGGTCTTTTCAGAGCCCTCTCTACAACAACATCCTGGGCATGTTTGACAATAATCCGCAGGCTGGCGGTGCTCAGGCAAGGCCCGGAGGAGGAGGGCAATTCGGTGGCGGTGGCGGCCGAATGGCCATGTTCGACACACAGCCCTCATCCTATTTTTACGACCTGAATGCCAAGCTCTCCTTCAATCCTTCACCCAAGGATCTTTCATACTTAAGCCTTTATAATGGAAAGGACAAGATCGACAATTCCAGAGAGTTGAATATTCCTGCAGAAATGTTAGAGCGCATGGCCGAACGGGGTTTTGAGGTCGAGGGAGACATCAACATAACAGACATCCAGCAATACGGGAACACAGGAGTTGGCACAAATTGGTCAAGGGCCTGGAGTGGCAACTTTCAAAGCAGCATCCTATTGACATATTCAGATTTCATAAGCAAAAGAGACCGGTCATCACAGGGCAACTTCGGACGGCCCGATGATGGTGAAGAGGAAGACGAGGACACCCCGAGGCCAAGATTCCGTGGCCGAGGTACGGTGGAGGACAATACCGTCAAGGACATCACCTTCCGGTTGGACAATTCCATCCTTCTCCTCAAGAGTCACACACTGGAATTAGGGCTTCAAATCACACAAAACGACATTAAATATTCATATGAGATGGATGAGATTGAAGAGGAAGACGAGGACGAGGACGATCAAGAGCCGAGAAACCTGTTGGGGATACTGGACCGAGAGGGTAAAGGGATTCAATATTCCGCTTACCTGCAGGACAGATGGACCATCTTTGATAGATTGACCATCACGCCGGGCATCCGAGCAACGTACTTTGACCAGACTGGAGACACTTTTTTGGAGCCCAGATTTTCTCTCACACTGAGTTTGACAAACCAGATCAGTTTAAAGGGCGCCTGGGGAAAATACAATCAGATCGTGAACATGATCACCCGTGAGGATATCATGCAGGGAAACCGGGAGTTTTGGGTGCTTTCTGATGGCGAAACGATCCCCTTTGGCTCGGCCACTCATTATATTGCCGGCATAAGCTATGAAACCGATGAATTTTTGTTTGATATCGAGGGATATTACAAAGACTTGACTGGCTTGTCTGAGTTTTCTATCCCTTTCACTCCAACGCGGTTCGATCAAGAAGTCGATTACAACCGATACTTCTATACCGGGACGGGTGTGGCTAAGGGGATTGAATTTCTCTTGCAGAAAAAATACGGAAAATACACCGGCTGGTTAGGATACACATTAGGTAAGGTGGAATACAATTTTCCCGAGCTCAAAGACGATCCGTATCCCGCCCTGCACGACCAGACACACGAGTTTAAGGTCGTCAACAGTTATGAATGGAACAATTGGACGTTTGCAGGAACATGGATCTTTGCCACAGGAAAACCATACACGGAACCCACAGGAGTAGAAGAGGTCACGCTCTCCAACGGGTTTATAATCGATCAAGTGGTTGTGGGTGAAAAGAATGGTGCAAGGTTGCCGGATTACCACCGGTTGGATCTGTCGGTGACTTATGATTTCAGTTTGGGTGGAGCTACGAATTCTGTTCTAGGGCTGACATTATTCAATGTGTACAACCGAAAAAATGTCTGGTACAAGGAATTTGAAGTGCTCGAGGGTGAGCTGATCGAGAACAATATCATCTATATGGGATTTACGGCCAACGTGTTTTTCAGTATAAAATTCTGATCCCGAATCAAAAAAGATATTTTTTCGTGCACAGCATCTTCTGTGCTGAAGTTCAAAAAGGGAGGGTTCAGGCCTAACCTGATGTCTTTCGTTTCACACTTAAGGAAAGTCAGTTAGTCAATTATTGGTTTTGATTCAAAGCGAGATTGAGAGACGCCCAGACATCGAGGCCGTTAGGCATCTTAGGCCTTTGGCCACCGCGGCGTCCCATGCCGCCGCCCATGCCACCCATCCCGCCTCCTCCGCCGCCACCGGGGGGCCTTCCTTCCATCCCGTCCATTCTATCTCGCATCGCATTCTTCATTTCGTCCTTATCCACTTCTGGGATTTCCAGTCCGACACCGATTATAGCCCCGGCATTAGCTCCTACCGCATAAGGATGTCCTTCATCGGATTTGAGCGGCACTTTGAGCTCATAGACAAACAAGCCTGTTTCGTTCCTCACCTTGATCTCTATACCCTTCGCCTCTTCCACTGGAATCCGTTGTTTCGCTCCGCCGGGTCCGAAGATCTCTAAATCGGCGAGGGATTGCTCAAAGGCCTCCCGTATTTTCTCCCGATTCATCTCCCCCCCTTGCATCCCCTGAAAATCCATTTGTGCCCCGATCTCTCGCATCCCGATAGGAAACTTGATCCCAAAGGTTTTTTCTTTGCCACCATCAGGGTCAAACCAGAGTGTAAAACCCTGACCCACAATCTGAGTCTGAAGCATCGGATGCTCAGCAAGCATGCAGACATACAGATGGCTTTCATCATTGAAAAAGCCAATAGAGAGATTTTTGCTTTCAAAATAATACAAAGTGTCCAGCCAGTCATCACTTTTGGCATCGATGATAATCTCGCGATCACGCCAGTTGGAGTTGAGCTCTTGCTCATCACATCCGGCAGTGCACAACACTAAAATTCCTATGGCACACGCGATGAGGGACTGTTTGATATTCAAAGAATGGCCTTTTGTTTTAGTTTGATAATTCATTCTTACTCCTTATCGTTTCTATCGCTTATTATTTTAGCAGTTTTACGCTTATAATTCATGATGATTCACTCAATCTTTCGAAACTTTGAATAGGCGGAAGCAAGAACGGCCAGCCTTGAGATGTGTGCAAATCAAGGCTGACCCTGTGGGATTAGGATTCTTAAAAGTCTTCTTTTATCTGTCGTCTATTCATAGGAAGTCTTTGCATTCTTCCTCTTCCACTGCCTCCTCTAAGGTTTTCCTTTCTGTCTTTGAATCTCTCCTGCCGCATGGACTTCAAGGCTTCTTTCTGTTCTGGTGTGAGAACTTTGTCTATCTCGTCTTTCAGTTTCAATCCGTCAATCATCATATCATGTCTGTATTCGGAGGCACTAGAAAGCGCTTCCTTCAATTTTGCATAATCGAAATTCCCCCGGTCCTGCATGAGTTTCCGTAACTCCAATCGCTGCTTGCTCCCTTCGCTTCTAGCGTCGATCATTTTTTCTTCGAATGAATACGCCAGATCTTCGATAGCTTTGAGTTGGTCATCCGTGATCTTGAGCTCTTCTTGATTGGCTTTGAGCGCTCTGAGTATCCGCGACGGCGATTGATTCATGCGATCTCTTCTCCCTCTTCTTCCCTGAAAAGTTTGAGCAAAACCATCAACTGCAAACAAGACAATTACCGCAAACATGGCAAATACAGTCAGTGTTTTTTTCATTGTTTTCTCCTTTCTATTTTTTTCATCTCAGTGTTTCCAGTTTCAATTGATTAGACTTTGTTCTTGTTCAATTTATTCCAAAAAATTGTACTATTCCTTAAGATTTAAAAAAGGAGGGAGAGACAGAGTTAGAGCAAAAAAAGGACTATCTGACCTTATGCTTATTTACTCAAAAAGTGGTGCCAATGGCAAAACGAAAGTTAAAATGGCTATCAGTTTTATAAATTAATTTATTATTGTAGGAGAAAATGAGCCTAAAAGGCACACGTAAAGCAGGGACAAATATTCTTGCCTCAAGACCAGCAGACGTGTACAGGTTACCGAAACTGAAATTCTCATCCTCAGCATATGCATTTCCTACATCGTAAAAAAGGATAACGTGGAGAGGGCCCCCGACAGGCATGATGTACTCGAAGTTGAAGACCAAGGATTTGCTGCCCCCAATAAGCCTTCCATCGGAATTACGTGGGCCGATCGTATAGATTTCATAGCCCCTTATAGACCTTTCCCCTCCCAGATAGAATCTCTCCCAATAGGGCACCTCGGAATCTTTCAGCGAGTGTGTGAATTGATACTCCAGATGAAGTCCGATCGAATGATTCCTGTAGGTGGGAATAAATCGGGACAATTCAAGTCGCGGTTTTACAATATCGATATCTCCTCCTAAAATTCCTCCAGAAAATTTGCAGCTTAACAGATAAAGTGACCCTCTCGATGGTGTTAAAGGGCTGTCAACGGTGTTTCTGTATATAGATGGAGTAATACTGCTCACTCTGTAATTGCCATATCCATAAACCCCTCCGTAGTAAGCACTGTTTCCGTAATACGCATCCTCGTCCAACTCTTCAGATGGAGCTTGGAGAGTCAAATATTCGTAGCTGTAGGACAGGCTTGCTCTCCAATACTCCTTGATCCTCGTCCCAAATTGGAGACTACTCCCCACAGATTTTCGGTCATAAAGTCCTGGATACACATAATACCGGTTATAAACGCTGAACCCTAACGACATCGGTTTATCAAAGATATAGGGCTCTGTAAAACTGAACATATAATTCTTAACTCTCTTTCCGTATTGGAACATGACGTCCATCTGTTCTCCCGCGCCAAGGAAATTCACAGTCCCGTAACTGATGGCAATAAATGCTCCCTGATAACCGCTGTATCCGGCACTAAACTGGATGTTGTTCCTCTGCAATTCGGTTACTTTAAGGTTAACGTCTATCTGAGTCGGATCTTCCGGATCTGGATTGATTTCAGGCTCGCCACTGAGTTCCACCAGCCCAAGTTGATTCAATCGCAGAAGGCTGTCTTTAAACAACGCAAAGCTGAACCTGTCTCCCTCTCTCATCAACATTTCTCGCCTTATGACCTTATCCTTTGTGTATGTGTTTCCCTGAATTTCCAGTCTTTTTAGATAAGCCACCTCTCCTTCATAAATATTGTAAGTCACATTGACACGTTTATTCTTAGGGTCAAGGCTTTCAACCGGCCGAATCTGCGTGTACAGATAGCCAAAGTTCTGATAGAGCTCCCCCATTTTTTCGATCGCTTTTTCTCTTGATTTCGTGCTATAGCTTTCCCCTTCTTTATATTTGATCAAAGAACGAAGATACTCTGTGTTGAAAAACGTGTTTCCTTCGACCTTTACCTCACCAACGGTGTAACGCTCTCCCGCATCTACAGGGATCACGACGTGTTTCATTGTCTGTTTTTTCAGAAAAATCGTTCTTTTTTCAACATCTTCAACCTTTGGCTCGCCTATAACAGCTTCCATGTAGCCATGTTCATGGTAGGTTTTCTTGAGATTTTCTATATCATCGCTCAGTTTGTTTGCTTTAAACGTATCCTTTCCTCCTATCCATGCAAGAAGGCCATGCTTCTTGTTCTCCTTAAAAGCCCCCATAAGGATGCTTTCTGGTAATTGAGGAGTTCCTTCAAAAGTCAATCCACTAACTTTGATTTTCGGCCCCTCGTCGATTTTGAATAAAACTTCTAATTCATTCTTCCCAACTGACTTTAGTTCCGTACTCACCTTTCCTGCTGAAAGCCCCTTTTCCAACAAAAGGCCTTCGATCGTTTTTTGAATTTTTTGGATTCCATTGGGGCTATAGTAGGAATAAGGGAGGAGGTATTCATTATTCTCCTTCAATTTGTTGACAATATTGTCCTCTTTGAGTTTTTTCCCGGTCTTATAAATAATCTCTCTAATGACGGGATTTTCTTCCACGATGATCTTTACAATTTTCCCCGTTGCCCCGTCTCTTTTCTCAATCCGGATATTGGAAAAGAATCCTGTCGACCACAAAACCTTAAAATCTTTAACCAACAAATCTTCACTAAAATAATCACCATCCTGTGAAGATAGATAATAAAGAATAGTCTCGTTTGTGACTCTTTCATTCCCTTCGATCTCAATCTTTTCGATTATTCCTTGTCCAAAAACAAAAAAAGGGGAAAAACACATAACAATAGCCATTGTTATTACTTTTTTCATTTTTCCTCTCCTCAAAACATTTTATATTCACTTATTAAAGCCCCTTTTTTGATGCAATAAATATAATCTGACCTATGATTCAGATCGCGCCTCCGATTGAAACAATTCCAAATCATAAAATCACCGCCTAAAAAGAAAGGATAAAAGATCCCAATATTTCTTTTTATCTATTTAATTTTCTCAATTATCCATGTATAATCTTTATCTTCGGTGACATTGATTACCTTGGAGGCGATCTGTATACCATCGCTCAGTTTTAAAGCGATCAATAAATGCTCTCCCCAGGGAACATCTAAAATCCACCTGTCTTCTTCATCCACAAGATCGAATTGATATTCGTCGTCCATATAAATTTTCAAGGCCTCTCCAAACTGGTTCTCCACATTGATATCTGCAGGATCTTCAATCTGCCATGTGTAATTTGCTTCTTCTGTGACATCAATAGACTCTGTAGCAAGAATAATGTCAGTGCCTGTTTTCTTTGCCTCTAATTCATGCGTATCCAAAGAAACATTGTCCAGCTCAATTGTGTTTTTATATCTGATCGAAAACCGCATAACTCCGTCCATGTATATATCCAAAACCTCATCTATCTTACTGTAAACGATGATATCTGCCTCTCCTTCGTCATTGAGGCTGGTGGGACTTTTGCAGTTAGTGACCGATAAGGCCAAAAATCCAAAAGTTGCAACGATGACGAAGTACTTCTCCCATTTTTTTGCATATGTGCTAAATTTTTTCATCTTTAAAACCTCTGTACCCTAAAAAATTATTTTTTTCTCAAGTTAAAAATAACACCAATGCTCAATGTTAAAAAATCTTGCTGCGTGAAGTCATCAGTGCCAAATTTGATTTCGTTTTTTGAGAAAAGATAATTGTATTTCACCTCGCAAATAAAAGCGAAATGGCTAAAGGCAAACACTTCGATCCCTACCCCGATGTTGAGTAAAGGACTGGAATCGGAAAAACTTTCCTCCGGATTTCCTGGCGCCGGCCACACCCCGACTCCCAAGGTATCTTCGCTAAACTTCCAGAATGAAACTCCGGCTCCAAGAGTGAGATATGGTTCAATAAAAAAGCCGGATTTTAGAAAAAAGCTCCCGTTCAGTGATAACGTTTGCATCTCAAAAGCAGGGTTTTGGTGCTCATAAGCAAACGGTCTGTACTCTTCCTTCACGGATAGCCAATTATAACTGTAACCAGCATCGACATATATATTTCCATTGATTTCATACCTGAGGCCCAACCCAAGGCCGAGGCCAAGATTCAGGACATCTTTCAATTTCGTATAATCATTATAATAACCATCAATCGCTAACACCCCTGTGGGCTTGAGAGTGATACTGAACTTTTTAAGCGTTTCAGAAGCCTGGATCTTGCCCCCGGCCATCAACAAAGTTAAAATCAGAAAAATCAAATGTTTTCTCATTTTTCTGCCTCATTTCTCCTACACAATTCCTTGATCAATCGAAGCCCTTATTTCTAATAGCCCGTGATTTTAATCAATTGAATTATCTGACAAGTTGAGCATCTGAAGCCTTCAGTGCCGAACAGGCCATTCTTATATATCCAACTGTGTCCATTTCATTGGAAGAAATCGGGGCTAATCAATCGTCCAAGAGTAGTCTTTATTCTCTGTCACATCTATAGTGATCGAAGCAACCTCGGTGTCATCGCTGGATCTGACTGCTTTTAAAAATCGATCGCCAAAATCTACGTCCACGATCCATCTGTCCTCTTCATCAACCAGGTCAAACATATAATTTCCATCCATATAGATCTTTAGAGTTCTTCCATAGTTATTGGTCACGTTTATATCGGGAGGATCATCTACCACCCAATAGTAATCAATATCAGACACAACGTCGATCTCTGTTGAAGCCACAACTGTACTTGTATCCTTTCTTTTAGCTTCAAGATCATGCTCATCATGTGTGACATCGTCAATTTTCTCATCATCACCATGATATAAAGTAAATTGATAGACCCCATCCATGTAAATATCCAAAGTCTTGCCAAACTGATTCTCCACGACTATCCTGGCTTCTTCACCTTCTTCTTCAGTGGCTGCTGTCTCAGAAGTCCCAAATATGCTGTCGCAACTGATCGTTGAAAACATTAAAATCCCGATCAATAGTAAAACTTGAAAGATCAATGCAGGATTTAATCCTTGCTTATTAAACTTGATCATTTCTTTCCTCCATTGTTTCTATGGTTGAGTTGGATCTTTTTATTGCGTACTCTTTTCCAATATAAACACATTTAATTTCGTTGCCCTCCTATCTCCCTGTTCCATAAATCGATATCATTCATAATCGAGCAATGTTTGCTCTTCTCCCTGAAATAATCCA
Source organism: uncultured Eubacteriales bacterium (assembly GCA_964540205.1). Classification (GTDB taxonomy): domain Bacteria; phylum Acidobacteriota; class Aminicenantia; order Aminicenantales; family Aminicenantaceae; genus WTAW01. The sequence goes on along the minus strand of CAZIMJ010000008.1, from coordinate 2,633 downwards.
GGGAAAATACGTATCAGCTGCTCTCAGAATGAAAGGCAAAAACTGAATGCTAATCAATCCATGTTTTGAACAACACGTTCATTTATTCAATCGTCCAAGTATAATTCTCCTTATCCTCGACGTTTATCGTTGTTGATGAAACGACGTCTTCAGTGTCTGCTATCCGAGCTTCCAGAGAATGCTCTCCGGTGGAAACATCCTCGATCGTCGATTCACCTTCATGTTCAAGCGTAAACTGTAGGCTTTCATCAAAATAAATGTCCAATGATTCACCATATTGATTGGTAACTGTAATTCTAGCTTCCTCATCAGTTCCAAATATGCTATCGCAGCTTGTTAATGACAACGCCAGAATTCCAATCAGAGCAAGAGTCGGTAAGTTATGTCTTAATACTTTTCTCGTGCTTTTTAATCTCTTCACTTCAGACCTCCGTAATTTGTTGGATTACATTAGTTAGACAAAACAGACCATTGATTCATTCCAAACAATCTCAAAATCCGGGAAATCAGTAGGAAAAATTCAATATTTTATTTTTTTGGAATATATGACTCAAGTCAATTGTCTAACTAGTCTGTGATGAATACATCTAGCGCTCACTGCATTTGGATTTCATATGAGACGTCAGGAAGCGAGGGTCATGGAGATCGCCCCATCATTCATAATGGATCTCTTTTGCCGGCTGGGGAGATTCCCTTCCTTTTTAATCCCAAAAAACCATCCCCCTTTTGCTGACCACAGCCGGCATTTTATTCCTAATAAATTTTAGACCATTATAGAAAATGGACAAAATATGGGGGGACTCCACCGCGTGAATTTGTTGTTAATAAGAAATGAAGAATTTACCCGAAAAAGTAGCCTGTCCCCATTTACATTTATTAGAAGCCGCGGGCGAACATGGTCCAGAAGTGATCGCCCAGCTCGAGCCATTTATGGATCGTGGCGCGGGCAAAGTCGTTGCTGTACTTGGTCAGATACTGCCGGAGCTTCTCTGAATCCGGATTGGAGCCTTCGCTCTTGTATAACTCCAGAGCTTTCTTTTCCACGTCCGGAAGGTCAACAAACGCTTTGTCTTCGAACTCTTTCACGGCATCTTCGATGTAAGACTTGGCCTCCCCCCATCTCACTGTGGCCAGCCGGTTCGCCCGTCTGAAGGCCCAGGCTGCCGAGTCCATCCGGAATCTGTGCTGACCGCAACGTTCAAAGCTGGGCGGAAGCTCGGTCGTCCCCGCAAATATCGGAATTCGCGGACTCTGACCGGGATTGTCGAACGAGAACCAGGCGACCCCACCGATAGGAGCGGGTAGCCAATCTCTACACTGGATGATCTGCGAATAGGCGCAAGCCGATATGGCGATCGTCCGAAAGCGCTGAACAACTTCCGGTTTTATGGTATTGAGCAAAGTCATCATGTCCCGTGATATCCAAGGATTGGCGGCCGGGCTCTTGACCATCTCATCACTTCCGCGCTTCTTGATCATGAGGTTGACGGTCATGTCCATATCCGTTCCCTCATAGGTCTGCCTGTAAAAGGCCATCATGTCCCTGATAGAGACTTTTTTCTCTGGTTTAACGGAAAAGGGAAGCTCTTCAGCGTTCATGTCCAGGTTGAGAGAGGGGGCCATTCGACTGAGCACAAAATACTCTCTTTGCGAAAAAGGTCTGCGGCCGCTGTAGGCTTTCCAGAATTTGAAAGACTCTCCACTGTTGGGGTCCCACCAGCCCATCTCCTCGGCGAGAGAATACACATTATCAGAGGCCATGTAAAAATCAGGATTGTCCAAGTCGATCTCCCCGATCCTTGGGATATTCGCAGAGATGCCAACGTGGTCGTCAGGAATCCTGACTGCTGCCCACACAGCGCCGATCTCCAATGGCCCCGCACCCATGATCTCAAACTGCCAGACTTCCTTCGGGTCGGCAAAGGTGAGACACTCGCCCTGGTCGCAATACCCGTATTCTTTAACAAGCTCTCCGATGAGCTTGATCGCTTCTCGGGCGGTTGTGCATCGTTCCAGGACGATCCTTTGAAGATTTTCGATCAGGAACATTCCCTCACTGTTGTACAATTCCTGTCGGCCGCCAAAAGTTGTTTCACCGATAGCCAATTGTTTTTCGTTCATGCAGGGGTAGGCTGTGTTCAGGTAAGCATAGGTCGCTTCCACCTGGGGGATCTCCCCAGCCACAGTCACATTTCGCATATCCCACGGAGTCTCGTTGTGCAGGATGCCGTGGTAGATCTTTGTCATCGAGCCCTTAGGATTCTTCTTTGGGGGCACAATATTCACCCACGTCCGGTAATTGCCGTCGCAGGAATGCGCTGTCATGACCGACCCGTCTGTGGATGCCAGTCGTCCGACCATGATACTCGTACAGGACTCCGGCACCTCCCAATCCTGGGGCCGCTCCTGCGGCCGTTGCGCAGAGAACTGGATCAAACCAGAAATCAAGAAAAATACAGTTAAAAAAGTCAGACGTCTGAATATGACGTATGTTTTTAAATTTTTCATTGCACCACTCCTTATTCCTTTTTTGGAAGACTTACCATTATTCAAAATGCGGAATCCGTTGTCAATGCTTTCGGCGCATAAGTCTGTATTTCGAAATCCGTGATCGTATGAACACAAGTTGCGTT
>CAZIMJ010000007.1:0-11258 GCA_964540205.1 uncultured Eubacteriales bacterium | reverse complement strand
GGAAGCCAGTCTTTTTTTCACTTCTTCTACTCGATATGTATTAACCAAAACAGAAAAGGTGATGTTCATTCTTTCGTTGAGGATCCAGGAGAGCTGGTAAGAGGGAATAGCCAACTCTTCGGATAGGGACCGGAGGGATATATCTTCATTTCTGTAGACTTTTTCCACATCAAATAAATAAGTCACCTTTTTAGTCGCCTCATCGGCTATTTCTGGATCGATGACAAGTCTCTTTGACGCTTCTTCTTTAGTGGTGAGCCTTCTTTTGTATAGCAAGAATCCTGCCACTCCGCCCGCCACCACCACAAAGATCAAGACATACAGAAAAAGACGAATTCGGAAAGATTTTGGCGATTGAAGCTGGTCTTCTCTGATGATCCATTTTAAACTACCAGTCTTTGGCTGTATACAAACAACATCGTCACTCAAAACTGCTTCGAGGCGAAACTCCTTGAGAACGAGAAACAAAACCTGATCCCAGGGAACTTGCTTGAAATTATAGGTCTTTTTTTCTTCAGACAACTGATAAATATCCGGACTGAGTTTGAATGATAGGCCAGAAGAATCCTCTAAATTCTTTAGAAGCGTTTCAATATCCGCTTCTTCAAGATCTAGATCGATGGGTTTTCCTGAAAAATGTTCTGTTTGCAAATTATTTAAGAGCTTCTCAACAGATATGACCTGGTCCTGCTCAACAGAGGATATCCAACCTGTCAATCCAAGGATACATACACCTAGAAGAAACAACCTCATCTTTGTTTTTATCAAAAATACAGTATCATAAATCATGTCTATCCCATTTTTTTCGCATTATACTAAGTTTCAATAATCATCTCTAGCAAAAGTCTATGCGTTTAAATCTAGGTCATGACGAAATAGTACAGCCATGTCGCACTTTCTTTCACAAACATTCCGCTCTATTGCACTGTGAGAAGACTCATTCAAGCAAACTGTTCGAGTTCGTGTATCAAAGGAGTTATGCTGAAATGTCGCAGAAAAGTTCTAAGTTTGGTACCTAGAGGGACCCTTCCTGGACCTCTTTCCAAATCGTAGAGCAAATCAAACGGTTTTTCCATTCAATAGAATAACTTAAGTTATCAAGTCGAAGTTCTGAGATCGTGAGAGCCTCTTCCACATTGAGTTTACTCAAGAGTATGTAGTAGAATACAACAAAACAACTTGGATTTTGAAGCACTTGCAAGTACACGCCATTTCTCTCACAATACGCCGTATTCTTGTCAATGAAATTAAGCGCTTAAAAAAGACTGAACACACCTTTATGGTTGTGGTTGCTGTTATCATTGGCGTAGCCGGTGGATTTGGCGCAATATTTTTCCGTTTCGCAATTCGCTTTTTTCAAGGACTTTTTTTCGGAACGTGGCATTACACTCTGGACTACGTATTGCAGCTGCCCTGGTATGTGAAGCTTTGTGCACCCGCTCTGGGTGGTTTGGTTGTCGGGCCGATCGTCTATTACTTTGCTCGAGAAGCAAAAGGTCATGGAGTACCCGAAGTCATGGAGTCCATTGTCATGCAGGCAGGAGCCATCCGTCCCCGGGTAATGATTGCAAAAGTGTTGGCCTCTGCCGTGTCTATTGGATCGGGCGGTTCAGTTGGAAGGGAAGGCCCCATCGTGCAAATCGGGTCCGCCATCGGATCCGCCATCGGCCAAGTTTTAAGAGTTACCGGCCCTCGTCTCCGCACACTAGTCGCTTGCGGAACTGCTGCCGGCATTGCTGGCACTTTTAACGCTCCCATTGCCGGGGCACTTTTTGCTATGGAAATTATCCTAAGCGATTTTGGCATTTCTCAGTTTAGCCCCATCGTTATTTCCTCAGTCTCTGCCACGGTGATCTCCCGCCATTTCTTAGGAGACTTCCCTGCCTTTGTCATTCCCAAATACCAATTGGTGAGCGTATTTGAAATGATACCCTACGCCATTCTGGGTGTTTTAGCGGCATTCTTGGCTCTAGCATTCATTAATTTGTTATACAAGACGGAAGATCTTTTCGAAATGCTTCGGATCCCAAACTTTTTAAAGCCAGCCTTAGGTGGATTGTGCATCGGCGCCATTGGAATTTACTTCCCTCATATTTTTGGAGTGGGGTATGAAACGATTGATTTAGCCTTGCAATCTTCTCTTACATGGTATTTTCTTTTGCTTTTCATAGGGTTGAAATTAATGGCGACATCCATAACCATTGGTTCTGGCGGGTCTGGCGGCATTTTTGCGCCATCGTTATTCCTGGGTGCATCCCTAGGTGGATTCGTTGGCACGGTGGTTCATAGCCTGATGCCTGCTTCCACTGCATCTCCAAAAGCTTACGCCTTAGTTGGAATGAGCGCAGTTGCGGCGGGGGCTATGCACGCCCCGATAACTTCCATCCTGATCATTTTTGAATTGACGGATGATTATAGAATCATTCTGCCATTGATGATTGCTTGTATTATTAGTGTTTTAATCACCACTCGACTCAAAAAGGACTCTATCTATACTCTCAAATTGTCACGGAGGGGACTCAGCCTTTTTCGGGGGCAGGAACTCAATGTTTTACGATCTCTGCAAGTATCACAGGTGATGAGTACAGATTGTGAGCGGATCTCTCTCGATACACCCTTCCACAACATAATGGACTTAACGGTGAAAAGTCCACATTCTGATTTTTTCGTGGTTGATAAAGATGGACATCTTTTAGGTGTGGTTTCTATTCAGAATGTGCGAAAAGTTCTCCACGAATCAGAAGCCCTGGATACTCTCGTCCTTGCTTACGATTTATTAACCCCGATTCTCCACTATTTTACTCCCAAAGACACATTAGACATTATTATGAAAGCGTTTAGTGAGCTGAATATTGATGAATTACCCATCGTAAACAACGATAGTGAAAGAATTTTTATTGGAACGATTTCCAAAAATGATCTCATCAAAGCTTACAATAACGAGATGCTTAAACGAGATACTGTTTCTTCGGTTTCCAGTTATATCAGTTCTCTTCACAAATTAAAACAGGTTCAACTCATAGATGGGCAGGTTATGAGTGAAATCGAAATTCCCAGTGAGTTTATCAATAAAACCTTGAGAGAGTTAAATTTAAGGAATCGCTTTGGTGTGGAAGTGGTTCTCATTAAACAAAAAAGCAACATGAAAAAGGATGAGAGGGATATTGTGCTCCCCAAGCCTGACTACCGTTTTCAATCGGGGGATTCCATTTTGATCTTAGGTTCACCCGGGGAGTTGAAGAATGTTACACACAATAAACTGGAGTAATTCCTTCTTGATGCTTTTGGGGAATTTTAGGATTCTATTTAGTTAGACGTTCATTTAATGCAGCATGTCAAAGAGCAGGCATTGAGGCATTACAGCCTAGAGACCTGCGTAGAACATGTGCCACACTGTTACATGAGACGGGTGTTGACCTCTGATTATTAAACGGTTTATGCGACATGCTAGTATAGGGATGACAGAAAGGGTATACATTCAAACACGCTTGAAGATGATGAAGCAAGCCTTAGACGATCTTGATGTTATTTATTCACGAATGTAATATAAGAAAGTTCAATATTCTCTCGAAAGAAGGTTCATCATGACGCGATTCTGGATTACAACCGGAGTTCTGGCTTTAATTACAGCATCCATTGTCTTGCCTTGCACAATCATTTCGGGGAAGACAAAGGACAATATCGTTTGGGCCGGAAACAACGAGGATTTTTATTTCGATTTCAACACATACTTGAACGTCCTCCCGAGCGAAGGAGATCTTCTGGGTGCGGTGTCATTTACCTACGGAACGCCGGACAGCTTCATTCAAGGCGGTTTCAACGAAGCAGGATTGTTTTTCGATTTCAACGCTCTCCCGGCTATTCCAGAATCGGACTGGAAAGAATGGGGAAAAAGGAAAACATTTCCTGAAGGTGATCAGGCCTTAGTCGAACACATATTGCGAAGGTGTTCAACTGTCCAGGATGTTATCAATCTGACAAAAGAATACGAAATGCATCTCACAAACGCCCAGATACATCTTGCTGACAAAGAAGGAAATCTGGCGGCTATCAATGAAAGCGGCATCCGTATATCCAATAATCCTTTCCTAGTCTCCACCAACTTCAACATTTTTACGCGCGGCCCTGCCGATGGAGGCACCCCCTGTTGGCGCTACCCGATCGCAGAGCGGATGTTCAAAGAGCGAGAGGTTAATCTGGAGACAATCCGAGATATCCTCGACGCCACACAACAACCGCGCTTTGTCGGAACGATCTACAGCAACGTGATCAACCTCACCACCGGGGACGCCTATAATTACTATGCGGGTGATTTCAAAAACCCCTATCACTTCAATTTGAAAGAGATGCTGAAGCAAGGGAAAAAATCCCATCTCTGGCGCTCGCTCTTTCCCGATGCACCCATTGTGCAGATTTGGGAGACTTATTTAATGAAGGGTTCCAAGGCTGCTGTAGAGCATTACCGAAAGATACAAGACGGAATACCTCAAGAGCGAAGATCGGAGACGCTGCGGCACGTGTTTTCGAGCTGCATACTGCATGAAAATAAATACGCCAACGCCAAAGTCTTCTTTGATGAGTGGCTCGAAGTGAATACAGGTAAAGATACAATAACGAACTTTTATCAGGGCCTCGTTCACTTGACGAATGGCGATGTGAATATGGCAAGGAAAAGCTTTGCATCGCAAATTCAAGCCGATGAAACAGGTGCGGAGGAAAAAATTTCATCTCTGTCTGCGGCAAAAGCGTATTTGGATAAACTTAACGGGGAAAAGCCGGCCGGGGCAAATATCCGCTTTGAGCTCAGAGGGCATCAGGATGCGAAATTCGTCTGTGTGGCTGGGATAGGGTGGGTCCCGGTATCAAATTTCTTGCTAAAAAGGGAATTGGGATGGTCGGCAGACTTCGCCTTGCCAGCAGGAAAGCACCACTACGCCTTCTTAGTCGACGGGAAGATGGTCTTCGATCCAACCAATCCCGAGAAAGAGGAAATCGACACCGAAGACGGTAAGATGACCATGAACGTGATTGTCGTGAAATAGAAATTGCTGCGGAAATGGGAAAGTCAGTCAAAGCCGAGTTTCTCGATTGCATCTACGGTACTACCGATACCATCCTCTTTTTCCATGTAGACTTCCCTAATGCCACGAGATTTCTGAATCCGTACATATGAATTTTTACTCTGATCCCGAATCAGCATTGTCAAGAGGAAAAGACTCCTTCATGCAAACTGAGTTAGTTCGCATAATAAAGGAGCCATGCTGAAATGTTTCAGGAAGGTTCTAAGTTTGTGTACTTGAGGGACCCCACCTTATTTTCCCGGTTTTCCCTGTAGAGTAGTCATTTTTTAATTTTTTTCGTTTAAGCATCCATACGCAAGATTAGGCGATTTTAAGCATTTCCTGTGACAAACTGGTGACAAAGCAGAAGAAGTCTATCTTCTATTTATAACAGTAATGGGAATGCACGTTTAGGCATTCCTTCAACCATCAACATTAAGATTAGTATAGCTAATAAGAAATAGGTACTTCTTCCTCACAAATCCTAAAGACACTCTTACTATATAGAATAAATCCCTCTATATAAAACTTACATAGAAAGGGGATTGAGCCTTGGCATGATCTAGGTACGGACAACATTTGACGAATTGGAATCTCGTTCTACAATGAAATTAGATGTCTGATGAAGAAAGGGTCCGCCGAGCATTCCGGATCCTTTTCTATGATTTGGGTAAAATAAGGAAAGAGATCGCGGAGATTAAAGCGAGGCTGGAAAAGCTCAAGCGGGAACTGAGCAATTTGTATAGAATTGGAGATAATTATTTATGATCAAAATTAGCCTTCAGAGCGCCTGAATACGAATCCAAAGGTCGGGGATTCAAATCCTCCCCTGGAAGATACGATTTTCAGGATTAAAAGACAGTTTTCCATTTAGTCATCTTTAACCACAATTAGGCGTTTTTAGTCAAAATTTGTTACGTACATGGGAGAGGTCTCTATAGACCGCTTTTCTTGCTCCAAGGAGGAAAAGGGAGAGTATTTCTGAAAGCATCCGAGGCTGCTTTTTGTCGATTTGAGCGGTGTAATCTATCCTAATGCTGAGGGTTTTGCTGTTTTTGCCCCTCTGTCTCTATTTCTGGGCAATTGACGCTGCCATCTTGAGTATGATATGGTTATTTAAGTACGTCAGTCGGTGGAGCTCGCGGAAAACTGTGATGGATTTGTGGCGAGCACTAAAAGGGAATTCCTATATTTTTTCGTATGCAAGATATCTCGCTTATACTAAGGGAGGGATAAAAATGGATAAAAAAAGTAATTTTCTGGCAGCGCTTATGATATTTTTCTTTATATTCACTATTGGACTCGGCACTGATTTTGAAGAACTGCTGTCTGTGTCCGATGTCGAAAAGGTGACAGGGCTGCAGGGAATCAAGTTAATTCCCAAAGATCCCCAAATAGGTGCCGGAGGCGATTTAAATTTTGCTCTTGTGGACAAAGACATGTTTCTCATGGTAGCAGTGAAGGATTCATCTATGTACGAAGAGTGGAAGAATCTGGAGGGTAATTTCTATGCTTCGGTTCCTGACATTGGAGACGAGGCATTTGAGGGCCCGAATTTTAGTGAGCTTCGTTTTCTTCTCATTTTCAGGAAAGGGAATAAGGCAGTGTTGCTTTCAACTTTCGTAAATCTAGAGGGAGAGCTTTTTCTTAACATGGAACAACTGTGCCGGATAGCAAAGATTATTATTTCCCGCCTCTAATCAATAATAGTCAAAAGTACCACAAGATAAAAAGACTGGGCCGGATCTCGAAATTTAAAAATTTTGGTGATATCTTGCCTTATAAAGAATATATTGAAGAACATACGCAAAATAGAGTTCATCCCAGATTATTCCGGAATTTTCACTGAGATAATCTCTTGCTTTCGAATCTCTCGTTGACAGGATATATTTGTTCATTATAGTAATGGCAATAGAGGAAGTAAAAGGGTCAAAATTTAGCAAAAATGTGTAGAAATCAGAGCAAATTCAAAAAGGAAGTTTCTTTCTTGAATATGTTGAGAAAATTACTAATTTTAAATTTTTTCCTGATTTTAATCAGTTCATTACCAGTAAGATCAGTTTCATCTGACTGTAGCTATTGTTGTAAGAGGATAGCAGTTCTTGAAGAATTCGTTAATAAGCACAATCCAGATTTCGATGAAAAGCAAGCAGAATGGGCCAAATGCATGGATTCTCAAATAAAGGGAATGGAGATTTTTGACCCTGATGATCCAAGATTTAAGCAAGCCATAGAGAACTGCAAGCACCTTGAACCTGATAGTTGGGAATATATGTACCCGATCAGCGTGCTCTCGAGGCTGGTTGAGGCTTTTACCACACAATACTTACATATAGCAAACAAGGATTTACAGCAAAGGAAAAGCGAGTATAAATTCAAAGGGAGCTATGAAGCTGGCCTGGATGAGGTTTCCAGCATTGATGGAAAACCGGTAACTTCAAGGTTTATATTAGAACTTTATTATAATGGTAAACCGCAAGAGCATATTCAGACCTGGGTAACTGAAAGAAAACATAAAGACCCTATTCCAGCCCACTATCGCATGATGTTTACTAACCCGGATGCAAAAACCAGAAAAGATAGACCGATAAATGAGCTTCTTTGGGATTTTGAAAAAACACCGGTTTCGTGTCAGATAAAGCCTGAGAAAGATGTCGTAGAACCAGATGAGCAGATAAGCATAGAGTTAACAAGTTTTAAAGATAGAAAGGGGCGTAATTCGGGGGAATTTAATAGGATTGCAGTCCAGGCTCTGGAAGGAGAGATCCTTAATGGCGAAAAGAGCACATTTGATCCTGAATTAAGGGTTTTCACCGTGAGCAACAGATCAGTCACGGTTTTGTATAAAGCCCCTGAGTCGGGTGAGATAACCGAAGATATGATATATGCTTATAATTCCTGTGATATACTTGATACGGAATCCCTCCCCTTATCAGAGACTGAAATAAAAGATAAGATAGCAGAGCAGAAAATTAAGATAGAATCTGGTGGTGACTGGACAGGCGTTATTATCTATAAACGAAACATTTCATGGACGAATACATTGCCAATACCCACTGGCGGGACGGTAACATACAAAAGAGAACTTAAAGAAGATGCCACCGTTCATGTTACATTAATATATACTCATTCATATCAAGCTGAAGATTACTTTGATGAACTCACAATTACTGGAAATTACAACTTATCAGTTAGGATGGAAGATATAATAATTCATACTAACCAGCCTGAGACGAGGAGTGTTAAAACTGCCCAAGGTTCAGGCTCTTTGGGCCCTATGAGTGGAGAAAGCGATGGGGGCACAAGTGTCATGCTTGTCATCGATAATAAAGCGAAAACTTATTCTTTACATTGTGATATAGATTCCCCCTTCTGTGTTGGCACTGAGGTTATAAGTGGTGCAGGTGGTCCAGCTAAATTTCCTTTCGAGTGGGGCTTTGCTGCCGATGAGGTGATTTTTGAGGGTTCCACTGCCGGCAAGACCATCTCCGGCTCTTTGAGCACGCCAGTATCTGGAAATGTGATGCTTTCTCAGTATTCCGGAAAAGGGCAGGGTACGTCTTGGATCTGGAACTTTACAAAAACCGGTGATTAAAAGATTAAAATTATAAAATTCAATCCGGCTAAATAATTTTTTAACCGGGGCCTTACCGGAGAGGAGAAAATCGAATTAATCAGCAAGTTCAAGGATGAATATGGGCTGAACAGAGTATGGCAATAAACACAGGCCCTATACCTTTGAGGGTAAAGTTACGATGATAGAAACCGTTTCGATGATTGCTCTCACCCTTTTTACGTTCATAGGGTTTAGGGTCCAAATACTCAGCAAGCTCTATCTTCATCAACTCACTCAGATAGCGCCCTATGGATACCCTGACTTCGGTGCGTATCATTTTAAGTATCCTCTCTGGTCGCAGCTGGATCGCCTTGCATACGCTCAAAAACTCTGTTACGCTAAGATTGATTTTCATCAGGCTCTTTCTCCTTTCTTAACTAGGTTTTTCGCAATCCCTATTTTAAGGAAAAGAGCCTTTTTTTCTATGCGTACACTATTTCACACATAAAATTTTACACTACCGACATCTACATTGACCAGAGTCCACTATTCGCCGCTGATAAAATAACTACACCGCTACTGTTGCTCCACGGTTCGGTCGATACCAACGTGCCTCCGGGGGAGAGCACGCAGCTGTTTACCGCCCTGAAAGTATTGGGACGGGAGGTAGAGTACATTCAAGTATTGGATCAGAATCATCACATCATGACATACAACAAAAGGATCCTCTGGACCAAAACCATCTTGGCCTGGTTCGACCGCTGGCTCAAGCATCAGCCCGAATGGTGGAACGACCTCTATCCTGAGTAAGTATTAGCCAGCAGAATGATTTCCTCCGCCCAGGACAACCTTTTTCAGATTCGCACGTATATATAAATGAATATGTTTAAAGAATGTTTAAAGATATTGAGAACACCATGCACAAACTGACACGGAAGGAAGAGTTGATCATGATGGCCGTCCTCAATCTGGAAGAGGGGGCCTACCTGGTGGCCATCACGGACTATCTGACGAAGCTGACAGGAAAGACGGTCAACCTGGCCTCCGCTCATCTGCCTCTCGGACGGCTGGAACGGGCGGGCTTGATCGTCTCCGAGATGGGGGAAGCGACCGCCGTCCGTGGCGGCAGGCGCAAGAAGATTTACCGCATCACCAAGGAAGGCTTTGCCGCGCTCGAAGAGCATAAGCGGATCACAGACCGGCTCTGGGAACGGTTTTCCGGCCGCTCCACCTAAAGGACAAGCCGCATGCGTCAAGACACTCCACCTTCCGCCCTCGAGAGGATTCTCAAGGCGTTTCTCTGCGGCACCGACACAGAATCCGTTCCCGGTGACTTTGCCGAAATTCACCGGCGGATCCAGAGAGACAGGGGCCGGATGCGGGCAAGCGGCTGGTACATCAGACAGATCATCTGTCTGCTGCCGTCTTATCTTTATCATCAAATCTACTGGATGACAGCCATGAGTAAAAATCACCTAATGATCGCGATCCGCCTTCTTCGGAGGCACACAGGGTATTCGATTATCAACATCGCCGGCCTGACTGTAGGCATGGCCTGTTTCCTGCTGATCGCCATGTGGGTGCGGGATGAACTCAGCTACGATCGCTGGCATGAGCATGCCGATCACACCCACTGGGTGATCTACAGGCAGCCGGGCTCATCGGAATTCTCGACCTATGGATGTGGGGCTCTGGGCCCGGCCCTGCAGAACCGATATCCCGAAATCACCCACTTCTCCCGGCACTTCGGGCCGATCAGCTCTCCCCTGCGATTCGAGGAAAAAAACTTCAGCGCAGATGTGGTCGGTGTAGATCCCGGCTTCTTTGACATTTTCAGCCTGGATTTTCTGCAAGGCACTCCGAGCAGCGCGTTGAACGATACCGATTCGATCGTGCTGACCGAGAGCACAGCCCATAAATACTTCGGGAATGAGGATCCGATGGGAAAGACCATGAATTTCGAGTGGTGGGGCACCTGGCACGATTTCCGGGTAACGGCCGTGGTTGCGGACCTCCCCAGAAACACCCATCTGGATTTCGACTACTTGCTACCGATCGACTTCGTTACCCGCTCCGGCATGACCATCGATACCTGGGATGTGGTCGCCTACCGAAATTACGTAAGGCTGCGGGAAGACGCCGACCTCGGAGCAGTGAACGCCAAGATCGCGGGGATCATGCAGGAGCATGTACCAGAGTGGAAATCCGACGTGGCGCTTTTTCCCGCCCGCGATATCCACCTCCGCTTCAGTCAAAGGGGAGCGAAGGCCGTCACCTATGTCACGCTCTTTTCCCTGATCGGGCTTCTCATTCTGATCATGGCCTGCATCAACTTCGTCAATTTGACCACCGCCCGGTCGGCCAAGCGGGCGCGCGAAGTGGGGATGCGCAAGGTGATCGGGGCAAGGCGGGGGCAGCTGGTGCGCCAATTCCTGAGCGAGTCGATGCTCATGACTTTGATCGCTCTGGTTGGGTCATTGGTGCTTGTCTGGCTGCTACTGCCCATAGTCAATGCCATCAGCGACAAGTCGCTGGCGCTGCGTCCGGACGGAACACTCGGTCTGCAAATGCTGGCCGTGGTGCTTCTAGTGGGGACGGGTGCCGGCCTCTACCCAGCTCTCCACCTGTCCGGATTCCGGCCC
>CAZIMJ010000006.1:0-20888 GCA_964540205.1 uncultured Eubacteriales bacterium | reverse complement strand
TTACCGTATTCTTTAAGACGATCGATAATCTGCTCGATAGTAAAATGAGTGATCAGAATATCTATCCCCTCATCTTTGGCGCATCCCAGGATCTTGTCGCGGACATAGCCGCCGACAATGTATACATCTTCCCCGAAGTGTTCGATGAAGAGCGCCTTATCTAGAAAATCTAACTTAAGTGTCATTGGCCTCTATTATATATCGTCTCGCAGCAGGATTGCCAGATACATCTATCCAAAGTTCGCACTCACAAATCCGTGCTGATGTCATTCAGGATGATCAGATTGTATGATGTCAAAAACACTCTCAGTTTCCCCAGCGAGGAAACTTCGCTCGGATCCGGGATTCCCTCACATCTTCTATGATGACATAATGCAAGTTTTTTTTATTCTTTTTTATCTACCCTCCTTTTTTCGGTCTTTTGAACCATCCTTCTATCCGTGCCCCCAATCATAAGATTGGCTCTGCACACACCGTAATATCCGGACACGGCTCCTTAACCTCCCTCAGAACGCAACCAATAAGGCTCGTTAGATGTGAGAGAAGGCAGCCGTATGCTTTTCTCTTTTATAAGGAATGTATGCTCTCTTCTCTTTCATCACACGGTAAATTATGGTCAATAATCTTCGAGCTGTAGCCACCTTGGCTGAGTTTGCTCCTTTCCTCTTCTTCATCCGTTGATAATAGACTCTTATATCAAAATCAGACTTGACTGCTGGCCATACAGCTTCCACAAGTGCCCACCTGAGCCACTTGTTCCCCTGATGAACAAGCTTGCCATGATAAATCTTCCCCCCTGAAGCATGAGTTGATGGAATCAAGCCTGCATAGCTGTGAAGATTCCCAGGCGAGTCGAATCTGCTGATATCCGCTATCTCTACAGACACTAAAACAGAGAAGAACTCCCCAAAACCGGGTAAGGTACTGATAAGCCGGGCTCCCTCACTACTGCGCAAGATCTCCCTGACAAGGGCATCAGACAGTTTGATTTTCCCCTTTAGGTGTTCAAGCGTCTCTAGCAATGACTCCAGCATCTGCTGATCTTTCCCGGGTAAATCTAAACTTCCTAAAACCTTACGACCACTTTCCTTGAAAAGATTCTCTTCCAGCACCACTATCTGGCGAACCTCCTCCCTCTGCTTAGCAAGCAACGCTCGTATCCTATTCTTCACTTGCGTCTGCATGCGTACATAAGTAACTCGATGCCTTAAAACCCGCTGTGACTCCTGATTCTCCTTGTCCCGACAATAAACCTCAGGGATTAAATTGCTCCGAAGTAAATACGCCAATATCCGTGAGTCCCTCTTGTCGGTTTTAATCTTGGCTTTGGCTATCGCCTTGACCTGCTCTGGGTGAGCTATCTTCATACTCACTCCTTCAGACTCCATTAAATCCATCATCGTGTAGTGGGAATAACCAGCTTCTACTACTCCTGAAATCTTATCATCCAGACCGGATAAGAATCCCTTGACCTCTCTTCCAGTATTCCAGACCTTCTCGGCCTTGACCACTTCTCCTTTCTCATTCAAGACCGTGATGTGAGAGTATTGTTTATGATGGTCAATACCCATATAATACATTAAAGCACCTCCTAAATAGATTGTTTGCTCTTCCGGAAGTATAACAAACTCCCGGAGGAGGTGCATCACGTCATCATGTTACCTCCAATGGAATAAGAGGCGACATGATCTATATGGTATTCGAGTTCTTCTTGTCCTTCGATAATCATCTCTCTCACAATATATTGCCTTCCAATAAACCGTCCTCCAAAATAAAACTTAAGTCCAAGCTTTCTCTCATAATATTCTAGACCTATGCGAGCTGTTATATCAGGAACGCGCATGATATGGTCGCTGTGTTCGTATTCAGGATCAAGCTTTTCTTTGAACATGGCATTAGTATAAGAGAATGAACCTGATAAATCCAAAGAAGGTCTCAAAAACATAATTCTGATACTTGCCTCAATTCCTTGGGTATAAGCATCGCCTGCATTGTCGTAAACGGCAACATTATTTTCTTCATCATAGTCAAGCGCAATTTTTTTCTGAATATCTGTGCGAAATACGTTAGCGTCCAGTGTGAATCTGGCAGTGCTATATGTCCAGCTTAGATTGTAACTCCAAGCTTTTTCCGGTCCAATATCTGGGCTTACAACAAGCAGAGGGGCGGCTGAACATAAATGTAAGTCTTCGGCAAAAAGGTAAGGGACTTTAAATCCTGCGCCAACACTTCCTCTTAAGCTCATATTTGAGCCTATATTCCATTTTACGGCAAATCTCGGACTGAAGGCGGAATCTTTTGAGAGGCTGCTGTTTATATCATCATATCGCAAACCTAAAACTAAATCTAAGCTCTGCCCTAAATTGAGTTCGTCTTGAACGAATATTCCCAAATTCTTCATAGTTGCTCGAGGGCTATCTGTCCAATTAATTCTTTGGTCAAGTTTTTCATCTCTATAGTTTAAACCTGTGGTGATAACATGTTTTTTGAAAGGATGCGAATAAACACCGTCGAACAGAAATATGTCCTCTTGAGAATGGAAAGGCCTTTCTCCATTGGTGGCGTCTCGGTTGTGACTGCTAAAAATAGCGTTTAAAGTCAGAACATTACCTGCAAATAATATACCTTTATAACCAACGCCATATTCCCTTCTGTCTGTGGTTATGTGCTCAGCATCCGGGTCCAAGGCATCATCAATCCCGCGGGTAAATCCAATGATATTACCAAAGCCATCCTCAATAGGATTTCCGCCAGGGATGTATCCTCCTCTCCTGAATGCATGGAGTGATCTTCCAAATAGAGTGAGTCGATGTTTGTCCTCCGCAAAATAAAAGTGAGTCTTGAGAGAAAGAAAACTATTATCTTGTTCTATCTTATCCGTGTAATTATCGGGCTCCCCTAATGGACCGGTTTCGTCAACATAATTGTTGTGATGTTTCTGTGCCGTAAGAATTGCGGCTACATTTCCTTGACGTAAAGAGAATGATGAACCGACATCATAAGTATTGTATTTTCCATAATTCGCAGTCACATGGAACTCGGGCTTACCTCTGGTGGGTTCCTTTGTGATGATATTTATGACACCACCAATAGCAGAACTGCCGTATAAGGCAGAGCTGGCGCCCTTGACTACCTCGATCTGCTCAATATTCTCAGGCAGTATCTGGCGAAGTCCATAGACACTAGCAAGAGTGCTGAAAATAGGCTGCCCGTCAAAAAGCAACCCGCAATATCCAGCTTCAAGGCCCTGCATCCTTATACTTGAAAAGTTACAATTGGTGCACGAAGTCTCTACCCAGACACCTGGAATAAATCTTTTTTCCAACAACTCATACATGTTTTTTACTCCGCTTTCTATAATCTCTCTAGCAGGAATCACCTCGGTTCTAACAGGAACATCTATGAGCCGCACATCAGTTTTTGTAGCAGTAACCACGATCTCTTGACTTAATTCCTTCATTAATATCACATCAAAAGTTAAGCTCTTATCTTTAAGCTCAAAAACCTCAGAGGAATACGGCATAAATCCTTCTTTGTGAAGCTCTATATGGTATTTCCCCGGTGGCATTTTAATCTCAAAGCGCCCTGAATCATCTGTTTCTACTGACTTTCCTGTTTCTGGAATTAAGACAATTGCGTCTGATACTGGAGAATTTTCCCAATCCTTCACTTTTCCTTTTATAGTAGAGAGGGACTGGGCTGAGATCGATTGGTTAAGAAATAGACTTAGTGTGAGTATTGAGATAATAATGATTATTTTTTTCATTTTTCCTCCTGAACTTTATTTGTTGTTGTTAGAGATAAAGTTTAAATTGCTGACTGCCTGATGCAGATAGACCAGGCTTAATCAGCTAGATGAGGAAATTAAATTTTAGGAGGGGAACGGGAAGAGGGAATGATTGAAATGATTTCTGTGTAGTTAAATGAATAATAGAAGTTGAGGATACCAGATACAGAAGGCGGAGGCAGGTGAAAGAAATTGATCTGGCTAGTTGTGAATGTGGAATTCAAAAAGTGGCAAGCAGGACAATTATCGTCGGTTGATAAGCTGTCTTCAGTGTGGAAAAAGTTGATGAAGAGTGTAAGAGATAGAAAGACAAGTAGAAATGCAAGGTTTAAGAATTTCTGGTATTTCCTGATGAACATAATAACTCTCTCAATATTATCAGGGAAATATTGATTATTGTCAATATCCGACTGCAAAGGTGAGCGTTTCATTTTTATTTTGTTGCAGGAAAAAGGCGTGCTTGTGTTTGTCTCTCAGTTGATCGAACATCCTGTTATCGGAACTGCTGCCTTGCCTTGCGACTATTCTCAATCCAGTGATGATCAGGAAGGAGCTTTGGCCATGTCCTTATTCTAAAAATTGATTTTTATTCCTCCGTAGGCCGAAAATCCTGCTGTGCCGTAGCCCTTAACTGTTTCATATTCCGCGTCGAGTAAGTTATCGAGGCGAATGAAAGCCTGGAGGTATTCAAGAATATCGTACGCTCCGGCTAAATGGAGCAAGGTGTAACTGTCCATGGTGACTCGTGTGGGTGTCCAGCCTATCCAGAATAGATCGTCTCTTTTGCCGACATGGATCAATGAGAGGCTTACGTTTGTCCTCTCCAAAAACCTCACATTCATCCTGACCGTGAATTTGTCTTTAGGTCTTCGGAGCAGGTATTCATCGGTGTCTTTGTCCCTGGCCTCCATTCGCGTGTATGTCACAAGTATAGAGAGAGTATTCACAGGACAAGCGTCAAACGTAACCTCTGCTCCTTTTGTGTAGCTCTAGAATGAATTATAAAAGGTGTTATTGAAAATTTAGCTCTCTTATGTCGGCTGTGCGAGAGAAGTTTCCAACTTTAGTTTCAGTCCTTAATCCTTTTTTTGCTAACAACATTTGCATACTCTAGGATTCATATAGGCGATTAGTAGTGAAATTTATATGATAAAAATCAGATAGGGAGTTGATAATAGTGTTCTGATTGTATAATTTTAAATTGCGGAGGAATAAAATGAGTAACGAAGAAAAAGTAAATCCTGAATTATCTAGTGTAAAAAAATATAGAGAAAAAATGGAAGTATGGGGAGATCCGCTAAAGAATATAAATATAGCTGAAATGGAAGAATCTATAGCATTGGCAATTACTAATCTTATAAAGCTCCCTGATATATTTTATGATTGTGCTATAAAAAATATAAAATATGGCGGTGTAAGTAGAAGAACTTCATTATCTGTCGAACTTAGTAAGCAATATAAAAAAGAAGAGTAATTAAACTTGAAGTTGTTCGCCTATTGTACTGGACTTTTGAATTATAAATGGAAAATGGTTCAGCCGATTACCAATCGTGACTTTTAATCCTACCCTAACAACTCAACCAGTTGAAGCATTTTGACCGAATCTGCTAACAATCTTAAGGCATCAATAATTTTCACAGACTCTAATTTTTTAACTGTAAAAACGTTTTGGGTATCTCTTCTGATTCTCTAAACAATGATCTCTTCAATCTCTTTATTATTCGTGCTAACATAATAAAAATACTAAAATATGTAAGTCTTGGCATATTATGAATGATCCAAGGTGAATTCCGCAAAGATATGGATGAAGACCGATTCATAAAAAAATTTGAAGAGATTTTTCAATCAACCCCTGAAATCATATCATCGGCGCCCGGACGAATCAATATCATCGGAGAGCACACGGATTACAACCAAGGATATGTCCTTCCCGCTGCCATCCACATGAGCATTCAATTTTTAGCGGGTCGCAGAGATGATGATTGCGTTCATATTTGGGCTGAGGACTTCGGGGAGGAGAGTTCATTTTCCTCGAGAAATATACCAATCTTGAGGGAGCATCATTGGAACACTTACATTAAAGGGATTTTTTGGGTTCTCGAGAAAAATGGATTTTCTCCCGGCGGCATAAACGGTTTGGTTTGGGGAGATATTCCGATCGGGTCTGGATTGAGCTCCTCTGCGGCTCTTGAAGTGAGCGTGATCAATGGCCTGGATATGCTTTCTCAACTTGGGATCGCCCCAATGGAAAAGGCCAAACTGGCGCAGCAAGCAGAAAATGATTTTGTGGGCATGAAGTGTGGTCTGATGGATCAGTTTATATCAGTTTTTGGGGAAGAAAACACAGCCATCTTTTTGGATTGTCTTTCGTTCGATTTCGAGAAAATTCCGCTCAAACTGCACAAGGATGACCTCGAGTTTATGGTCTATGACAGTTGTGTGGAAAGAGAACTTTCGCGATCAGAATACAATACGAGACGTTCAGAGTCAGCGGATGCAGAGCTCTACCTGCGTAGTTCCGGCTTTCCCGGATACAGAGGTACAACTCTGGACATGCTCAAGACGCTAAAAAATAAAATGGACTTGGTCCTTTACAGACGTGCCCGGCATGTTATCAGTGAAAATGAACGAGTTCAAAAGGCAAAACAGGCCCTGCAAAATGATGATTTTTTAGCTTTAGGACAACTCCTCTTCCAATCTCATGTAAGTTTGAGGGATGATTACGAGGTCTCTTGCCCGGAACTCAATCTGCTCTATGAATTTGGACTGGAGTTTTCTGGATGTCTGGGATCCCGTCTCACTGGAGCGGGATTTGGAGGATCAGGGATTGCATTGGTGAAAAAAAAAGATGTAGACATCTTCATAAGAGAAATCCTTGATTTAGCCCAGAAAAAAGGATACCGTAAACCAAGAGTTTTTCATGTTAAAATCGATAAAGGAGCAATAACATCGATTTTATGACGGAGGAACTGAAAATAAAGGTGAAAATCAAATCAATGTTCATGAAGCTTAAGTTCTATGACCCGTAAGATTCTTGTCTCCTTCTTTCAGATTTTATTTATACTAGGATTTTGTCTGGGAGGTTGCAAAGCTCAGACAAAGATCAGAGTCACAGCAAGTGTATTCCCGCTTAAGGAGTTCGCCCAGGCTGTATGCGGCGAGAGGGGAGAGGTGAGTCTTCTTCTTCCTCCAGGAGCAGAGATACACACCTGGCGACCGCGTCCAAGCGACCTGATAAAAATCTCAAAATCTGATGTGTTTATACATATTGGTGCAGATCTCGAGCCATGGTTGAACGATGTTTTAAAGAGTATCAACAATCCCAACTTACGTATCTTGAAAGCGAGTGATTCGGTACTTCCAATTGAAAGAGTGGAACACCAACCGGAAATCGACCATGAAGAACAGCATGATGAACATGCTCACGAACATACTCACGGAACTCTAGATCCACATATTTGGCTTGATTTTGTCATCGATCAAAAAATCATCGACAACATTGTAGAGCTGTTCTCCCGAATGGAACCTGAAAATAGCGAGCTATTCGAGAGGAATGGAGCCGTGTATAAACAAAAGCTCGAAGAATACGATCGCAGGTTCAGAGAGGAGCTCGGTCAGTGTAAAAACAGGACCTTTATTCTGGGCGGACATGCCGCTTTTGGCTACTTGGCTCGAAGATATAACCTTCATCAGGTCTCGCTCTACGGAGTAAGTCCTGATTCCATGCCAACTCCCAAACAGCTTGTCCGAGTCGTGAAACTGGCAAAGCAGCATCAAATAAACGTGATATATTTTGAAGTTTACGTGAGCGATGATCTGGCAAAAGTGATCGCAGAAGAGGTGGGGGCAAAAACTCTTGTTCTCAATCCAGCGGCAAACCTGACGGTGGAACAGACCAAAGCCAATATGACCTTTTTAGATATCATGAACCAAAATTTGGCGAGTTTGAAGAAGGGGCTTTCCTGTGACTGACTCTGATGTTTTGATTTCTATCGAAGGTGTTTCGTTCAGCTATGGAGACACAAAAGTTTTGGATCGTGTCACATTTCCTATTCGGTCCGGAGATTTTCTTTCGATCATCGGACCGAATGGATCGGGGAAGACAACTCTCATCAAGATCATTCTTGGTTTATTAACTCCCTCCGAGGGCAGAATCCAGATCTTTGGGGAGAGCGGTGCAGCATTTACTCGGTGGGAAAAACTGGGTTATGTCCCGCAGAACGCCACTCATGTGGATCCTTTTTTCCCAGTCTCTGTGAAGGAAGTCGTGGAAATGGGCCTTGTTTCCAGTCGGAAATTTCCCGACACTCAGAAAAAGGATGATGAAGGGCGTATCCAAAGAGCTCTCAAACAGGTCGGGATGGAGGCGTATGAGGGTTGGCGGATCGGAAAACTATCAGGGGGCCAGCAACAAAGAGTGTTTATCGCCAGAGCGATCGTCAACCAGCCGCACATTCTTTTTCTCGATGAACCGACTGCAGGAGTTGATGCGGAAACACAGGAGCACTTCTACGATATGTTGGACGACTTGAATACGAAAGAATCGATCACCATTGTGTTGGTCACTCATGACATCGGTGTCGTGAATAAGCATGTCAGTCAAGTGGCCTGTCTCAATCAGATCTTGCAGTATCATGGATCACATGAAGAATTTTGCCAATCGGATATATTCAAAAGGATGATCACTGAAGGCCATCATGTTATCTCTCATCGTCACTGATAACGCTTGAATCGAAATATGGATATTGTGACAGAATTTCTCAGATATGGTTTTCTCCAAAGGGCTTTGCTGGCCGGGATTTTTGTGTCGATCTCCTGCGCAGTCCTCGGTGTTTTTGTAATACTGAGGCGTGATTCTATGATCGGCCATGGCCTCGCCCATGTCATATTTGCAGGCATAGCACTAGGTCTTCTGCTCAATGTGATGCCTATGGCCGTTGCGACCGGTGTAGCTGTGATCACGGCATTGGGGATCATGAAACTCAAGGAACGGGCAGGTCTTTATGGGGATACGGCCATCGCCATTTTTAGCAGTGTGGGTTTTGCTGTCGGGATCTTGATTGTATCGTTGTCCCAAGGTTTTAACATAGACCTTTTCGGGTATTTATTCGGGGAGATATTGGCCATTGATGCCTTTGAAGTGATCTTTTCGATCGGGCTAGCTTTGAGCGTGGTTATCATCGTCATCCTGAACTATCACAAGTTCATGTATATGACTTTCGACCGCGAGTCCGCAAAAGTATCGGGCATTCGAGTTAGACGATTGGATGTTCTTCTCACTGTCCTCACCGCTATCACTGTGGTCCTTGGGATGAAGATCGTTGGACTTTTGCTTGTGGCGGCTTTATTGGTGATCCCAGCAGCTGCGGGTTTACAAATGGCCTCGAATTTTAAACAGGCGATCGTTCTGTCTTCCCTAGTATCCTTGGTGTCGGTTATCTTAGGATTGGGAATGGCTTTTACTCTCGATCTCCCTGCCTCTGGGACTATCGTTTGCCTCTCATTTGTCTTTTTTCTCGTCTTCTCCTTTGTAAAGAGGGAAAGACGATTTTTTTGATCTCATCTCTCTCATATGTTCCTTGACATGTGAAGCTCAAAAATGAGAAAAATTGTTTATTGTGAGATTAGTGTGTCAAAAGTTTTGGAAAAAGTGATGTTGCCTTCTACCAACTTTAGCTTTCTGTTTCCTCTAGACCATTCTTACATGCTGCTTGGTTTAGCCGAACTCTTTTAAAACAAGATCTTTGATCTCATTTCCAAGCTTAACAGCCTCTTTTTTTAAGGAATTGGCTCGATCACCTATGTCTTTTTTAAATTTTTCATCCTGAATATCAGGAAGGTTTATCCTAACATTGTAAAAAGCACCCTCTGCTCCGGCCTGCGCTGTGAGACCTGCGACACCAGCATCACTAACCGAATTTTTATTTCCGCTCAGCACGACTTCCTTGGCAAGCTTCAAAGCTTCCACACACTTTTCCAAGACTCCGAGAGGGACCAATGTAACCTTCTTGGACGTTTCTTCGATCGCAGCAGCCCTGGCTTCCTTCTGCTCATCTGTTTTGTTCTTCATTCGCATGGCGGTCATCACGTTGTTGAAAGCTACATTGTCCGCATCCACGTCATGTAGAAGTTGGTCTTTTAATGCTTGACCATGGGTGGCAAGATCCTTGATTTTGATCTGTACATCTTCGTACTCTTTTTTCCCAACCGTTAGGTTGGAAACCATAGCTGAAAGTGCAGACGATAATGCACCACACAGAGCTGCCGTACTCCCACCTCCTGGAGCAGGAGAATCCATAGAGAGCTCATTGCCAAACGCACGGAGATTCAGGTCCAGAAGCGAGTTTTCTACTTCAGCGAATTGGTATTCTATTATTTTCTTTTGCTTATCAAACGGAGTTACATCATTCAGTCCCAGCGAGAGAACAGCTGTCCTGATAAGTTCTTCCTCGGGTACTCCGGGGCTCATTCCTTGCTTGTTGAGATAGTATCGTCCGGCCATGAGCATGGCCTCTTTGGGGATCAAACCCACAAGCTCACTTCCAGTCACACGAAGGCCGATTTGTTCAGCTTCTTTGATCGCCTCATCAAACACAAGATGAAGGGGAGAGATCTTGTAATTTGTGAAATTTATGGATATTTGAGCGATCCCGTAATCATCGACATACCATCCAACAGCCTTGACTTCCTTGAATTTACCCGGAAATTTTATGGCCTTGCCGTTTTTATCCCTGATAATCTTTCCGTCTTCATCTCTTTTAGCTCGTCCTCTCTCTCGAAGGTTGAATGCGATATGACTAGCTAGTGCGCGATCTGTTGTGTTGAGGTTGATGTTGTATGCAATGAGAAATTCTCTCGCACCGATGGCAGTGGCTCCTGCTTTGGCGCTGAACACTGGCTCTCCATAATCCGGTGCCCACTCTGGATCCTTTAATTTATCTTCTAGCCCCTCATACTGACCAACTCTAATGGTCGCCAAATTTTTTCGATCCGGCTTTTGGGCGGCCTCTTCATACAGATAGACTGGAATTCCCAATTCTCGTCCTACTCTTTCTCCCAACTCCCGGGCCAGTTGGACACAATCTTCCATAGTAACTCCTGTCACGGGAACAAAGGGGCATACATCTGTAGCTCCGATCCTGCTGTGTGCTCCTAAATGTTTACTCATGTCTATAACTTCGGCTGCTTTTTTTATGGCCTTGAAAGCCGCTTCTTTGACAGCTTCGGGTGTTCCGATGAATGTCACTACGGTTCGATTCGTGGAATCCCCAGGATCCACATCGAGGAGCTTAACTTTGGGGGTTGCTTCAATCTCTTTTGTAATCATGCTGATCTTTGCAAAGTCTCGTCCCTCGCTGAAATTAGGAACACACTCAACAAGCTTCATTCAGCCTCTCCTTTTTTGATGGTATATTGAAATTTTCCATTTGTATCATAAACTTCCAGGTCGAATTCCTGTAAATATGGACTCAGTGCTTGGATATTCCCCACGACGACCACAATTGGAGATTGGAGCGAGGATCGACGAGCGATCTCAAAGACATTTTCCGGGCTAATGAGCATCATGCTTTTATAGTATGAATTCCAATGAGACTCTCCTAATTCAAAAGCTTGAATTGCAGACAACCTGGAGGAATAATACTCAAGGTCCTCGATCCGAAGCGGGAAATTTCCTATCAGGTACGATTTGGCCTGTTCTAGCTCATAATTCGGTACGACCTGGGAGGAAATTCTCCTGATCTCATTCAGGCTCTCCGCGATGGACTCGAAAATTGCATTAGGCCTGACTCGTTCTTGAATGCTCAAGATACCACAGGCTTTAAAAAATTCAAGGGTACTGAAAGCAAAGTAAGCATAACCTTTAGATTCTCTTAGGTTCATAAAAAGACGGCTATGGGGAGATCCCCCCAGGACTTGATTGAGAACGGTGATCGGGAAATAGTCATCATGATTTCTCAGAAGGATCGTATTCCCGATCGTGATCGTGGCATCTTTCTCGTCGGGAAGATCCACGATACAGAGCTTGAGAATTTCATTAGGTTGTGGTGGTCTGACGGCCTCGCTTTCGATGACCCTGTTTTCCCAAGTATTCAAATAGCGGCTGACTTTTCTTACCGCTGTCCTCAGAGTAAGATTACCGATCAAGATCAACTTTGCATTGTTCGGTCTGTAGTATTTCTCAAAAAAAGACAAGAGTTCATCTCGATTTAAATTTCTGGTGCTTGTTTCGTTGAAAGCAATATTTCTGTAAGGGTGTTCTTCGAATAGTATCCGGAGCAGAGTCCTCCGCCCTACAAAGGTCGGTGAGGATTTTCTTCCCAGAAGATCATAGTGCATGGTTCTGACGACATTCCTAACTTCGATCCGCGGGAACGTCGGCTGGAGGATCATTTTACCAAGGGTTTCTAACGCAGTGTCGAGATAATCTTCTAAAAAGGTGAAGGAAATGACAGAATAATCGGAGTGTGTTTCAGACGAGAATTTGCCCCCTATTGTTTCGATCGTCTCTGTGATGCGGGATGATGAAAGCCCGACGGCTCCTTTATTCACCATATTTGCAGTGAATGTGGCTAATCCCGGCAAGGCATCGGGTGAAAAACTTTCTCCGGCATAAACGATCAGATGCATGGAAATCACTTGTAGGTCTTGACGTCGGATTACGGATACTTCAAGTCCATTAGAAAGAGATGCTGATTCTATTTCGGGCAGGGTGAGTTCTGGAAGTGGGTCTGGGAAAGGAGGATTTCGGCGGAACCTTTCTTGTGAAAAAAGCGATGTATTTAGAATGCACAGCAATATCAAGAGAAAAAAACAAAGAGATGATAAATGACTTCGTATCCTCACAGTAATACTCATTTTATTTTAATGTTTAGAACGACTCTCTCTTTAGTGAAATGTCTATTTACGATCCCGATTATATCTGAAGGAGTTACGGCTAGATATTTTTTCAACTCCTCTGGGAAGTTGCTATTTTTTTTTCGTGAGAGATGGAATTCAGCCAAGAGAATTCCTCTATCCGCCAGAGTAGTGAATTGATCCAGATAATCTCTTTTGAACATATTTTTAGCTTTATTGAGTTCATTTTCCGAAATAAAATCAGACTTTAGCTTATCAACTTCATCGAAGATGGATTTTTGGCTTCGGTCCCTCAATGTCTCAGTGGTGTTCTTGACAAATATTTTAAACGTTGCAAGGTTTTTTTTCAGCTCTATTCCTCCACTTAAATGAGAGGCGATGCGGTCTTCATAGATCATTCGTTTTTGGAGTCGGGAGCTTTTTCCATGGAGCAAGATGTACTCGATAATGGCAAGAGTGTAGCTGTCGGGTGAATCAGGTGAAGAGATCCTGTATCCGAGGTAAAATCCAGGAGAAGGAGCAAGATAGTTTTCTACATTTCGAACCATCTCTTCGGATCTAAAATGTTCTTCTTCTGGGAAGAAGGGGACTGGCTTCCCAGGACGAATCGTGGAGAAGTATTTTCTCACGAGTTGTATGGCTTTTCTCTTCTCAAAATTCCCTGTAATACAGAGAACGGCATTGTTCGGTATATAATACTTTGTATAAAAGTCTTGGACGTCTTCTGTGGTTATTTCCCGCAGGTCGGTTTCACTACCTATGACGGGATGACTGTATGCTATGTTCGGATAGAGCAGTTGATCGAGAAGCACAGAACTTTCAAAATAAGGGTCGTCCAGTTTTTTTTGTTTGATCTCTTCGATCAAAGATTCCCTGGCCCTTTTCACTTTGGATGGATGAATATCCAGTGATATCATCCGGTCAGATTCAAGCCACAAAACAAGCGCAAGTTGGCTGGCTGGGACGGTCTGGAAAAAGATCGTTCTGTCTTCAGCAGTCATGGCATTTAAAACTCCACCAATTTTCGAAATGAAGTGAATGTGTTGCATGGACCTTATGTTTCTTGATCCTTGAAACATCAAATTTTCGAGCATGTATGCTAGGCCTGTTCTTTTTGGTGGCTCATTGATCGACCCTACATTGTATGCCAGTACAACAGAAACGAGCGGCAGGGAATAATCCTCGGATAGTATGACTTGAAGACCATTTTCCAATTGGAATGTTGTGACTTCGAAAGGAAGTATCTCATCCTCTTGTGCGGGGAAAAGGTTCCCGGCCGAAAGGATCAGACAACTCATGAAGAATATTAACGATCTATTTTGCAAAAGGCTCATTACTCGTTCTTTACAAAACAAGGGAATTCTAGAGGATATTATCATAGAATAGAATCTAAAAAACTGCAAACGTGTTAGCTGGTGCGCTTGACGATGACTAGAGTCATGTCATCCATCTGTTCGGTTCCAGATGTGTAAGAGTTGACCTCATTAAATATTTTTTCGATCAGTGTTTGGGATGAGAGTTTATGGTGCTTTTTCAGGAGTTTCCCCAATCGATCTTCATTAAATTCCTCATTGGCCTTATTCCTGCATTCCGTGAATCCATCTGTGAAGAAAAGAGCCGTATCTCCTTTTACAAGACTTATTGTTCGAACTTCGTAATCCACAGTCGGGAACATACCTAAACAGAATCCGCACGTATCCAGACGCATAATATCGCCTTTTTTATTCAGAAGAATAGGTGGAGTATGGCCTGCGTTGAGATATGAGAATTCACCGGTATTTTTGTTGAGTTCGCCGTAGAAGAATGTGATAAACACATTGGACGCTGTGCTTGAGTGAACGAGAATGTTAAGTTTGGCTGCCATTTCCATAATGTCATATGAAGGACTGACTTGGGTATGGAGAGAAGCCCGGAGTTGCGCCATGATAAGCGCTGAAGAGACGCCTTTTCCAGACACATCAGCGATCGTCACACCAATTCTCTCATCATCGATGTCGATAAAGTCGTAGTAATCCCCACCAACTTGATAACATGGGATGTTCGCACCGCTGATTTCGAACTGTTTGCATTCCGGATTTTCTTTGGGAAGAAAATCTCGTTGAACTTGAGCGGCGAGTTCAAGTTGCTTTTCCATCAGTTCCTTTTCCTTTTCCCTTTCGATGTGCTTGGAGTTTTCGATCTTGATGGCAGCAAGGTTTGACAGTAATGTGAGCAACTCCAAATCCTCATCAGAGAACTGCTTCATGAGGGATATTCTGTCGGTATAGATAAGTCCGATAATTTCTTTGTTATCATAGAGAGGAACACACATGGCAGATTTGATATTCATTTTAAGGATACTGTCCTGAGCTTTAAAACGGGAATCCTCTTGAACATCTGAGATGAGAAGGGACGAATGTTTATTTATGGCCATATTGATGATGCTTTGACTCACTTGTATTTTCTGATTCTTCAAGCGTTCATTGTTGATTCGGATGACCTTAGGAATGAGCTGTGCAGGATTGCCCAGTTTGAGCATCAATATCCCCCTGTCCATCGGGAGATTTTCTGAAATGAGGTCCATGATGTGTTCAAGAAGCTCGTTGAGGGGCTTGTGGAGAAGCAAAGCTTTATTGACTTCGTTGATCACCGCAAGAGATCGATGTTCGAGCTTGATCTGCTCGATATCGATGGGTCTGGCTGCAGCGTGGATGGTTGTGCTGATGTCATGCTTCTTCAGAACGTCATCGAGATGCATGATGGTGTTGACGTTGGCCAAGGGGGATGGCGCATCGGTGACTTCAACATTGGATGAGATCTCTTTGTCGTATATTACACGAGTTGTCCCGACCAGGATTTCGTCTCCTTTTTTTAGCTCGACTTCAGCAGCGATTCGTTTGCCGTTCACAAATGTTCCATTTTTGCTGTTATTGTTTCTTATCGCATAACCTTGATCAAAGGGATAGAAGAATGCATGGCGACCTGAACAAAAAGGGTCTGGGAGAGGGATCTCGTTGTTGGATGACCTTCCAATGCAGACTTTGTCCTGTGGTAGAGGAAACTGGAAGGTATCGCCCTCTTTGGGATAAATGTATAATTTTGGCATTGTGCTCAACCCCTTAAATTATAATTCTCTGAGGGGAAAAATATCAAGAGAATTTGACATTTTCTAGAGGCTTGATCATTTTTTTACACTTTCTCACTCTATCCTCGAACGAGATATCATCGATCAAGGGAAGAAGGACTTCCTTGACTTCCCTGTGCAAAATGTTGTCCAGAAGCTCGATGGAATAGTCGATCGATTTTTTAGTACCCGTACAGATGTTCTGGTAAGCTTTGATGATGTCATCTGGGGAGTAAATCAAGCTGAGAAGTTCAAATATGTGTTTTAACGATCGAGCGAGACTCTTTTCCATATCACTGACCAGATGTTCTTTCCTCCGGTCTGCCATCAAATCATGCATTTCCAGGAGAACAAAATAACACTTCTTGATGATCTGGATCGTTTTTCCCAATACGGGTTTTTGAGAAAACTGGATTTGAGGATGTTTTGTCCTCATTTTGTAAAGAGCTTCAATCATCTCTGTTTCGACCTCATTCTCTTTCTTTTTGAGCTCGGAGGCCAACAAATCCGCAGCCCTCTGTGTCCCTACCTGTTTTAAAATATCAGGAATGGCTCTTCTCGTTTTCAAGTTGACATCTGGATCCGAAAGATAGTCTTTGAGGATTCCTGTAATTTTATTTCCATATGCGACCAAGGCCTTACTGGAAATAATCTCTACTCTTGACGTGGATAGATGGTTGATTAGGTGGGGTACGAACTCCCGCCTTTTTAAGCTGCCTGCGCTCTCGATCGCATACCTCAGAACATCGGGTGATTTGTCTTTGAGCAGCTTGTTAAGCTCGCTCGTGACGGGTGAGCTCGAATCCATCATCCCAAGGACTTTGGCCGCCTCCATCCTGGAAACTTCGCCTTTTTCGCCTTTCTCATCCACAATTTTGTCGAGCTGCTCTTTCAAAATCTGATGATAGATATCTTGAGACATGATCTCCTTGATTTGTGTGTTGAGGTCTTCTTGGTCCAGGGCGTCATCTTCCTTCGGGAGGAGTAATTCTCCATCCAATTCCAAGAGTGAGTCCATTGCACATGCTTGGACCTGATCGGATTTGTGAGCAATTATGCTGCGCAACTCCGGACTCATTTTCTCTCTTTTGATAAGGTCAAAGAGGTTCATCGCATACAAAACCGAGCTCCGGTCTTTGCTTTGGAGGGTGTCAAAGACAAGCTTTGTCATGTCGATGTCGATGGTCTCTGAGATGAACTTATCCGCATCTTGCCATTTGATCTTCAGGTTTTTTTTGACACTGCCAACATATTCACGGGTGATCCAACGGTTAAGAAAAATCCAGAGAAGGGAAAAGACGATAACGATCAGACTTATATGCTCGAGCGAAAAATGAAATATGAATATACAGACGATAAGGATAGTTGCAGCTATACCTTTGGCAAACTTGTTTACAAACATATCGATAAACACTTTGGCCTTGTATTTGATCTCAGGTGAGATCGGGATGTACAACAATTCTCGAACCGACTGGTTGAGGGAATGGGCCAAGCTTTTGTCTCCGCCTTTTATCGCTATGGCCCAATAGAGGAGGGATGCGGTTGGGATGAAAATTATAGCTATCGAAGCTGTCAAGAGGAACAAGGGGGCGATCGACAGCGCCATACGCAAACCGAAATTTTTCAAGATCCGCCTCGTGAGAAAAATATGCACGAGGTAAGAGAAAACAAGGAGTCCTGTGAAAAACGTGCCCAAAAACGCAGTCCTTCCATCTTTGTCAACTAAGGTTATTTCGATAACAGAATTAAACTGAAAATCAATCATTGTCGTTATGATAATGGCTGTAGTCATGATGGCACTCAAGATCAGCAGATACCGGCTTTTTCTGATGATACCAAAGCTTTCAAGGTAACCGGTCTTGGACGCCTCCGTTGAAGTATTTCCTCTTTTTTTATCTTCCAGGGGTTCTTGCGTTTTTTTATGAAGGATGGACACAATAAGAATGCAGGGGAGCAGCAAAAAGGGGCAGATCAGGAGCAAATCCGTGGTTCCAAGAACGTGAGCAAGAAATCGGGCCAGCAATGATCCTGCTATGCCGCCCAAAAGTCCTCCGCTCACAAAAAATCCGATCAGCCGCCTTGCCTGTCGGGGATGGTAGATATCATTGACCGTGATCCAGAATTGGGTCACTGTCGTTATTATAAAAATGTCACACCACACCCAATAGATCATGGACAGCCAGCTCCATTCCATCTGGAAGAGAAACCAGAAAAGGACGAGGCTAAAAATAAAGAACATCAGGCTTAGGGATATGTACACATTCCTCTTTATAGTGTGCAGGAGCTTTGTGTTGAGTGAAACAACACAACCGATAAGCATAGCGGTTATAAGATAGGCAAAAGGAAGGAGCTCGGCGTTCAGCGACTCCAAAAAGTTTGAAATTTTAACAGGTTTTACGATGTATGCAGAGCATGTGATCAAGAAAAAATAGAAAAACATGAGCACAGCAGTGGGCATCTCTTCAGGTTTTATATCGACTACGCGGGAGAGAGCGTTATGGATCGTAGTCTTTGTCATATTCGGCCTTTAAAAAAGTGGAAATTCTTCAGAAGGACACGGCATCTCTCCACTCTTTCCATGATTGACAGATCCTCAATGATGGGGAATATGGCATCCTTGATCTCTTTTTGCAAAAGATTATCAAGAAGTTCCACGGCATAGGCTAAGGAATCTTTAGTGCCGGTTCGAATGTTCTGATAGGATTTCATGATGTCTTCGTGGGGATAGATCAGCCCCAAAAGCTTGAAGATATTGGATAATCGAGTGATCATGTGATTCGGTATATCAAGTCTTGCGCTGACGTCTTGGTTCTCTTTAAAGTGGTGTCCATAGGTATCGATCAGGTTTTTGTAGTACTCTTTCACTTGTTCAGAGATCTTGTCCTTGATAGCTCTCTCCTGGAAATAGATATCCGTTCTTGCCGACCGGATGCGGTCCATGGCATCGATGAGCTCACTTTCCATGTTTTCTCTTCGCTCCTCCAATTCCCATAAGAGAAAATCAACTGCTTCTTGATTGCCGATTCGTGCCAGAGCTGCGACCACTTCCTTTCTTAGCGCTAGATTCATCTCCAAATCCCCCAGGTAATCTGCAAGAGTTCCGGTGATCTTGGGACCA
This sequence comes from uncultured Eubacteriales bacterium, assembly GCA_964540205.1. Lineage (GTDB taxonomy): Bacteria > Acidobacteriota > Aminicenantia > Aminicenantales > Aminicenantaceae > WTAW01. The sequence goes on along the minus strand of CAZIMJ010000006.1, from coordinate 2,024 downwards.
TATTTTTCCAGAGCGACTCTCGCATCCATTCGAGTCATGGGATTTTCTAATTTTTCGATGAGTGCGGGCACATACTCTCTCTTTTGCAGCTTCGCCGCACTTGCAATAGCGTATCGACGCACTTCCACAGAGTCATCAACGAGTAGCTCTTCAAGTTTTTCACTCATGGGAGACCGAGAATCCGAGAATCCCAAGGCTTTGGCTACTTCCATCCTTGCCGTTTCTGACTCGCTATCTTTATTAACGAGAACCTCGTCTATGTATTCACTCATGATCTCCTTATAAACATCCAGGGATATGATCTCTTCAATCTCTTTCAGTAGAATCCCTTCATAGACTTGCTCTTCAAAATAAGCTGCAATTCCCGACTCGGAACCCTCAAACAACATCCCCACCGAAGATACTCTAACCTCATCTTGTTTGTAGCCGATCAGTTTTTTAACTTCAGGTGTGAGCTTATCTTGCTTGATCAAATCGAAAATATCCATGGCATACAGAATGGAACTCCGATTCTTATCCTCGATAGTGTCGAGAACAAGCTTCATAAAGTCCACATCCAGCTTTTCGTCCACGATCCTGTCCGCCCGATCGCTCTTTTTCAATTTTCCCTTGATGATATTGGCGTATTCCTGACTTACTCTCAGATTGAGAGCTACCCACAAGAGGATAAACACCAGCGACATAACGCTTACAATCCGTATCTTTAAAATCGGAGCTGTCGGAATCCAAATGAAGATAATGAGGAATAGACCACCGATGCCCTTTCCCAACCTGTTGAGAAATATATCGATGAAGATCTTTGCCTTATATTTAACTTCTGGGGATATGGGGATATAAAGCAGCTCTCTCACGGACTGATTCAGCGAAAAAGAAAGGCTCTTATCACTGCCTTTGATGCCTAATGCGAACAGGATGGTCGGGGAGGCCGCAATCCCGAATGAGAAGAGAAGAAGCATCAAAGGATACACTAGCAGAGTTAGGCGGATGCCTAAGCGTTTGATGATATTACTGGTCATGAGGAGTTGTACGAAGAACGGAACAACGAGCAATGCTGCGTTGAAATATCCAAAAAAGGAGATGTAAAACGTCTGCGTAACCGCCCTCTCGATAACAAGATTATACTGCAAATCGATAAAAGTCGACACGATCCATGTGATGGTGACGACGGCGGCAAGGAGCCTCAAATAGTAAGTTTTACGGACGGTTTTGAAACAGTCAAAAAAACCGACTTTCTTGATCTTATCAGATTTTTGAAAATTATGTGTTTCCGCCCAAGTGGAAAGGGGACTGGCTTTTTGTCTCCACCTGAATATTGCAGCTACAACACCGATGTTGAGGATGAGTATTCCACCGGCAATATACAGGAGGTAATCGGGAATGTATGTAGCCAAAACACCGGCGAAAAGCCCTCCCACGATCCCTCCGAGGATGCCGCCGCTCACAAAAAATCCGATCAGCCTTTTTGCTTCTCTGGGATTAAAGATGTCATTGACTAATATCCAAAACTGAGTCATGAGCACCATAATGAAGACGTTGGCCCAGACATAAAAAACGAGAGGCACCCATCCTAGATCTTTTATAAAAAGAATCCCAAAAGCAAAACTCGACAGAATGAAAAAAATAAGACTGGCTATAATGAGAAGATCTCTTGAAATCCGGGCTTGAATTTTGGAATGAAAGGCGACAACAACGCCCATAAAAATGGCTGTTAATAGATAGGCATAAGGTAGCCATGCAGCTTGATATTCAATTATGTACTTAGCATTCCTGACTGATTTGATAATGGTGAAAGGAGCAGATATTAAAAAAAAATAGAAGAACAATAAAAGCGAGATGGCTTCTTCACCTCGCTTGATCTCTACAATTCGGGATAGAAGTCGATACAGGCGGTTTTTAGTCATAAAATGACTCAGTTTTCGATAAAATTACAGAGGGTTACTGTTCTAGAAAGGCCGCCAATGCGATTTCTTCATTATCATGGATGTCGAGAACTTTTGTAAGCATGGTTACTTGGAAGACAAGAT
>CAZIMJ010000005.1:0-28111 GCA_964540205.1 uncultured Eubacteriales bacterium | reverse complement strand
TTCTTTGTTCCTGCGAAGGTTCGGATTTCATCAGCTTGAAGTACAATTAACTCAACGCCTCTGAGTTTCTGATCGTTATACTCACCAGCTTTTGACATGCAAGGTATTGCCAGGTGGCAATCGTATTCCAGGAGAGGCGCTTGATCCGCGAAATTGAGGAAATTCCGACTCCTTCAACAGTCATTTGAACCACCTCATCAAAGTCCGATCGAGATTTGTGGAGTCGATAGTATAGAGTTCCCTTTGTTGAACAGAAAGTCTTTTTACAGGTCTTGCAGAGATAGCGCCGACGACGCCCTTGTCTCGTTTTATACTTTGAATGACGGATGATATTACCTTTGCCAAACTTGCTATGATCCTGACATTTTTCATTCTGGCAGCAGCGATCTCTTTCGGGCTCATACTTCATTATACATATTCCTAGCCATACGATTGTGCTTAACTTGTTTAAGATAATAACTTGCTGAGCACATTTGATCAAGTAACAACACTTCTCTGAGGAAGCACCGAAAAAACCAGCCCTCCATCAAATATAATGAGGGAAAAAAGAGTGTAAAGGACTACTATCTTATGAAAAAAAAAGGAAGGGAAATTTCTCGGAAAGGAAATTTCCCTTCCTGCAAGACAGCTCTCAGCTCAACCTATCAGAAGTTAAAACGAACTCCCAGTTGAACAAGTCGTGGATCATAGGCCTCTCTTGGCTCTCCGAAGTCTTCTTTATCGATATATCTGTATACATTATAGAAGTTATTTCGATTGAGCACGTTATAGACTTCTGCAAAGACCTGAAAGCTGAATCTGTCGATGCGGATGTACTTGGACACTCGGGCATCCATGCGGAAGAAGTCGAAGCCTTTGCGGGAGTTTCGGTACGGGTCTGCATAGTCATAGCCCGGGCTGTCTTTGTTCAAGTCATAGGAATAAGCAGCGTTGAAGGGATAACTTGACCGGTAGAAGATGATGCCGCTCACTTGAAAGCCTAAAGGTAAGTTGACGATACCGGTAATGGCCACCTGGTGGCGGGCGTCATTGTCCTTCCGGCCCCAAGCTCTGTCCCAGGCATCCTCTTCGTAGCTCCAGGGTCTGTCCTGGCGTTCTGTGTCTCCCACTGCCTTACCGAGAGTGTAGGCGATATTCAGCGCCCAGCCATGGGAATACCGCTTGTTTAGAGTCAGGTAGAGCCCCTTATAGTCGCTTTTTCCCCGATTCGTGATGTACCAGACATTGCCTCTTGTTGGATCCTCATGAGTATATGTTGTCCCGACAATGATGGGGTTTTTATTTTCCCAGGTCATCATAACAGTTTTACCATTGCCAGGCTTTGGTGCATGAATCCATTAGGACGTTGACATAACATCGGTGGATAATCTTTTTAGGGTCAAATTCTGTTCACATTTGTCTTGTCGGTCTGCCGTTGGACTTGTAAATTTGAGTGTGGTATACCTACAGATATAAATCCGATGACCTCAATCCAAAAGCGGCTTTTTATAATGCTGTTCTTCCTTTCCCTCGGGCCTACTCTTCTGACCGCCCAGATCGGGGTGTCGAAATTCGAGCGCATCACGGGCACGTCCGGTCTTTCACTGAGCACGGTTCGATCCATCCTTCAGGACCAGACAGGTCTGGCCTTAATGGTTGATTATAATATAGAAATGAGGAATTTGAAATGAAAGGGATCCGAAAGACTGAATAACAACAGCGATTCGCACCGCAAATGTTGTCTTAGTTTTATGGCAATTTACTGTTGTCTGTTTTTTAAGATATTTAAAACATTTTCCTTTGTCATGAGTTTCAGATCTGATGGTTTTTCGATGAATGGACGAGTGTCTTCAACAGCCTTCTCCCAATTAATATCCTTAAGCCTCCTTGTTACAAGAATGGTCCAGTTTGATTCGGTGATTTCAGGGCCTTTCCAATTTGTCTGATTTAGGGCTTTGTTCAGAAATCTGACATTTGGCTCCGGCCAAGACGGATCGGACAAATACCAGAATAGATCATACAGGTCACGACCCTTTACATAGGAACGGGCAAGGATTGCGTGCAGTTTGCCACTTAAAAGAGATGCCTTGTTATAGTGCAATATATTAAGCATCACATAGCGGCGAATTACAGATGTTTCAGTCATCCCTCCTGCAGGAGGGTTGCTATCAACTTCAAGTTTTACCGAGAGCATTTCTGATTTATGCGGAGAAAGACCAATGTCGTATAGCAACTTGGGGAAGCGGATAAAAGCAGATTTGACCGCTCTCCTATCGTTGATTTTTGTGTCTATGCTGTAGGCTTCGGCGTCAAAAGATTTTCTTATACCGGCAATGATTTTAGTGAAATTTACAGCAGTTTTAGTGCTTTCTAGGGCAAAATCAAGATCCTCGGAATAACGAGGAAGCATATAAAGGAATCTTAGTGCCGTTCCGCCGTGAAAAATCCATGAACGGAAGATGCCGCTTTCCTGGAGAAACTGGAGAATTCTTGCCTGGCAGTATTCTCGCACTCGGCTTCTTGCCAGCAGTTTGTTGGCCGTTTCGGCGATGATCTGCTTGATCTGTTCTTTCATGATGCCTCTAGTTCAGGCATAAGGGCTACAAACCTTCGAGCAGCTCGCAGTAGCTTTCTGCTACCGCTTCTATCGGCCAATTCAATCAGAAGGTCTGTTTTTAGAGTTTCGGAATTTTGTAACCTGAGCTCCCGCAAATAATCAGGGTTGTCAGAGCCGGGTGTAAGATAAAGCAGGTCCAGAAGCGCCTTTTCCTGCATCGCGATAAAGGCTGACTGGTTTTCACCGAGGTCAATGGACTGATAACCAGAAAAAAGTGCTTTTTTGATGTGTTTAAAAATGAAAGTACCTAGTGGAGTTAAAAGTTCTTCTGGTCGGCCTGTTGTTATACTGGTAACGGAAGGAACATATTCGGGAATGAGGTCATGATATTCTAAAGCCGATTGTAGACTCACATAGGACGCTCGTTTAAGCCGATTAGCGACAAGAAACGGATGTGGCCTCGTTTTCTGGTGGCGTTCGGACAGAACATAAAGACTCCGACGAAGCTGGATAAGGTTACCTGATTTAACCCAGCGGGACAACTGTCTTCCTAGGTCGGCGGGATTCACTCCACCTACAATCAGGATACTTGAGTGAAAAATCGGCTCTCTTCCGACAATTTGGAGAAGTTCATTCCATTTCATGGCAATAATATGCCATAAATGGCTTATTATTGCAATAAAATATATATATCGAGGTACATTCAAAAATAATTAATGAAAGAGATGATAAAAAATGGTGGGCGATACAGGATTTGAACCTGTAACTTCTACCGTGGGCGCACAAAAAGACAAAAAAGCGGAAAAAATAAGGGTACAACCCTGTAAAGAGATGATTTCTCAAGTCATTAGGTTTTCGATATATTTCGATTTTTTTGCATATTTTTCTATATTCTTGACAAATTTTGGGCACAGTTTTAGGATCAAGGATTTAAGACTACAAGGTTTCAGAAAAAGTTATTTATATAAAAAAAACGCGCTGGACTCAAAATCCAGTTCACTTCACTGTGAGTGTGTGGAAATTACGGGAAATTGTGAAGAATTTGGAACAAGTCAAAATAGGTTTAGGACAGCGCCCTTTCAAGGCAACAACATCGGCCATCTCGGAAATAGGGGTAGGGTTGACAACGTTTCCTGAAAAATATAAAAAAGACCTTTGGATACAAAAATGCCCGATAGTTTGGACGCCGATTTTTTTCTTCAGCCACCCTTAAAACGCCCCCATAGACTGAGAATTCTCTGCTTGGGAGTGATGAGTTTGTTGGCAGCAAGCTGCATACACTTTCATCCTATGCCGATCACGTCAGAGCAGAGTCTGGATGATTTCGAAAACAGAAGCCTTGCTGACACCACGTTTATAAAATTCCTTCAATCTCATCAAGTGGTCAAAGAAGAGCTGCTGGATTCCTGGGACTTTAAATCTCTAACTCTGGCCTCCTTTTACTACCATCCCGACCTGGACGTCGCTCGGGCTCAATTTGGAGTCGCCCAGGCCGGCCTGATTACCGCTGGCGTCCGGCCCAATCCCTCCGTGAGTGGTTCACTGGGTTACAACAGCACCACGCCTGTGTCCGAGATCACCCCATGGATACCGGAGATTATCCTGGACATTCCGATTGAGACCGCAGGCAAACGAGGTATCCGGATCTCCCGAGCCCAGCATCTTTCCGAAGCAGCCCGCCTGAACATCCTATCTGTTGCCTGGAAAGTCCGAAGCCGAATGCGTCAAGCACTGCTTGAACTTTATGCAGCCCGGGAAAGCGAAGCCCTTTTGGCTATGCAACAAGACATCCAATCCGAGAATGTTCGTCTTCTCGAGCTTCAGCTGGCCGCCGGGGAAGCTTCTCCTTATGAGGTCACCCAAGCTCGGATAGCACGCAACAACAGCCGGCTGGTTGCGCTTGAAGCCTCCAGGCAGAATGCCGAAGCCAGGGTTCGCTTGGCGGATGCTATCGGCATTCCCACGAATGCCCTTGATGGCATCAAGATTCTATTTGACGCTTTTTATGACGTTCGCGCCGAGATCTCATCGGCCGAAGTACGCCGCCGGGCGCTGCTTAACCGGTCCGATATCCTGGGCGCGTTGGCGGAATATAAAGCCAGCCAATCCGACTTGCAGCTTGAAATTGCCAAGCAGTATCCGGACATTCATATCGGTCCCGGCTACCAGCTTGATCAGACAGACATCAAATGGACCCTGGGACTGACGGTAGATCTACACATATTCAATCGTAATAAAGGGCCTATCCGCGAGGCCGAGGCTCGCCGGACAGAGACTGCGGCAAGGTTCCTGGCCCTCCAAGCGAAGATTGTAGGAGAGATTGACAGCGCCGAAGCGGCCTGCCGCTCCTCCGTTGTAAAATCCCAAACGGCCGACGATCTATTGGCAAACCTTAAAAAACAAGAGGAAACAGCCCTGGCGATGTATAAACTCGGTGAAATCTCAAAACTTGAATTCCTGGGCGTCCGACTAGAGCTGACCTCGAGCGCGCTGTCCCGGTTGGACGCTCTTATTAGGGCCCATCAGGCCATTGGTCAGTTGGAAGATGCCATGCAGAGCCCCCTGAACCTGAAGGACTGGGTCTTCGAAGGCCCGCAGCGGCAACCCAGGGAAAATAAGGAGCGATAAGATGGTTAAACACCGAACATTGGTGGGCTTGATCATTCTGGCGGCAGCAGCGCTGGCCATTGTTATGCTTTTAAGATTGTTCAGGTCTCATGCGGCCGAAGAAGGCCCAGTGGCCACTGACGTAGCTGTCCATGTCAGCAAGGTCATTCGCACGACGCTCCATCGCTATGTTACGGCATACGGGAGAGTGGAGCCGGAGCCTGCCTCCGATGGCAAACCTCCTGCCTCAGCATTTATCGGTTCGTCCATAAGCGGTATTCTTGTCCAGATTAATTGCACCGAAGGCCGACGGGTTACTCAGGGGGACATATTATTCCTCCTGGACAGCCGCGTAGCCGAGGTCGCCCTCCTCACAGCTCAAAAAAAACTGGAATTTGCCGAACAGACTTATGCGCGTCAGAAAAAACTTCTCGAGATTGAAGGGACATCCCTAAAATCCTTTCAAGAAGCAGAAAGTCAACTCAATACTGCCAGGAGCGAGCTATCAGCCGCTCAAACTCAGATCTTCCTTCTTCAGATCGAGGCTCCTCTGACGGGGACGCTGGTCAAGCTCAACGCTGAACTCGGTCAGTCTGTTGAATCAAATTCAACCTTAGCTGAGATAATTGACCTTGCCCGCTTGGTAGTGGCCGCCGACGTTCCAAGCCGGGAAGCCTCCTTATTGAAGTTGGGCCAATCTGTTGAACTCGGCTCAGAAACTTCTGCAAATGGCATCCTGACATTTATCAGCAAAAACATTGATCCTAAAATGGATGCCATGTCGATCCGGGCATCCATTCCAACAACAATCGAATTTCATCCAGGTCATTTTCTTAATATCAGGATCATTTGTGATGAACACAGGGACTGCCTGGCTGTGCCGGAAGAAAGCCTTATAAGCAGCGAAGAGGAAGGCAGTTGGATAATGATCGTTCAGGAAGACAAGGCCATCCGTTTGCCTGTGCAGGACGGCTTTCGCGAGCGCGGTCTCGTCGAAGTCAAAGGAGAAGGCTTGACTGAAGGAATGATTATCGTCACAGAAGAAGCCTACAGCCTTCCTTCTGTGACAAAGATCAACATTATCAATCGTTAACATGAATAAAAATTTCGTTCTTGGAACATTCGCTACCCATCATTCCCTTTTCATAACCTTTGTTTGTATTGCGTTATGCTTGGCAGGTATTTATTCGGCATTCAACATCCCATCATCAGTTTTTCCTCAAACAAATTTTCCTCGTGTAGTCATCCTCGTTGACAGCGGCGTCATGCCTGCCAATGAAATGATGGCAACAATCACACGGCCTATCGAAGAAGCGATGAAAGATATTCGCGGCGTTGTTACCATCCGCTCGGCCACGGGGCGTGGCTCATCCGAGATCAACGTGTTTTTTACCTGGAAGGTCGATATGATCGAGTCCGAACTCTTCGTGCTCAGCCGCCTGTCTCAAATCCGCAGTACGCTTCCAGCGACTGCCACAACGACGGTCCACCGGTTGACTTTTTCAGCTTTTCCTATCGTGGGCGTCAGCCTTACCAGCAATAAGCGGAGTATCACCGAGCTGTGGGAGATAGCTCGGTACAACCTCAAACTTCGCTTCCTTCGTATTCCCAGTGTTGCCCGCGTCGACCTGGTCGGCGGCCGCACGCCAGAATATCACATCGTTACAGACCCCCTATTTTTAAACGCAGCCCATCTCACGCTCTCCCAGATCAGAGACGCATTAATCGATAACAATTTTGTGGCCTCAACCGGCATGCATGAAGAAAACCACACTCTCTACTTGACTGTCGTAGATGGGAGAGTAAACTCGATCCTGGACATTGAAAACTTCGTCGTTAAAACAGAAGACGGACACCCTTTTCGGGTCAAGGATATAGCTAAGGTCGTGCGCGGTCCAGAACCCGTTTTCAATATCGTCACCGCTGATGGAGAGGATGCTGTCCTGCTCAACATCCGCAGCCAGCCCGATGGCAGTACGCTGGATATTGCTGCCGCGCTTAAAAAACAGATTAAAGAATTGAGGACGGAATTACCTCCCGATTTGAATCTTGCTTTTTTTTATGACCAGTCTGAAATTGTTAGAACATCTGTCGAAGGAGTTTGGGAAGCCATTATTTTCGGTCTTTTTCTGTCCGTGTTTGTTCTTTTTGCTTTTTTGAAAAATTGGGGCGCAACGCTTGTTGCGGCCATTGTGATTCCCGTAACCGTGTTAATCACTCTCGTGTCTATGAAGATGACAGGCCTCACATTCAATTTAATGACGCTTGGAGGCATCGCTGCGGCTATCGGCATTGTCATCGATGATGCGATCGTAGTGGTGGAAGCAATCCACACCAAGCTGATTTCGGGCTTAAGCCGACTTGAAGCTATCCGCGAGGGGATTAGAGAAATCTTCAGGCCGCTGATTGGATCGACTCTTACACCCGTCGTTGTCTTTGTTCCTTTGGCCTTCCTTCTTGGAATCACTGGCGTATTCTTCCGCGCCCTTGCTCTAACCATGGTCGTATCGCTGCTGACATCACTTATCCTGGCGGTTACGCTGACGCCATCACTTGCAGCCTGGTTCATCCGTCCACACAAAGGAGTAAAACCCACGCCGTTCACTGAACAAGGCGGCTTTTTGCTTCGCCGTTTGATCCGGATTTACGAAATCGTAGTTCGCCCTGCACTCCGGCATCGCTGGCTCACGATGGGCATCTGCGGCCTTGTATTCCTAACCGGAATTTTAATCTATAGTCAGCTTGACAGTGAATTCCTCCCCTCGATGGATGAAGGTGGGTTCGTGATCGATTACTTCACTCCGCCGGGGACAAGTCTTTCGGAAACGAATCTCCAGCTGTTGCAGGCGGAGGAGATTTTGAGATCGATCTCAGAAGTCGAAAGCTATTCACGCCGCACAGGAGCAAGGCTTGCCCTAGCCATCGCTGAACCGAACACTGGGGATTTTCTTGTCAAGTTGAAAACCCGGCGCAAACGTAAAACCGAGGATGTGATCTCCGAATTACGGAGGAGATTCAATACGGAACTGCCCGGCTTGAATTGGGAATTTCCCGGGATTCTGAGCGACCTGATCGGAGACCTGATGTGGGCGCCTCAACCCATCGAAGTGAAGCTGTTTTCGACCGACACGGAATGGCTCAAGAAAAAAGCACCAGAGATTGAAGCGCAGCTGAAAGAAACTCAAGGTGTCGTGGACACGTTTGACGGATTGGTTTATACCGGACCGACCATCAGCTTCCATGTGCGCCCAGTTGATGCACAGCGATTCGGACTGTCGGCGAATGATATTGCGCAGACACTCAATACAGCAATGCTGGGACAGACGGCTTCCTGGGTGCTTGAAGGAGATCGAGTGGTGGATATCAGGGTGAAGGTTGACCCTTCTCGACTCGATCGACTGGCTAGCCTCAGGGAACTGCCGTTGCGGACATCAGAAGGTTTGCTTATCAAGTTGTCGCAAGTGGCGGATGTTATCGAGGAACCGGGGAAGCTCGAACTCAGGCGTGAAGACCAACGGCAGAACGTCGCCGTAACTGCACGTCTCGAAGGCCGTGATATGGGAAGCGCTATGCACGAGATCCGCGACATACTGAGCAAAGATAAATCCATTCCCCCGGGAACAATCGAATACGGTGGACTCTACGAGCAACAGCAGGAATCTTTCCGTAATCTCTTGATTGTGCTGCTCATGGCGATATTTCTGGTCTTTACTGTGTTGCTGCTTGAATTCGGTTCCTTTTATGAACCCTTAGCCATCGTTTTTGGTGCGATACTGGCCATGTTCGGAACAATCCTGGCTTTGAGGCTGACCGGAACATCACTCAACGTGGTTTCTTTCCTAGGAGCGATCATCGGTGTCGGGATTGTGGCCAAGAATGGAATTTTGATGTTGGATTTCGTTAAGGTCTTACGTGCTGATGAATTCACATTGGAGGAAGCCCTGGTGCAATCTGGCCGACGCCGATTGCGCCCTGTTTTGATGACGTCCATGACGACAGTCATCGGCATGCTTCCTCTGGCCTACGGTATTGGCTCAGGGGCAGATATGCTGAAACCTCTGGCTATCGCTGTTATCGGAGCTCTCTTCATATCGGTCTTCCTTTCTCTCGTAGCCACACCGACTGTTTATTACCTCCTCTTGCACTTAGTCAAGAAAACAAAAGACTGAGTATTTCTCGACCCACTTGCCCCCGGGTGGTTTCCTTTTCAACTCCACCTATAGGGATACAGCGGTTTATTTTCCGAATTCAAGCACCATGAACGTGCCCGGGATCACCTTGGCCCGGGGCCGGGGCTGTTCTGTGGTTGGCTCTGGGGCCGGACCGTATTCCGCCGTCACGACGAAGATATGGTGCGTCTCGGGGTCAAGCTCCATGGTTCGGGCACCACGGGCTGTCGGAACCGTTTCTAAGAGTGTGTACTTGTCGGGCGATTCTTGCTTGATCACGGACAGGGTTCCCTCGCCGTTCGAAGCGAAGACTAGCCCGGTCCCTGGATCATAACGGACTGCGTCTGGACCGCTGCCGATCGGGACGGTCGTGACGACTTTTCCATTGATGAAATCTGAAACGACCATGATCTCGTCGCAGACGCTGAACAGACGCTTGCCTTTGAGGTCGATGGCCAGACCACTCGGACCTTCGCCGGGCGCGATCGACCATCGTTTTGTGACCTCGAGAGACTTGGCGTCGAAGGCGACGATTTCGCTTGTGTCCTCATTGTTAACGAAGATCGTGCCCTTGCCGTCAGTGACGGCGAATTCAGGCTTGCCGCCGATATCGACTGTCCCGACGACCTTGTTCGTGGCGGCGTCTATGGCAGTCGAATTCCCTGTCCGGCCATTGAACGTGAAGACTCGGCCTGAGAAAGCATCGTACATGACGGAGTCGGGATTTTGGCCAGAGGATGGAACTTCCTCGAGGACCTTGTGAGTTTTGAGGTCAAAGACGGAAACGGTGTTGCCGCGCCCGTTGGATAAATATCCCCTGTTTCTTTCCAGAGCGAAGGCTACGCCGTGGACACCATTGAGATCGATGATTGGCTCACCTTTGATGCCGGTGTCGATATTCAGGATCTCGACGGCATTGCCATGTGTCACGTAGAGGAGACGTGTCCGGCCGTCCAGTGCCATGTAATCCCATCCGCCTTCACCACCAAGAACATGCTTCTTGAGCAGGTGATAACCGCTCGGGTTTTGCGCCTGAGCTCCCGCAAAACTCAATATCGCTATTGCCCAAAAGAAGACCAGACCCACGCGAAAAGCTTTCATTTCAATTGCACCTCTTTTTGTATTCTACTCTCCCGTTCAGTTCTGCGCAATAGCTGGAGCGTGGGCAAAGAGCGCTGATTTCTATCTATTTGATTTTAATCAAATAGATGGTGGGCGATACAGGATTTGAACCTGTGACTTCTACCGAGTGTAGGCGGCCACATTCAAAGCGAAAGCGCAGAAAATAAACGATTTCCCCTGTTGGAACATGCTTTTCCGGGCCTTTCCCCTTTCGATATGTTTAGATATTTTTCGATATTTCTGACAAATTTTGGGCACAATTTGGGCACAATTTCTTTGGATTATCTGTATCGTCCTATGCAGAAAGAGGACACAAAAGTGATACAGAAGGGCATCGGCCCGTTTGTTGATCAAGCTAATCTCAAAATCTGAAGCTGGCGTATAGAATCCTACATAATTAACACTAGTTTTCCTAAGGACGTCTCTGTTGACAGGAAAAGAGGTATATGAGATTAAAGACTTAGATTTCAATCCTGTATTGAAAATGCACAAAGAAAGGAGAAAGCAACCGGGCATGGGCACACGAGAATTCAAAATGAGCAATTTGCCCAATAATCATTAGTGTCAATTTGTGATAGAATTATAAAAGGTTAGATACATTTGAAATTTGAAAGCGATTTTAAAACTCTAATTCAACCCAGAATCGAGTTATGATCATGGAAAAGGTAATTTTAGTTGATGATGACAAGAATATTCTAAATACCCTGGGGATTGCCCTGGAATCGCTAGGCCTGAAGGTATTCAAAGCATCAACCGGGCAGGATGCTTTAATAATTTCACAGAAAGAGATGCCACAATTTGCTCTTGTGGATTTGAAACTCTCAGGTATGGATGGGATAAAAGTCACGAAAGAACTGCTCAAAATTAATCCGTCAATCCTCATTGTGGTTATTACCGCCTATGCTGCCATTGAGACAGCGGTACAATCCATTAAAGCAGGTGCTTATGATTATATTGCTAAACCGTTCACACCAGCACAGATTTCACATCTCATCAGCAAGCTTAGAAAAGTCCAGAGTTTACAACAGGAAGTTTCCTCTCTCCAAGACAGACTTAAAGATATCCGAAGCTTTGATGACTTCAAGACAAAAAGCCCGAGAATGGTTCAGCTTCTTGAAAGTGCCAAAAAGGTAGCTGTTTCTTCAGCATCCGTTCTCGTCACTGGAGAAACAGGCACCGGCAAGGATGCAATCGCGAAGATGATACATGAGTGGAGTTCCCGATCGGAGAATGCTTCCGTAACGCTTAACTGTGCTACTCTGAGCGAGGAACTGCTTGCGAGCGAACTGTTTGGACATGTCAGAGGTGCTTTTACAGGAGCCATTAGCGAAAAAACGGGAAAGGTGGAGCTTGCAGACAAAGGAACTCTGTTTATTGATGAGATTGGCGAGCTTCCTTTGTCACTGCAATCCAGTTTGCTTCGTTTTTTGCAGTATCATGAATTTGAAAAGGTCGGCGATCCCAATCCAAAGAAAGTTGATGTGCGAGTTATTGCGGCATCGAATAGAGATCTAGACTCGATGATTTTAGAAGGTCTTTTTCGTGAGGATCTTTTTTTTAGGCTGAGTGTTGTGGAACTGCAGGTTCCTCCACTCAGAGAGCGCAAAGAAGATATCCCTATTCTTGTTAAACATTTTTTAACGAAATTCAGTTTGATAAATGAAAAAGGTGAAGTCCAATTCGATTCGAGTTCCCTTAAGAAAATGATGAATTATAACTGGCCGGGAAATGTAAGGGAATTGATGAATGTTATTGAACGATGTGTCATACTTGCAGAGAAGGATTCAATCATAAGCCTAGATCTGCTTCCTCCTCGTATTCTCGAAGAGAAGGAGGGCGAAACATTCAATTCCGGCATGACTCTTGCTGAAATTGAAAAGATATACATCCAGCAGATTCTCCAGCGGACATCCTCACAGCAGGAAGCTGCAGATGTCCTAGGAATCGACCCAGCTACTCTGTGGCGCAAAAGAAAAAAATACGGATTATCCTAAGATTTAAAAGATACAACTACGATGATATTTTTTAATACTGGTTTTATCGAGATAGATATCGGAAAGATATTATGAAATTCACGTTTGGGCGAAAAATTCTTTTGGGATACGGGGTCATCATTCTGCTGTTGATTGTCATCGTTAGCTTGGCGGAATATCACATATTCAGACTTGGATCTGCCAGCCAGGAGATTCTCAAAGAAAACTATGAAAGTATCCTTGCTTCTGAAAATATGATTGGCGCGATCGAGAGGCAGGACAGCAGTATCATTTTGCGTTTGCTTGAGAAATCAAACGAAACCTTAGAACAATTAAAAAAAAACGAAGGTATCTTCTATCAATGGCTTGCTCGTGCCAAAGACAATATAACGATCCAAGGCGAAGTCGACATCTTGAACAGAATAGAAGATAGATACGCAAGCTTTTTAGCGCTGTTCATCCGGCTGGAAAAGTTGAACACTACTCTCACCGACGGGAATGCGGTTCAAATGAGAGAAGCGGTGGAATTATACAAGGATGAAATTCATAACAAGTTCCTAGGGATTCGGAATGATTGTATAAATCTTAGGGAATTGAATCAGAACATAATGTATCAGGCCAGTGCAAATGCACGCGGTTTAGCGTCAAGAAGCGCGATTTCGACTCTGGTAGTTGGAATTGTTGTGATTCTTTTTGGGCTTACTTTCAGTCTTGTTATTCTCCGGATAGTCATAAGGCCTGTAAAATCGCTCACGAGTGCAGCTGTACAGGTTGGTGACGGCAACCTCTCGGTAACCATTCCTAAAACGGCAGGAGATGAAATCGGCATACTGGCCTTGGAATTTAATAAAATGGTTAAGAGTTTAAGAGAATTTCAGGACATGAATGTATCTCAGTTAGTCTCTGAAAAAAAGAAGTCAGAAGCCATTGTAAGAAGCATAAAGGACGGAATCATTATATGCGACTCAAAGATGCGGATCACTTCCATAAATTCAATAGCGGGACATACTTTTGGCGTAATTGAGTCAGATGTTATCAATAAACCGTTCTTGGAGGTAACCCGGCAGGAAACTCTTTTTGAGTATCTTCAAGAGACAGTAAAAGGGAAAACTCCCTCAATTGATGAAGATGTAATAACCGTCGCAGTCGATGGTCACGAGAAGCATTACCGATTCGCCATCCTTCCTATTAAAGGCGAAAGCTCTGAATTTTACGGCATTGTCATTTTTTTACAGGACATTACAAGACTGAAAGAATTGGATAAGATGAAATCTGAGTTTGTGATGATGGCTTCGCATGAATTGCGCACACCTCTTACCTCGATTGAAATGGGAGTTAAGCTTGTCCTTGAGGAGAGTGTAGGAGAAATAAACGAAAAGCAAAGGACGCTTCTCCAGGCTGCACAGGAAGAATTGGATCGTTTAAAAGTGCTAGTCAATGACCTTTTGGAGTTATCAAGGATTGAGCAAGGGAATATCGAGATGGACTTTGATGAAGTGGAAATTCAAACCTTATGCACAAGAGCATTTAATATTGTCCAACCCCAGGCTCAAGATAAAGAGATCTCCTTTTCTTTGGATGTAGAAAGACCCAATGTCAAGGTAAGGGCAGATGTGAGTAAGGTAATTTGGGTCATAACAAATTTACTCGGCAACGCAGTTCGTTATACGGAAAGAGGCGGATGGATTAAACTTAAACCCCATGTCAGCGGGGATTGGGCATATATATCTGTAATTGATAATGGAACTGGCATTCCGCTTGAGTATCAAAGTAAGATTTTTGACAAGTTTGTTCAACTGAAAAGTGAAGAAGCCCGCGGCTCAGGCTTGGGATTGGCTATAGCCAGAGAAATTGTCCGTGCCCATGGAGGCACCATCTGGGTCGAAAGCGAAGTCAGTAAAGGCAGTACATTCACCTTCACTTTACCCGTTGTCCGGGAAACTGAAAATCTGGATTAATGCAAATAACAATGTTTTGCTTTGCAAAATGCAAGGCGTTTTATTGAAAATCTAAAACTACTAAAAAAAGTTTAGCCATGAAAACAGGGATTTTCATGGCTTTTTTTATGCTCTGGTACAGATCTTGCTTAAATTAAAAGAGGTGTCTTGTAAGTCTCTAGATGTACCCAGTCCAAAGGAGTGACAAGACATGAAAAATAATATAACAAAAATGGAAGATCCATCGCCCAGAGAAATTCCAGAGAAAAAAGCTTCTAATGAGAAACATTTCCTTGCTCTGTTGAATATCACAAGTGAAGTTGAGCCGATAATGGAAATAGCAACGGCTCTAGCAAGAATACACAAAGGGAGAATCACTGCGCAGAATTTCGTGGTTTTGCCGTACCTTACGCCCCTATCAGTTGGACTCCGTTACGCAGCAGGTCCTTCTAAAAACCTTAGGATAGCCAGCCAATATCATTTACAAAATTTGCCTGTAGATTGTCTTTTACTCTTATCACATGACCGCAGACTGTCTATCTTGAACACCACTCGTGAGAAAAATGTTGATTTTGTAGTTGGGGGTTTTCAGGGGTGCATGGATATTTACAAAAATCTAAGGAATGCTTTTTCCAAGATTCCCACAGATACATTAATCCTGCGTCCGCTTTCGAATAAAAAAATGGGCGATTGCAGTCGCATCCTAGTTCCTCTCCTGAATGGGCCTCACACTCCATTAGCCTTGGAAATTGCGTGTGACCTTGCAAAAGCATTTGGGCAGAAATTGGTTATTTTGCATGAATTTGAGCCACAGAAAAATGAGGAACCATGGGGACAGATTTTGAATAGACTTGAAACCAAGCGAGGTTCAATGAGCCTGGAAAGGATAACAACCGGGGAAAATTCAATTATTTCCAGCATATTAAAGGAAGTGAAGAAAGACACCTGGCTTATTCTACCTGCTTATAGACCGTCATGGTGGGCAAGGTTCCGACCACGATGTAAACAGAGAAGTTTATTGAAAGAAATCATTCAATGTTCAGATGCGCCAATAATGATTGTCAAAAAACATGAACGCAGAATAGGGTTTTTTCAGAAGATTCTGAAACAAGAATGGAATTAAATGGTGTCCTCTAGATCAAATTCCCAAAAAATCCAACCTAGCGAGACGCTCAGCCGGGACATGGGATTGTTGCCTGTCACGATGATAGGCGTGGGCGCAATGATAGGCGCCGGTGTATTTGTGTTGACTGGGATGGCAGCGGGAGCGGCTGGTCCGGCTCTAACGCTTTCTTTCCTACTGAACGGTTTTGTCACCATTTTTACGGCAATGGTTTATGCCGAACTCGGCTCCTCGTTTCACGACGCAGGCGGCGGCTATCTCTGGGTAAAAGAGGGCTTGCCGCAGCCAAACGGATTTATTTCAGGCTGGATGAGCTGGTTTGCCCATATGGTGGCGTGTAGTCTATATAGCTTGGGTTTCGGGGCCTACTTCAGTCATGTCCTGACGGAATTGCATTTGGACCTATTTGGGTTGCCTCCCCAATTGCTGGCCAAGATACTTGCTGTCATTATCGTTTGCGCCTTCAGTTACATAAACTTCAGGGGGGCCTCGGAAACAGGCTCAGCCGCTATTCTCGTTGCGATGTTAAAAATCGCTGTGCTGGCTATGTTTATCACTTTTGGGCTTATTAGAATTTTCAAACACCCCGATTCCCTAAATAATTTTAAGGATTTCATGCCAAACGGCTGGGGTGGAGTATTCATCGCCATGGGCTTAACCTTCATTGCCTTTGAAGGCTATGAGATCATCGCGCAGTGCTCAGAAGAGGTGAAAAATCCAAAGCGCAATATCCCCCGCGCTATATTCCTTTCCCTATTGATAGTTGTACCGATATATATTCTCATCGCCTTTGTAGCTATTGGGGCTGTCGAAGGTGGGGGAATCCCGACATGGAAATTTCTCGGCCTACACAAGGAAACAGCGTTGGTGGAAGCTGCCAGACATTTTATGCCTTTTGGCGCTTTGATTATTTTGGTCGGGGGTTTGTTTTCGACGATGTCCGCCTTGAACGCTACCATCTATTCATCTTCCCGCGTATCTTTTGCAATGGGCCGCGACCACAATCTTCCTGACATTTTCGGGCATATCCACTTAAAGAAGAAAACACCGCACTGGTCGATTCTGCTTTCGGGGATGTTTATTGCAGTGATGGCGGTAGCTTTGCCCATCGAAGATGTCGCAAGTGCCGCAGATATCATGTTTCTGTTGTTGTTCCTGCTTGTCAACTTTGCTGTCATCAATTTGCGCAGAAGCCGACCAGATTTGGATAGGGGCTATTCAATGCCGCTTTTCCCGTTGGTTCCCATTATGGGTATTGCAACTAAGCTGTTTCTAGCTATTTATATGTTCAATTATAGTCCCACAGCTTGGTACGTCACCATCGCTTGGATTGCCGGCGGCTTAGCTGTCTTCTATGGCTACTCACGGCATAAGGAAAAGGACAGAATCTCGTCACGCGTGGCTGTAGCTGAAAAAACCATGAGTCTCAATCATTATAGAATATTAGTCTCATTAGGGAGAGAGGAAGCAGTTCAGCCTTTAATGATGGTCGCGTCAAGTATCGCTGATCAACGGGAAGGCGGAATTCTGGCACTCAGTGTTGCGAATATTCCAGATGTTACGCTCATTAGTGGTGGGAAACAGGTCATTGAAGAGAATAAGCAGATTTTAAAAACTGCGAGCCAACACCTATCAGGAAGTGTCCCGTTTTGCATGGAAGTACGTATAGCTCATCGGATCGACAAAGCCATAACAGACGCTACTCATGAAAATGATATAAATTTAGTGATGGTCGGGTGGAAAGGCTACACGCATACAAAATACAAACTGTTGGGCGAAGTTTTAGATCCGGTGGTCAGAGAGATCCCTGCTGACTTGGCAGTAGTAAGGTTTCCCGAGGGCTCGGAGATGAAAGAGCCAAAGCGGATACTGGTTCCGCTGGGAGGTGGCCCCCACGCCCGTTTAGGATTAGAGTTTGCCCTTGATATGGCTCGACATTTCAGTTCTACAGTTGAAGTTGTGACAGTTATGCCTCTGGCTGCCAGTGAGATTGAAGAGAAGAAGCGGTTGGAACTAATTGATGCGGCTTTGGAAGGATTTTCGGTGGAAGGAATTAAGATGCAGAAGAGGGTGATAAGGGATGATTCTGTGGAGCTTGGATTAGTTGGAGCTTCGGAAGAATTTGACCTAATGGTTATTGGGGCTTCAAACATTCCTCTTTGGAAAAGGCTTCTCTTTGGGACTATCCCTCAAAATGTTGCAAAACACTCCAAAACGCCTGTTATTATGGTGAAAAGATATGAAGGGCGGGTCAAATCTTGGTTTAGAAAATTTTTTTCGGGCTAGTCAGAAGGGAAAGGCTTCCTTTCAGTTGGTACGTTGAAAGGATTAAGGTCATATTGCCTATGATGCTTTCACACCACCTTCATGACAAATTCAAGAAATGTTTTATTCTAAAACTGGTTGGCAATGTAATCATCAAGCTCTTTATGCCATAGATCAGGCTCTAATATCTTGGGGATTGTTTCTTCATTGAACAAAAGATCAATCAGGTAATGAGGCGTTTTTCCGCAAATAAAAACCGATTTGCTGCAGGATGCGCAATAAACCGCTATGTCTTCGACAGGCATTTCTGAAGTTCGTTTAATCATCTGATTTTTTACCTCAATTATGGGAATCAATCCCCAGTAACTATCCTCGCAGCAAATACTTTTCGTTCTTGTTCTCTCCGATTCTACCAAGGTTATGTTATTATTGTGCAAAATAGATCTCACAGCATCGTAGACTCTGACATGATCGCGTACAGGATAGGCATCTATAATTGACATTTTTTTTCTTCCGTAATCGGGGGATGGGAAGAAATCACTATTGGCGAGGATCTCCCATAGAGAAAAATTGGATGAATCTTCGTAATTTGTCCTGTATCTCTTGTCACATCACGGGCAGGTACTGATTGCTTCAGTTCCGGGTCCCAATGGAGGCGCATTTTTGCAGCAGGTGAGCGATCGATCCATTTCTTCCAAATTTTCATTCAGAATAGTATGTATTCTTTCCCCTGGATCAGGCTTATAAAGGGTAAATCCACAACCCGGAGCATAGACTCTTTTTATTTCAGCCTCATGTTTTTTATAATCTTTCATTTTTTGGCTTTCAGAGATATTTTAAGAAGTAAGTTGACAACATTTCAACCCGAATCTTGCAGAAGAAAAGAAAACGTTTTCGGTGCCTTCTTATAAAATCCAACTCCTTTCCTAAATGAACCACATTTTCCAAGGTGTATGCTGTGATAAAAAATGAAGCAAGCTGCTGGGACAATTTGATGAGGATGACAGAGATCTAGGCACATCTGGGCGACAAGCACTTATACCATGTCATTTCCCTTCTTCCTTCTCCAAATATGGTCACGGATTTGGTCACGAAAAACGAAAAAATGAAGAGGGGGAGAGGTAAGTTATTGAAAAGAAAGTGGTGGGCGATAGAGGATTCGAACCTCCGACTTCTACCGTGTGTAAAAGGCACAAAATGTCGAAAAAGCGGAAAAAATAAGGGATTTCCACAGTAGGCTGCCGAGGATCAGGCTTTTGGATTATAGAAGCTTTTTGATATTTTTATAGATTTTTCGATATTTTTGACAAATTCTGGTCACAGTTTGGTCACAGTTGATACCTTTTAACAAATGCTTTTAACTATTTTTTGGAACGGATTTAGCTTAAGGGGAGAAGTGCTTGTGATATATTTTCAGCTCTTTCAATTTATTCCTCAGCTAGGCTCTATTTGCCTGGAAAACAATCCACCAAAAGACAATACGATTGTTACAATTAGGATGAATATCAGTGCAGCATCAAATATTGTGTAACTTATCCGGGTCAAGAAATCTATCCACGGCAATTTTATCAGGATGAGAGCTCCTGCCGCCAATGCAATGGCTATGGTACTTATTATCAGATAGAAATTCCTGCGTTTCTGCTGTAGAGCATAAATGAAGGCGATCATAAGAATTGTGGCTGCTATGATGAAGTGATTTGCATCCAGCCAAAATCGTGAGGGTAGCGCGTATTGTCTCGTTTTGGGTTGCAGCAGGATGATCAACACACCGACAAATGAGACGGCTGATATTAAGAAAGCAGCTAATCGACCTGCAAACAAAGCGGGAATATTGCCCTTTCGGTTCACCACCATTTTTTTATAAAAATATCCGAAGAAAATACAGCCTAGCATCAGTAGAAGGACATAGAATGTGGGCTTGAAATATGTTTCGCGTACAGCTCCGATGGTCATCATGGCACCGTTTAAATCCATTAAACGGTGTTGTTTCGTATAAACCGGGTTCCCGGATTCATCAAAGGGGTATTGAATAATGTCTGCAAAGAAGAAATGGGAACTTAGACTGTGGCAATCGGTGCAGCCATTAATGCCCAGGGCGGTCTCTGCAGGGTACACATCATGATTGTATTTGTGCGCATTCCCGTAAGCTGACGCTTCCCATGGCTCCATCTTCAGGGTTCGAAATTCTGTTCCGGATGTGTACACTCGATCGTCCATAGCCCAGACGACTTGCTTGCCCTCCATAGGATATTTCGTTTCCTTCAGCATACTCGTTACGGCTGCGATCAGCGCATCAATCTCTTCGGCGCGATTCACTTCCATAACGCCGTCGCCGTTGTCGTCCTGTATTTTTGAGAGCTCCGGATATTTTGATGAGTCGTTAAAATGTGTGGTCCACATTTTATAGATATCACCCATTTTGGGCTGCATCAATCCTGTTTCTCCTTCAACTTCAATGGCCGGCCATGCGCTGTGCACACGATTGACAGGAAAAATCTTGCCTTTATAGCGTGCCAGCACAGGACTAAAGGGATCGGTAGGCTTGTCATCATAGCCCATCATTTCCAGATCACCATAGTGATTCCAATACTTCATATCCGGCCCATAAAAGGTCCAGAGGTGTTTTCCTGGCTTAGGTATTTTTGCTCCGGGATTAAACACATCACCCGCCTGAACTTGAGCTGATTTCACCGCCCGCTCCGGGATGTGGCATGTTTGACATGCTATGTTGTCAAGATGCAGTGGCGGCAGCCATTTGTGTTTGGCGATAGTCGCTCCCAGATAGCCGGTGTCATGGCAGTCTATACAGTCACGCCCTGTGTTATCGAGATCATCTCTCACGTGACCGCCTGGATCATCGCCCTTGCCGAACTGGTGCATCTCTTTTTCGTTGATTCGCTCATCCGCTGCGTTTAAACCGGCAGGATGGCAATCCACACACTTCAAACCTGCCCGAATGTGAACATCCGTGCGGCTGCGGAAATTGGCGCCGCGTTTTTTCCATCCTGGTTTGGCATGACAGGCAAGACAGGCATTATCCCGTGGCTCCCTTACTATATGAGGCGAGACCTTGCCATCCGAGTCAAATACTGTCTTGTTGTACGTGACCGAGATGGGCTCATTGTCCTGAATCGAACCGATCACCAGGCCCAATCCTGCGGCCGCTGTGGGAGCCCATCGGAAATTGAGATTGGTTATCTGTTTATTTCGTTCCGAAAAGTTATACCCTGGGTAATGACACAACAGACAATCCGCTTCGAGAACGCCAGTCTCATCCCAACGTGCTTGATAGTAATCGCCGTCGAAATTGTTTTCGCCTCCGGAAACCATGCCGTTGTTTTTATCTAGCATATAATCATCGTATCGGTTACCGTTGCGGTCATGTTCCACAGAGCCGCCGCCAGGATGACAAGGGCCACATCCCGCAGTGATGAAGCTGAAGGAAGTCATGTCCATGGTGCGGGCAGATGTGTTCTGTTTAGACGATAAATATCGGTAGAGAGGCGCTGGCGAGCACCAGGTCCCGCCGTAATTACCCGGAGTTGATGCCCATTGGCATCGCTCTGCCTGGCTATGGGTTGGGTTTTCTCCGGCTCCCTGAGTGAAGTGATAGCCCTCAGTTATTTTATCATAATCATGACATGCCCCGCAGGTTTTACGTGGGGAATAAGGGTTATCGGCATTTTCACCTGTAATGGGATTGATAATTTGCCCTTTTTCATCCAGGAGATTGAAAGGCGGACAGACACCAGCCGTGGAAATATTTTCATTCTTTTGAGATTGATTTGTCTGCGAGATAGCAAACACTGTTGCTGGATTCAATAATCCCAGCCAAATCGCAAAAACTCCGAATAATGATAAGACAGATATAGCTTTAAAGCGATGTCTGGAATTTGTTTTTTTCATCGTTACCCTCCTATTTCCAGAATTTTTATGCTTAAAAATATCAAAAAGTAAAAACTCATTTTCTGAATAAAAAATATTGCTATTGGATGATGAAGATATGGTCGGAAGTTTTGTTTTTCTCCTCAGTTTTATAGATATAGTTGACCATCAATCTTCCATCTTGATGATTGAAATAATAGTTAACTCCCAATATGAGAAGTGATACATCATGTGCAGTGGTGATTTTATTGTTGGGATTAAATGTTTCATATTTTAGGATTGTCTGGAGTCTTGGATGAAAGTAATGGGAAATCTGGCATGAAAATCCATTGGCATTCAAATCAGGCTTTGATTGTTCCTTTGGGTCAAATTTGGCATGAATATACTCGGCAGCGAAGTGTGAGCTGCCATGCTCTAGATTTATGGCTGCATTTATTCTTTGATCTTTGCCTTGATAATGCTGAAGATACTCCTGTTCTTCACCGGGGAGCTGCTTTGTGAAATTAATATCTTGGTCTTTACGATAGGAAAAGGCCAATTGAGCAAGAATCCGCCAGGGTTTGATGTCTTCCCTATTCGAAAGTGCCTTTGTCAGAGTCAACCTTCCCGCTACCAACGGGCCATTTTTTAGGGTTAGATCTCTGTTCGCCCCATTTCCTGTTGTCGCCGCAAACTCATAGAATAATAGAGACTTTTTTATGTCACCGAATAGTTTTATTCCATAATCACGAGCAAAAGAAGGGGCAATCGAACCTATGGGTATCAGCCGATCGATCACCATAGAGCGCTCAACTCCATCGATTTTATAGTCAGTTACAAATCGCTCCCATCCGAACGGAGGCTTGAACTGTCCCAATCTGAAGTTGAGCGCGGAGGAAACATTGACATCCAGGTAGCAGTGCTGAAGGTAAATGCGGTCATCGGTAGACATCTTGTTGTTGTGCTGGTAAATGAAACGCCAGGATAAAGTGGTGTTCTTCAACAAGTCTGGTTTTCCGAACAGAATAAAACGCCTAATGCTGAAAGAATATTTTGAATATGGTGTGGCGGTATATCGGAGATGAAAATAGCTGGCAAAATAACTGTTGCCGAACACTGCACCGCTAGTTAACATGAGTATAGCCAAGTAGATTAAATCCTTTCTAATAATTTTCATTAAAAAGCAATACCATTGACAATGTAGAAAGACTAAGTTTTTTCATTGCAAATGCTCTTTTTAAGAATCATATTTAAAAGCAAGCTGATAACGATGATACTGGGAATTGTTAAGGTCAACCGTATTACAGCAAAATCAAGCCCCAGGAATTTGATTTCAAAGAGGATCATCGGGATTTTTATTGAGGCCCAAACACAAAGGAATATGGAAGTATTTAACAGGCTAGCACCTTTTTTTAAAAGAGATACTCCAATAGGAAAAGCCACATATAAAGGTCCCATAGCGGCTGTCCCAACAAGAAAAGAAACAAGTATTCCTTTTATCCCGGATGACTGGCCCATTGCTTTCTCAATCACTCGTTTCGGCACCCAGACTTCAAAAAGACCAATTAAAATGAGAATCGGCGGCAGAATAGAAAGTATTTCCAGGAGGTAATTTTTTGAAAATAGAACAATTGAGAACCCTTTTCCAGAATCAGAAAAATAGACAAGTATGTTTATCAAAAACAGTGTGAAAAGAAGAGCGGGGAAGAGAAGATTTTTTTTCACCTGAGAAATGCTCCCATGATGGAAGCGATGATTAAAGCAAAAATAAAGCTGAGTGCATTTCTCCAGAAGGCAAACTTTTTCCCTAACAACTTAATCTCCAAAGGTATGGTTGCCACTCCGACCATTACCAAAGTGGTAACAAAAGCAGCGATGGCACTGACATTAGCTCCCTGCCGTAGAAGAGACCCGGCAAGTGGGAAGGCGATGAAAGCTTGAATCAAGACAATCGAACCAAATAAAGCTGCCAGAATTACACTATTAAAGCCCGCCTCTTGCCCCATGGTTTTGGAGAGTATTTCTGATGGAAGAAAAGCCAAAAGGAAGCCTATGCTCCATATGGTAATCAGAATAAGGAGCGCCATTGACCGGAAGAATTTCAAGAAGACTTTTAAAGAGTTTATTGTGTTATCTTTATTTTTGCCCCATGAGATGATAAGAAGGAACGCAGCCAAAATCCAAAGGGTCAGACTGAACATCGATCTATCACCTGATTTGAATAGCCAAAACAGCCATTCTTGTTTTAGCTTTTAAGGAACGGGACTCGTTTTCTTTGGGGACAAAAACCCACGAGGTTTTTGCCAGGATTTCTTCTTTTTCATCAATAATGATTTTTCCTTTCCCTTCCAGCACAAAAAAGATGACATCAGAATCCATCTGGCAAGGAGGAATCTGCTGGTCCGCTTCTAAACAAACCACCTGAGCTTTTAGTTTATCTGATTCAAAAAATACATATTTTGTATGTGCTTCTTGTGAGAAATTTAAAAATGCCTCTAATACATGAACGTCCATTTTAGCCTCCTCAATTACCGAATTCTTCCGTGATCCAACCCTTTATTTCATCTCTTATCCGTCTGAATTCTGATCGGGTATCTGCCTCATTGTCTCTAAAAGAAGCCGGATCTTCAAAGCTTCGATGCAGGCGCTTCATCCCTCCTGGGAAAAACGGACATGTCTCATTCGCGTGGTCGCAGACGGTTATTACATACTCAAATTTTTGCTCCAAGAACTCGTTTATGCTCTTTGATCGATGTTTTGAGATGTCGATGCCGATCTCGGACATGACTTGGATGGCGTACGGATTCACAACAGAGGGCTCGGTTCCTGCACTGAAGGCTTGATATTTTTTCCCGCAAAGTGAATTTAGCAATCCCTCCGCCATTTGAGAACGGGCCGAATTGTGAGTACAGACAAACAGAACTTTTTTCCTGATAACTTCCATTAGAATGATTAATAGTGTTAATTTGATAGTTTTAGAGCTGCTTCGGCAACGCGGATCCCCAATTTCCTGGCGCTTTCCATTCCGAATTCATCTTTGGTTATATCATCTTTATAGGCGTTCCAGAGCGTGGCTCCCTGATGGGCGCCGGGTTTTCCGCCAACGATCATGACTTCGTGACACAACATGGCGGTTTGAATCTGTTGAATGACAAGTTCCTGCCCTCCGTTTCGATAGGCCCCCACGGAAAGAACACCGACTAGCTTGTCTGCTAGTATGAGATTTGGGCTTCTTAGCGCAGAGAGACGCTCGATGAATGCACTGCAGAGTGAACTCATGATCCGAAAATAGACAGGAGAACCAATGATTAATCCACCGAGATTAGGTAAACGGAGAGTGGGAAGGATTTTCTCAAAGTCATCCTTTGCTTCTGTCTCCCCACGAGGTTGAAATAATCCAGAAATTTTCATCCCCCCCATGTCAAAAAATTCAGTGTCAATTCGTGAGTTCACGCCCTTAGCTGCATCAAGAGCTGCCTTAATCGATGTTGCAGTCGTTTTTCCTTGACGTGGACTGCAGGAAACTCCAACAATCAGAGTTTTTTCACCGCCTGCAAATACGGAGTTTGATGTTAGCCCAACTACAGCTGCTGCACTGGCTTTTTGGATAAACTTTCGGCGACTTACTGACTTTGACATATTTTTGCCTCCTTTATTTCAAATCTTATTCACCCTGTTTTGCTTGAGTAAACCATCCCTGCGTTCTTAGACAGATCCTGACTAACATCAGCATGACCGGGACTTCGATAAGGACGCCAACAACAGTCGCCAGGGCCGCTCCTGATGAGAGTCCAAAAAGCATGACTGCTGTGGCGATGGCCACCTCAAAGTGATTTGAGGCACCTATCATTGCCGATGGTGCGGCATCCTGATAAGAAAGCTTCAATAATTTTGCTAATCCGTATGCGAGCCAGAATATCAGGTTTGTCTGGATAAAAAGCGGAATGGCAATCCAGAGTATGGTCAAAGGATTCGAGAGAATTACTTCTCCCTTAAAAGAGAACAAGAGAACAAGTGTGACTAAAAGAGCTGATATGGTGACGGGTGTAAGAATATGCAGAAATTTTGTATTGAACCATTCAAGACCCTTTTTAGCAACTATCAATTTTCGTGAAATAAATCCTGCAACCAGCGGCAGGGCCACATATATCCCGATAGAAAGTAGAAGAGCTTCCCACGGAACGGGGAGACGTCCAATACCTAACAGGAAACCGCCGAGAGGACCGTAAAGAAAGAGCATAGTCAATGAGTTGATGGCGACCATGATCAATGTGTGTCCGTCGTTTCCTTTCGACAGATATCCCCAGACGAGTACCATCGCCGTGCAGGGTGCAATCCCGAGCAGGATACATCCTGCCAGATAGCTACGCCATAAGGGAACGGCCAGCATCTTGACTCCCTCGACAAGCACAACCGTTCCAGCTCCGTGTTCTGCGCCTACAGGAAGATCGAGTCCAAAGGGCATCTTTATATAGTCAAGAGCCTCGGCGCCTATAAAAGTTCTGAACAGAACGCCGAGAAATACCATGGCAATTGCATACATCGTGAAGGGCTTGATGGCCCAGTTCACGAAAAGAGTAAGACTGACCGGTTTGAAGTTCTTGCCTGCCTTAAGCACTTCGGCAAAGTCGATCTTGACCATTATGGGATACATCATGAAGAAGAGGCAGATAGCAATAGGTATTGAAACCACAGGTGCTTCATTGACATAAATGGCTAGGCCGTCTAGAAAGGTCGCAACTTTTGGAGCGAGTTTACCCAGTAAAATCCCTGCCAAAATGCATAGTATAACCCAGACGCTTAAGTACCGTTCAAATACACTTAAACCTTTGGGCTCTTTAGTTATACAGGCTTTGTCTTCCATTGTGTTTCCTCCTTTTGCATGTTGTGTTTGTCATCTGTACATCTCCTGTTAAAGAGTGGAATACACCAGATAAAATCCGCCTAATATGACCAGGATTCCACAAATTTTTCTGATGACTGTGATTCCTTTGGATTGTTCATCCCATTTAGTGATCTTTTGTGCCAATCTTGTACTTGTTCCTGCTGCGATGATCACCCCACAATGACCAATTGCAAACGCAGATAGCAAAACCAATCCATAGGCAAGATTCTTTGCTGTCAGGCTAAATACAATGCCCAGCATGGGGGCCATGAATGCAAAAGTACAAGGCCCAAGGGCTAATCCGAAAACCAAACCAAGAGATAAAACAGACAAATAGCCTTTCCTCTGAGACTTTAATGTGCTTAAACCGGAAAAGTTAAGGGGAATAATTCCGAGTAAATTTAATCCAAATATGAGAAAGACCAATGCAACGACATAGTTACCGATTTTGCCCAAGTCCCCCAGGATCCGTCCCGCTGCGGCCGTAATTCCTCCGATGACCGCGATAGATATGAGGATTCCGATAGAAAAGACAATGGACAGGTGAAAGGCTTTTTTTGTCGATAATTCCTTTTGATTGATGAGATAACCGATAATTAACGGTATGCTTGTTAAATGACAGGGACTTAATATAATGCTAAGAACTCCCCAGATGAATGATGCTCCGATTGCGACTAAAGGAGCACCTTCAATGGCTTGCGATAGAGCAGAAAACAGTTTTACCATTTTTGCTAGAGAATGCCTTTTTCCTCTAACATCCTTATTATTTCATCCCTCGCATAGAAACCGACATGCCGGAATATCTCACCGCCGTTCTTATCGATGAAGACCTGAGTCGGGATCATTTGAATGCCGTAATCATTCGCATATTTAGGAGTTTTCCAGACATCATAAAAAACAACCTGGATTGTCCCTTTATATTCTTGAGCAATTTCGCGCATGACAGGCTGCATGGCTTTGCATGGAATGCATCTGTCTGCACCGAGTTCGATAAATGTCACCTTGTGCTTCGAGAAGTCCAGTTGCTCATCCGTGACTATAATATTTACTTCATTTTTAGCGTTTTGTTGGCTATATGGCTCATTGGCCTGTTCTCCGCTATTTTGGGAACAGAATAGGCTATAGGAAATAAGTATTAGAAGAGCGATTCTAATTTTCTTCATATCTCTCCTCCGAATGATATGCGCAATACCTCAGTCTTTAAGTCTTTTAAGTGCGGCTTGGACGACGGTGACAATATTTTCGTGTGTAGCAGGAGATTTCCCCTTTTCCAGGCCCAAGTCAGTAACTTTCATATGTTCGAATTCTGTAATGCCCGCTTCTTCCAGACTGAGCTTTGTGCAGTCAAGAGGGCAGCCATCGATGGCCAGTATCTTTTCGGCTTCCTGTGTGGTTTTTACAATCCCAGGTACCCGGCCGCCGATTCCGGCCAGGCAGTACATCTTGCCCACTCCATCCGCCGTGAGGCTTCTGGCCGCTTTATCAGCAATAGCTCCCACATCCGCAGCACCAGAACACGCAAAGATCAAAGTTGGTGCTGCACAACAGACATTTTCATTTTTAATCCCCATTAATTCCTCCTCAGTATGGTTTAGGTTGATATTTCAAGATAGAATTTTCTTTATTTCTT
>CAZIMJ010000004.1:0-9809 GCA_964540205.1 uncultured Eubacteriales bacterium | reverse complement strand
ACAAATGCCGTTCATCTGGTTGGATTCGGAACAGCCCGGAATGAAGTCATGGGCGTCGAACCTCGAGATGCTAAGTCAGAGGAATTGAATAAGATAAAGGAAATTATCCGGCAGGCGATGAAGGAAGGCGCCTGGGGCATGAGCACAGGATTGGAATATATTCCTGGCCGTTATGCGTCTACAGAAGAAATTATAGAAGTTGCAAAAGTTGTTGGCGAGTACGGAGGAGTTTATGCCAGCCATCAACGGAATGAGTTTGATCGTGTCCCCGAGGCCACTCAAGAAACTATCAGAATCGCTGAAGAGGCTGGAGTGCGGTCCAATGTGTCCCACCTCAAAGTGTGTCGGAAGAATTACTGGGGGAAGATGGAAAAGGTTGTTGACTTGATTAATGAGGCGCGGACCCGAGGAACAAACATCGTTGCAGATATGTATCCTTATCACTATGCATCAGGAGGACGTATTCTCCCGATGGTTAGAAACGCCGGTTGGGCTCCATTTCATCTGCCAGCGGATATGGAACCGTTTGCAAAACTCAGAAAGGAGATGAGGGAAAGGGATCTGTCAGAATCGGAGATGAAGAAACTGAGAGAGCAGTACATAGAGGAGCTGGCAGAGGCCCTGGCGGACAAATCGAAACGGGAGCAAATTCGGAAATCTGTACTCGAGGGAGAGGCTCATAAACCGAGTTCTGTTGCCTTAGCGGGTTGGGATAGTTATTTGGTAACGGTTGCCAAAAAAAATTCGCATCTTATAGGAAAAATCCTTTCCGATATTGCCAAAGAACAGAACAGAGATCCATTCGATGTTGCCGCAGATTTAGTCATTGATGAACCGGACTTATATGTTGCTTGTGGAGTTATGTCAGAAGACGACATGAAATATGCGATGGAACAGGATTGGCTGATGTTCTCGAGTGATGGGGACGCAATGTCTGTTCTAAAGGAGACCGATTTACCTAGAATTGGACATCCTCGCGCTTTTGGCAGTCAAGCCAGAGTAATCCGTAAGTATGTCAGAGAAGAAAATGTATTGACATTGGAGAATGCCATCAAGAAAATGACTTCCCTGCCAGCCTCTTTCCTTCAATTGAAGGATAGGGGATTGCTAAAAAAGGGATACAAGGCCGATATTGTTGTATTCGATCCTGAAACCGTAAGGGACAAAGGCACACACTCTGATGCACGTCAGTACAGCACAGGAACTGAATATGTTATTGTTAATGGAAAGATAAGCATTGAAAAAGGGAATTACAATGGGATCCTTAATGGCAAGCTACTGTTACTAACCGAAAACTGATAAACATAGTGAAATAATCACTGGAATTTCATCGTTTTATACAGGAGGTTTCTGTGAAAAAAATCATTCTGAGTTGGGTCCTTTTCTTTTTTATCCTTGGTAGTATTTATTCGCAAAATGATCAACTCCGTCCTATGACCATAGATGATTCATTGAACATGGTTCGCCTGGGAAACGTCCAAATGTCTCCAGATGGAGAGTGGGTGTTCTTTTCAAAATCGGATCTGGATTGGGAAAAGAACAAAAGAACGACAAAATACTATATGATTCCAACAAGCGGCGGTGATGCCAAACAATACATTGGCGAGGCAGGTGGTAGTGCGTTCCAGTTTTCCCCAGATGGGAAATATCTCTCATTTATAAGATCTGCTGACAAAACTCAACAGATTTTTATCATGAGCCTCAAAGGAGGCGAATCTATTCAACTTACAAACCACAAAAACGATGTCGATTCTTATAAGTGGTCTCCGGATACAAGCCAAATATTTTTTACGGCTGAAGAGCCGATGAGTGAAGAAGAGAAGAAAGAATATGATTTGGGAGATGATGCCATTTTTATTTTTGAAGGACCGAATGGGAGAGAGGAAGAGCACTGGAAGAATCTCTGGATATTCGATCTCTCCACAATGAAAGAGACCAAAATCACGGATGAGGAACTCATCATCGATGATTTCGACATCTCTCCTGACGGAAAACATGTCGTATTCGCAGCAACGGAACAGGAGGATGATAATTATTTCTTCTTATCCGAACTCTACCGGTTTGATGTGAATGACAAGAAACTAGTCAGACTAACAAACAATAACGCACCGGAAGGAAGAATTCTTTGGGCACCCCACGGAAAGACTTTTGTCTACCTCGCTCCCTCAGATAAAGACAATGATCTGACGCATGGTTATCTCTGGATCATGAATCCTGAAACAGGAGAGCGAAGGAGACTGGAAAAACCGAATCAAGGAGAAATTTCGGGTCTGACATGGACTCCAGATGCTGACAGTCTTTTATTCAATGAAACACGCTGTACCAATCTCAATCTCTATCAAATCGACATTAAAACAGGGAAAATTATAAATATCACAGACGTTGAGGGATCACTCCGGGCTCTTGCTTTTTCTAAAGACAGAAGAAAGATGGTTTATTCATACAGCGATTTTGTAACGCCTCCAGATTTGTATGTTTCTGCCTTGAGTGAGATAGAGCCTGTTCGGCTGACTGACGCCAATTCATGGATAAAAAAGGAAATTTTACTAGCTAAATGTGAAGTTGTGCGGTGGAAGAGTAAAGACGGTATGGAGATCGAGGGCGTTCTCTATGTTCCAGGAGATGCGAAGGCAGATAAAAAACTTCCTCTTATTGTGACAATTCACGGAGGCCCGCCAGGACATTTCGCGAACAGTTTTCAAACCGAGTTCCAAATGTACACAGGACTTGGATATGCGGCATTCGGACCTAATATTCGTGGGAGCGATAGTTATGGTGATGATCTTCTCTGTGCTCTCCAAGGTGATGTCGGAGGTGGTGAATTCGATGATGTAATGTCGGGCGTAGACTATCTTATAGATAGGGGAATTGCAGATTCCGAGAGATTGGGAGTTCGGGGTTGGAGCTGGGGAGGAATACTCGGAAGTTGGGTCATTACCCAGACAGATCGCTTCAAGGCAGCGGCACTTGGCGCTATGGTCGGCAGTTGGACGGCTGAGTCGGGACCAGGCCTCTTCTGGGACCTACGGTATCATTATATTGGAGGAGCCCATTGGATCAATCCGGAAGAATGGCGCCGGGTTTCATCGCTCTGGTATGTCAAAAATGTGACAACTCCAACACTCCTGATCCATGGGGAAAGAGATATGGTGAGCACCCCTGGCCAAGCCATGATGTTTTTCTATGCGCTCAAAGAAATTGGGAAAGCTCCAGTGCGGTATATTAAATTTCCTAGAGAACCGCATGGATTTCGGGAGCCGCGGCATCAGCGTCGGCGTTATATCGAGGAGATTAAGTGGATGCAAAAGTACATCCGTGGCATAGAATGGGAACCATGGAATCGCAAATAGTGAAAATAAAAATCTTTCGGAATTGGAAAACATTATGAATAGAAATAAAAAGAAATCATTAGGACTTGTGTTGTGGGTATCCTTTTTATTAATTTTTGGTGTTTCGATCCAGCAAGCCAGTGTTTCCCAAGCATATACTCATACAGATCTTACAGGTCAAGTGGATGAACTATTTAAACAATGGGATGGGAATGATTCCCCAGGGGCATCTCTCGGCATATTTAAGGATGGAAGAATTATCTATGCTCGGGGTTATGGTATTGCAAATCTTGAGTATATGCTGCCATGGACACCACAGACGCCTTCACGAACGGGTTCCATTTCAAAACAATTTGTTGGAATGTGTATTGCCATTCTTGCTGAACAGGGAAAGCTATCTCTGGATGAGAACATCCAAACGTATTTTCCTGATTGGCCTGATTATAATGGACAGATAACCCTTAAACACCTCTTGTATCATACAAGTGGTGTACGCGAATATTTAACCCTTGTGGAATTAATGGGGAAACCGGAAGGAAGCGGCTATGTCTATACTCCGAATGAACTTGTCAGGACGCTCGCACGGCAGAAAGAGCTTAATTTTAAGCCCGGAGAGATGTATTCCTATTCAAATTCAGGGTATTTTTTGCTCTCAGAAATTGTGAGTCGAGTGAGTGGGGTGAAAACAAGCGCCTTTGCAAAGAAATATATATTTGATCCGCTCGGGATGACAAACACTCATTTTCATGATGATCCAAATAAAATAGTGAAAAACAGGGCATATGGATATTCTCCAAAAAAAGGAGAGGGGTTCAGAATAGATATCGTTCGGCTTAAAGTGATAGGTGATTTGGGAGTTTTCACCACGATAGAAGATTTCCTTAAATGGGATCAGAATTTCTATAAAAATAAGCTGGGGAAGGGGACCCAAGATTTGTTAGAGACTATGCTGACTAAGGGAAAACTCAACAGTGGAAAAGAAATCTCTTACGCGTTTGGGTTGAGGATCGATAATTACCGGGGCTTGAAGACGATAAGTCATGGGGGATCTGCTGTGGGGTACCAAGCACAGTATTTGCAGTTTCCCAACCAGAAGTTCTCTGTCGTAATTCTGTCAAATCTGAGCACTTTTCCTACAGGAAGAATCGCAAGAAAAATTGCAGATTTGTATCTTGCAGATCAATTTAAAGAACCTCCATTGCCGAGGCAAAGACAACGCCGTAAGATTCCCGAACCCATCTCGCTCCCAGTATCGCAACTCAAAGAATATGTCGGAAAATATTACAGTGATGAACTTGATATCACTTATACATTTAAGGTTAAAAATTCTAGTTTGATTCTAGAACTCAGGGAAACATCACACATACTTTCCCCTTATGCCACCGATAGTTTCGGTTGGCAAGGACGAAAGATAGGATTCAATAGAGACGAAAAAAACGAAATAACGGGATTTACTCTAGAGGAAGGCATTGTCAAAAACATGAAGTTTACAAAGATCGATTTGCAGTAGTTTTTAACTTTATTGACCAATGTCTTGCCTCTGATATATCGAGGAGGAACTGATTATGAAAAAATTCTTATTTTTTGTTGTTCTTACTCTATTTTTATTCCCCCTGCTTCTCCTTGCACAGACCTCACCTGAAGAATTTTTAGGTCACAAGGTGGGGGCAGACAGAAAGCTTGCAGATTACAACCAAATAAGGGCTTACTTCCAAAAGCTCGATGAGGAATCAGAAAAAATTAAAATTTTAACTTTTGGAAAATCGACCTTGGATAAACCGATGATTTTGGCTGTAATCACTGCTGAAGATAACATGGAGAAACTTGATGTCTATCGGGGAATTGCCAAAAGACTGAGAGATGCAAGAGACCTGACTCCTGATGAAGCTAGCCAGTTAGCGGAGGAAGGCAAGGTTATTGTTTTCATAACTTGTAATCTTCACGCAACAGAGATCGGTTCCTCTCAGATGGCCATGGACTTTGCCTACAAATTAGTGACAGGAAAAACACCTTTCGATGTTGATAAAACTCTCGAAGACGTTATCGTTCTGCTTGCACCAACTATTAACCCCGATGGCCAACAAATGGTAACGGATTGGTACCGAAAATATATTGGAACAGAGTATGAGGGCGGCCGTATGCCCTGGCTCTATCAACATTATACCGGTCATGACAACAATCGTGATTGGTTCATGTTAACCCAAGCTGAAACAAAAGCCGTCACAAAAGTTTTGTATCAGGACTGGATCCCTCAGATCCATATCGACCAACACGAAATGGGCATGAGGGGAGCGCGTTTATGGATCCCACCATTTGCGAATCCCCCTAATCCAAATGTCCATCCTCTTATCTGGCGCGGAGTTGCTCTGTGTGGAATGAACATGGCTTATGACCTCCAGAAGAATGGCTATAAAGGTGTCCAATACGGACATGAATTTGCAGGATGGTGGGATGGCGCCTGTGATAATACACCTTGGTTTCACAACACCATATGTCTTCTCAGCGAAGCGGCGTCTGTCAAGGTCGCTAGCCCAATTAATATTGATATCTCAGAAATATCAGAACCATATGTCGAACAAAGTATGCAATTTCCAGACCCATGGCCAGGTGGCTGGTGGAGGCTGAGAGACATTGTGGATTACGAATTAACCATGTCCATAAGTCTGATCAAAACAGCTTCTCTTCATAAAAATGAATTTTTGTACAACTTTTATAAAATGTGCAAGGATTCTATCGAAAAAAAGGAGGAAGGACAGCCTTATGCTTTTGTCATTCCCAAAGAGCAAAACGATTATCCCACCACACTTAGAATGCTCGATACACTAATGTTCGCTGGTATTGAAATCCACCAAGCTGAAGAAGACCTCATTGTTGGCGACAAAGTCTATCCTGTTGGCTCTTTTGTGATTCTGATGTCTCAACCTTACAGGCCTTATGCGCAAGCTTTGCTCGAAAAACAAAATCATCCAGACCCGCAGCGCGAATATCCTGACGGCTCATTTATTCCACTGCTATACGACAATGCCGGCTGGACTCTTCCATTACAGATGGGGGTCAAATGTGATCAAGTCAATAATCCCTTCAAGGCAAATCTTGCAAGATTGGATAAAGTTCCATACCCTTCCATAACACCAGCCCATGAAACTGCTTCATTTATTATCCTTGATTCACGACTCAATACTTCCTATTCAATCGTTTTCTCCTTCCCTAAAGAGAATGTTGAAATCTACCGCTCTAAAGACATTATCAAAGGTGATGGATTCGAAGCGGCTGCAGGAAGTTTTATAATTAAAAACACACCTCAGGTGCAAAAAATCCTTCCTGGTCTTTTGGAAAAATGGCATGTTGAAGCCAACTCACTCGATGACATCGCTGAAATCCCAAAAGCTCCAGTAAAGAGGCATCGGGTCGGACTCTATCAGTCTTGGAGATCCAATATGGATGAAGGTTGGACACGATATGTTTTTGATGATTTAGGGATCCCATACAAAACGATTCACAATAAGGATTTTAAAGGAACAAAGAACAAGGAAGTCAACCTGAGAGCAAAGTATGATGTGATCGTTTTTGCAGATGAGGATGCCGCAATCATAATACATGGTAGACGAGGTCCATCCTCACGCTATAGCAGTTCAGATGGAGGCTTTCCTCCTGAGTATGAAGGTGGCATCGGTAAGGAAGGAGTCAAAGAGTTAAAATCCTTTGTCGAACAAGGCGGCATTCTCGTTACTCTCAACAGTGCCTGCGGATTGGCTTTCAAAGAGTTCGAAATCCCGGCTGGAAATGCACTTGAAAGGATTGACCGGAGCAAATTTTTCTGTCCTGGTTCAATATTAAGAGTTAAAGTCGATAACAAGTCGCCTATCGGATATGGAATGCCGAGCGAAGCTGCAATCATGTTTTATCGAGGCATGGCTATTCAAACGCAGATCCCCCCTGAAGGGTGGGATAGGAAAGTAGTGGCCAGATTTCCTGAAGACGACATTCTTTTGAGCGGCTGGCTTTTCGGGGAAGACGTGATTGCGCGCAAAGCTGCAGTGGTTGATACCCGGCACAAAAAAGGGCACATCATTCTGATCGGCTTCCCTTGTCAGCATAGGGCTCAATCTCATGGAACATACAAATTTCTTCTCAATGCACTCCTGTATCCAGAAGCAAATTAACAAATGGCATAGCGCTATTGAAAATTGAACATTTGAAGAAAAAGGTGAACATAAAGGTGAACGCTTTGAATTAAATAGTCTTCATGGATGATTATTCAGATTTTTGCCTTTTCCTTTGATTTCCAATAAAGGAAAGCTGGGATACCGGCGATGAGGATGACTAATCCGATCATAGACTGGAAGGGTTGAGCCCAAATAGTGTTCACAAACACGGCAAAATTGATGAGAACGAAGAATAGGGGAAGGACAGGATAACCCCAGGCCCGATATGGCCTTGGAATATTTGGTTTTTTGTATCTGAGGATTATCACAGCGAGACCAGTAGCAGCAAAGAAAATAACAAGAGCAAATACGACATATTCATAAAGTGCTTGGAATGTCCCAGTTATACAGAGTATTGATGACCAGACGGCTTGCCAGAAGATCGCTTTTGTGGGGACTCTGTATTTCGGGTGGATGTACTTCATGCTCTTGAAAAATGATTTGTCTTCGGCCATGGCATAATAGACCCTCGGTCCATAAAGAATTGTTGCGCTGAGGCATCCAAAAATAGACACCATGATTAAACCGGATATAAATAATGTGGCCGTTGATCCAAAGAGTTGAGTAGAAGCCAATTCCCCAATTCTGGCAACCCCTTTCATCTTGTCTATGGGCAGAGCAAGGAGATAGACCACATTTACTAAGAGGTAAATGGTTGTGATACTCAAGGTGCCTAAAATGAGCCCTAGGGGAATATTCTTTTCGGGTTTTTTAACCTCTTCAGCCGTACAGTTGACTGAATACCAACCGTCAAACGTCCAAAAAACAGCTATAAGCCCCAGTCCTATATATTTGAGATCGAACATAGAGAAATCAGTAAGTGAATGATTAGAAATAAGATAACCTTCTTTCTGGCCGATGGCTAGACCAAGAATTACAAATATTGCCACAGCTGCAATTCTCAAAAAGGTAAAAAAGTTTTGAACTGTGATCCCGGTCTTAATGCCGAAATAATTGACAGCTGAGAGTATAGCAATAGCAGCAACAGCAATTAACTGTCCTGCTGAGAGGGTATAGTCAATACTCGCTATGTTTATCTTCAAAAGGTATGATTTTGTCGAAAGTGCTGGAACGAAGTATCCGAAAAACTCAGCAAAACCTACTGCTAGTGCGGCCACACCCCCACATTCAATAACCCAAAAAAATGCCCATCCATATAGAAAACCTGCACCCTGGCCGTAGGTTTCCCGCAAATAAATGTACTGGCCACCTGCCTTTGGATACATTGTTCCTAACTCAGGAAAGGCGAGTGCCCCGCACAATGTGATAAATCCCCCGATAATCCAGATTAAAAGTATGAGACCAGGAGATGGTAGACTTTCTGCAATAAATCCGGTCGTCATAAATATTCCGGAGCCAACTACGGCACCAATAACAAGGAAAGTCGTATCGAGGAGGTTAAGTTGTCTTAAGAGATGAGGTTTTTCATTATTTGGCATCTAATGTTAGTCTTCCTTATCTGTTTTTGAGGGAATCCACTTTTATTTTTATTTCAGGCTGTTGTGGGTTGATCTCGAGAGATTTGTTCCAAGCAGCGGCGGCCTCTTCCGTGTTGTTCGACCTGAAATAGCATTCTCCCAGGGAATTGAGGATCCCGATGTTCAATCCAAAACGAGAGAGAGCCTTGTTAAAGACATCAATGGCTTGGTCGATTTCCCCCAGAGTCTGATGGGCCTGGCCAAGGTAAGAATACACCTCGTAGCTGGCTTTTTCAGATCCTGAGAAGGGGAGAAGGATGGATCTTGCCTTTGCGAATTCCTCAGCTTGCAGATAGGCTCGAGCCAGAAGAATGGCATAGCTCTCCTGATTGGGCTGACTGTGGAATGCCTTCTCAAGGTTTTCAAGTGCTTTCTCGATTTTTCCCTGATTCAGATATTGCAATCCCCTGACGTAGAGATACGAATGGTGAGATGGGGGAGATAGAGATTTGCTAAACACCCAAGGCCTGGGAAAACCCGCGACAGGAGTGATTTCGAAATGTTCTCTCTCAGAATGCAAAGTCTGCTCGCCGTCTACGAGAGAGACTTTTAGCCAATAAACGCCGGGGGAAAATTCTGCCATCGAAAATTCTTCACGGATGTCCAATTCGTTGTTGTAATCACTGACTCTTTTTGTGTAGGAAAGAATGCTCTCTTCCTGCGTGGAGATTTCATATCTGAGGCTTAACTTTGAACTCAATTCAGGATCTGTCCCTAGAATTTGAAAATATAGAAATATACGGTCTTTGAGAAGAAAAATTTTTTTTGGCTGGGATAAGACCTGATCGATTCCGAAT
>CAZIMJ010000003.1:0-21421 GCA_964540205.1 uncultured Eubacteriales bacterium | reverse complement strand
CGGCAGCGATTCGAGAGCGAGAAAATCATGGCCGGGCTGCTCAAGGCATGTGAGAAAAGGCCTGTTCCTGTCGCCAAATTGGGAGAGATCGTGGAAGAGATCGAGACAAGCCTTCAGGAGAGACCAGAGAAAGAAATCAATGCGGATGAGATCGGTCAATTTGTCATGGATCGGTTGAAGGTTCTGGATAAAGTCGCCTACGTCAGGTTCGCATCGGTGTACCGGGATTTCAAGGATGTGTCGGAGTTTAAGAAGGCATTGGAGACGCTGCTAAAAGAAAAGTAGTCTTTTTTATTCAAAGATCTCGAGTACAGAGTATTTTAACCTTTTTTATGAATAATTCAGGAAGTGGGATCCACAATTTAGCTGTGTCTTTTAAATGTTTTATCCGGTAGTTCAAAAATGTCGAAAAAGATAAAACCTGTATCTCGCAACGTCAAGATCGAGGCCGAGATCAATAAGATCGCAGGAGATGTGTTCCTCAAAAAAAAAGATCTTCTCGGGATGGATGAGAGCTGGGTGCCGTATGTGGATGTTGCAGAAAACGAGACCGATATCACTGTAGAGGTGGAACTGCCCGGTGTTGAGCAGAAGGACATTCAACTCGTCTTCTATGGCAACCGGATCGAGATAAAGGGGCTGAAAAAGGAATTCCCTTCCGGGACACGGATCAAATATTTAAGGCTTGAAAGGGAATACGGCCCCTTCAGGCGGTTTGTTTTTCTTCCCAATGCCGTTCACTCGGAACAAACGAGAGCAGTGCTTGAAAACGGTGTTTTGACTATTCAGTTCAAAAAAGTGAGGAGGAAGCAAGAGAAGGAAGTTGTCTTGAAAATTCGAAAACCTGAAGAAAAAACGGAGGAGAAAGATGGCGAAAAAAGAAGATGACTTAGAAAATGAATTCGAAAATGTCGTCGAAGATGATGGTCAGAAACTCAATATCCCTAAGGAAATGCCTGTCCTTATGCTGCGGGATATTGTTGTCTTCCCATATATGGTCGTCCCGCTGTTCGTAGGAAGAGAGAAATCAAAGGAGGCTATCGATCATGCTCTGTCTTCGCACAGAATGATTCTCCTTCTCACTCAGAGGGATATGGAGATCGAGGATCCAAAGAGAGA
Organism: uncultured Eubacteriales bacterium; assembly: GCA_964540205.1. Classification (GTDB taxonomy): domain Bacteria; phylum Acidobacteriota; class Aminicenantia; order Aminicenantales; family Aminicenantaceae; genus WTAW01. Next base: position 20,302 of record CAZIMJ010000003.1, on the reverse strand, counting down.
AGATGCCTTCGAGATCGGGACAGTTGCTCTTGTTATGCGGATGCTTAAACTTCCCGACGGGAGGGTGAGAATTCTCGCACAGGGGATTGTGCGGGCCAAATTACAGACTCTTGATGAGGAGAAGGAATATTATTCAGCGCGCATTAAAGTGCTCCATGAATCGGAGGATATTGAGAAATCGATCCATAGCGAAGCTCTAGTCAGAAATGTCAGAGAGGGGCTGGATCAAGCCTCTGCACTCGGAAAAAATATTGCTCCAGAAGTGATGATTCTGGCAGCAAACGTGGATGAGCCAGGAAGACTGGCCGACCTTGCGGCTGCGAACCTGGATTTAAAGGTCCATGAGGCTCAGGAGCTTCTGGAGATACAAGATCCATTTCTCCGTTTGAAAAAAGTCTATGAATTTTTGACCAAGGAACTCGAGTTGTTGGATGTTCAATCGAAGATCAGCAGTGAAGCCAAGGGCGAAATGGATAAGCTCCAAAAACAGTATTTTCTGCGTCAACAGATAAAAGCGATACAGAAAGAACTTGGTGAGGGCACCGAGATCCAGGAGGAGATCAAGGGATATCAGGATAGATTGAAAAAGCTGAAGGTTGCGCAGGAAGTCCGAGAAGAACTCGAAAAACAGATCAGTCGTCTCTCCCAGATGCATCCGGAATCAGCAGAGACGGCTGTTGTCCGGAACTATCTGGACTGGATGTTTGCCCTGCCATGGAACAAGACGACCAAAGACAACCTGGATCTCAAGAGCGCCAAGGGAATACTGGATGAGGATCATTACGGTCTGGATAAGGTCAAAGAGAGGATCCTCGAGTATTTGGGTGTGCGAAAGCTCTCAAAGACGATAAAGGGCCCGATTTTGTGTTTTGTCGGTCCTCCTGGAGTAGGGAAGACATCGCTGGGCCGGTCCATTGCAAGGGCGCTGGGCCGAAAATTCATCCGGATCTCTCTCGGAGGAGTGAGGGATGAAGCGGAGATCAGAGGACACCGGAGAACATATGTCGGAGCCATGCCGGGAAGGGTCGTGCAGGGATTAAGGCGGTGTGGGTCGAATAATCCGGTGTTCATGATGGATGAGGTGGACAAGATCGGCGCGGATTTTAGGGGAGACCCTTCCTCTGCACTCCTGGAAGTCCTCGACCCGGAACAGAATTTCTCCTTCAGTGACCACTACCTGGGAGTTCCTTACGATCTTTCCAAAGTCATGTTCATCACCACAGCAAACCTTTTGGATCCCATACAACCTGCATTCCGTGATAGGATGGAAGTCCTTCGCCTTCCCGGGTACACCGAAGAGGAAAAATTGCAGATCGCTCTACGTCATCTGGTACCCAAACAGATCAAGGAGAATGCACTCAATGAGAAGTTGATCTCGTTCACCAAAGGTGCGGTTCAGAAGATCATATCTCTGTACACCCGCGAGGCGGGAGTCAGGAATCTGGAGAGAGAAATTGCTTCGATCTGCAGAAAAGTCGCACGAAAGGTCGCTGAGGGGAAAAAGAACTTGACCAAGATAACATCTCAAAATTGTGAGAAGTACCTCGGACCCCCCAAAATATTCAGAGATCAGCTGCAGAAGGAGAACCGTGTGGGCGTTGCCACAGGTGTTGCTTGGACGGCCGCCGGCGGTGAACTCCTGTTTGTGGAAGCGACAAAAATGAAGGGTAAAGGGGCTCTTACTCTGACTGGGTCCTTGGGTGATGTCATGAAGGAATCGGCTCAAGCGGCTCTAAGTTTTGCAAGAGCACATGTCAAAGAGCTGGGAATAGATGGGAAAATATTCTCTCAAAATGATTTTCACATTCATATTCCTGAGGGAGCCATTCCCAAAGATGGTCCGTCTGCTGGAGTGACGATGGCAACATCTTTGATCTCGATATGCACGAACAGGAAAGCGAGATGGGATGTGGCCATGACCGGTGAGATCACGCTTACTGGGAATGTTCTCCCAGTCGGGGGGATAAAAGAGAAAGTCCTCGCAGCTCAACGCGCGGGAGTAAAGAATTTTATCCTTCCTCTACCGAATAAAAAGGATTTGATCGATATTCCGAAAAATATCACGAAAGACATCAATTTCATTTTCGTTAAAGATGTCAGTGAGGTCCTCAAAAACGCGCTAGTCCCAGCCCCGGTCAAAACCACAAAATAACAGATGTAGGGTCCGCTCCCCGAGCGGACCGTTTGGGTGTAGCTAGTTCACGAGGTATGTGCCTTCAAAGACAATGGCGGCAGGGCCTGTCTGGAATACCTTCTCACTATCCCATTCCACAGTCAGGTTCCCAGTGGATGTTCTGACGTTGACCTTTCTGTCTGTCTTGTCTTTCAATATCGATGCGACAGCTGCAGCACAGGACCCACTCCCTGATGAAAGAGTCTCTCCGACCCCTCTTTCCCAGAAGAGAACCTCGATTTCTTGCCTGTTCAACACCCTTATGAATTCGATGTTGATCCTTTTCGGAAAGAACGGGTGAAATTCAATTTCATACCCCAACTGGTGCCACTCAATACGTGAGGGGAAGCTGTCCAGGAAAATACCACAGTGAGGATTCCCCATAGAAACAAGCGTTATTTTAAAAACCTTTTTCTGGATGGATAGGGGATAATCGATAATTGTGTTATGTGTCGATCCATCGTCGAACGCAATGTCATTGGAATTCAGCTTGGGGACCCCCATGTCAATTTTAATCTTGAACAGATTATCGTTTCTTTCGATAGGTTCACATTCCCTTTCGCCAACGGTCGTGGAAAAAAGTATACGTGGAGGCTTGATCTTTTTCTGATAATAGAGGTATGCAGCCGCACATCTCAGGCCGTTTCCAGAGATTTCCGCCTCGGTGCCGTCTGCGTTGAAGACCCGAAAATTGACGTGACCCTTGTCTTTATCTTTGATGGAGATCAACAGGAGGCCGTCACCCCCGATTCCTGTGTGGCGCTCACAGATCCTCCGAGCAAGAGCTCCCTTTTCTGCAGTTGATTTTACCTCTTTTTCCTCAAGAATCAAGAAATCGTTGCCTAAAGAATGAACTTTGGCAATCTTCATTCAGGGATCCTTAGTGTTACGATATACTCCTGAACTTGTCCGTCTCTCTCTCTCACGACAAGAAGCATGATCGGATCACCGGCATCGGTATTCTTAATCTCCTTTTCGAGATCATCTGCACGTCTCACAGGTTTTCTGTTGACTTCAACGATGATGTCATATTTCTCCATGCCTTGCTTGTGGGCTTCACTGTATTGCTTGACTTCGGTGATGATGAGCCCTTCCTCTGTCCGAAAACCATAACGGCTGGCGATTCTGGGAGTCATCTCTTGGACTGTAATACCGATATCTTTGTCAGGGGAGACCTTTTGGGCTGTTTCTGGTTCCGGATCCCGTTCAGCGACTTTTAATTTCACATTCTTTTCTTTTCCATCCCGGATGATCGTCAGATCGACTTCCGTCCCCGGCTCAACTTCAGCGACTTTGAACCGCACATCGTTTCGGTCTTTGATGGGTTCTCCATTGAGCTTTGTAATGACGTCGTAACGTTTCAGCCCTGCTTTTTCTGCGGGTGTGTCCGGTTCCACAGTGCTTATGAGCGCTCCCTCTTTGGACTTGAGGTTGAGAAGTTTTTTGTGATCATCAGTGATCACCATGATCGACACTCCGAGATAACCTCTGATAACTCTGCCTTTTTCCTTAAGTTGTTCGATAACACCCTGAGCTAAGCTTGTGGGGATAGCCAGACCGATCCCGACATTTCCTCCTGAAGGAGAAATGATCATGCTATTGATCCCGACGACATCTCCCTTCATGTTGATAAGAGGGCCACCGCTGTTTCCCCTGTTGATGGAGGCATCTGTCTGGATGAAATCTTGATAATCCGGAACTCCACCTCCTCCACCAAGTTGGCGTCCCTTGGCACTAACGATGCCTGCAGTCACAGTGTGTGACAGACCCAGAGGATTCCCTACGGCGAGAACCCATTCGCCCACTTTGAGTGTCGAGGAGTCGCCCAACGCCAGGTAGGGAAGATTATCGGCCTTCACCTTTAAAAGTGCCAGGTCGGATCTGGGATCTGTGCCCACGATCTCTGCTTCGTACTCATCACCTTTTAGAGAAACAATATCCACCTTGATCGCATTTTCCACGATATGGTTGTTCGTGACGATGTAGCCATCCTGACTGATGAAAAAGCCTGTTCCTTGGGAGGACGAACGGAATTCCTGTTCTCTGTCGCGACTACGGGGTTGGCCGTAGAAAAACCTATCCCAAAAATCAAAAGGGGAATCATCAAAAAAACCGCGAGCGCTTCGCGTTTCCACTCTCTCCGCTGTAACTCTGACCACAGCAGGAGCGGCCCTTTCGGCGATCGTTACAAAATCTAAATCCTCTCTTGCTTGCACGGAAGGAGAGGCATAGAGATTGGACGATAATGTAGATGTCGGTTGCGTCTCTGCAAAATTATCCTGGTAGTTTTTTTCAGGAGTATAAATAAATATCAGACCTGCAATAACTATTCCGAGAAAAAAACTGATAGTGGCAATAATTAATGTTTTTTTCATTTTATGACCTCCGTGATGCTAGATTAAATTAGCATAGAGTATATAAATTTTCAATCTCCTTACTATGAATTATTCATAAAAACTGCCGATACCATTCTCACAAAACCCTCCAATTCTTATTATCGGCATTTTTTACCTTTCAGGCGCCGACCCAACCTAACCCGCTGATCTCACCACAAAGCCTTCGTTGTAGCCCGGGTTAGACTGGGGCGGCTCGTGAATAATCCATATTCGACTCAGTTGTTTGCGAAAAAATCTTTTATGTTCCGCATCTGAAGACTTTTTCAATATAAGACAGTCTTTGTGAATCAGATGTGAACAATTAAGGCAACTTTATTAAAACTACAAAATTAATAAATCGTTGCACAATGTAATCAAATAACTTTATGATATTCAGGCTCTTCGTAATTTCAACTGAATTTGAAGATAAAACTGAATATGTTTTTGGAATAAAGCACTTCTCGTGTTTTACTTTTTACTTTTCACGAATTATCATAATATCCATTCTTTTGTTTACTGAGATTGGAAAATCAAATGACAGAGTTGAAGAAGGGCGTTTTAATCGTTTTTGAGGGTATCGATGGTGCCGGAAAATCCACTCAGGCCGAGATTTTATTGAAAAAGCTCGATGGACTGGGCTATGCGGTTGTGTACTATCGCGAACCTTCCGACAGCAAATGGGGGCGAGAGATCAAAAGGAAGGCTCAGTTTGCTGATTCACTCACACCGCAGGAGGAATTGGAGTTGTTCCAGAAGGACCGTGAGGAAAACGTTAAAAATAACTTGGCACCTTCACTCGAGAGAAAAGAAGTGATTATCCTGGACAGGTACTATTTTTCGACCATTGCCTACCAAGGAGCAAAAGGGATCGATCCCGAATCGATACGCAAGAGGAATGAAGCTTTTGCCGTGAGACCGGATCTGGTTTTCATTTTGGATGTGGCGGCAGGCCAAGGTCTGGAACGCATCGAAGATAGGGGACAGAAGGACATGCTTTTCGAACGGGAAGAATACTTGGGAAACGTGAGGGAACTTTTCAAAAGCTTCCAGGGAGATAGTATCTATCATATTGACGCCACTCTATCCATCGAACACATTGCGAAACAGATAGAAAATATCACGTTTGAATTTCTTGAATCCGTGACCTCTTGAAAAATGGGTACAGGCACCTCATTCCTTGTCGGAACTTCAGAGCCAGTCCCCATTTTTCGGAGCCAGTCCCCATTTTTTAGAGCCAGCCTCCATTGTGATGTAGGGTCCGATCCCCGAGCGGACCGCAATAAGTCAAATCTAGACCAACTTAACGAAATTTGTTATATTTAAAATGTGTTGAATAAATTCGTCATCCATCTTAAAAGCCCAAATCTAAAAAAGCTCAAGCTAAAAAAGCCCAGTCTGAAAAATATCACCCAAAAAAGACATTTCAAGAAAGTTGTATGGATTTTATGTGTGCTTTTTCTCTTAGCCATGGGCGTAATAGTTGGCAGCTATAAGGCGATCCTTCAGAATCTTCCCTCTATCTCCGATTTGGAAGAGTTTGAGCCGAATATCATTACATATATCTATGCGGATAATGGAGAGGTCATCGGGGAATATGCGATCGAAAAGCGGATAGAGGTCGCCTATGAAGATATCCCCGAGATATTGATCAATGCCATTGTTGCTACAGAAGACCCCAGGTTTTATAGCCACAAGGGGATCGATTTTTTTGGCATGCTGCGGGCACTGAAGGAAGACATCAAGCTCATCCTGACTCCCAGGAAGCTTCATGGGGGGAGCACGATCAGTCAACAGCTTGCCAGAGAGCTGTTTCTCAATCGCAAACAAACCATCCGTCGGAAATTTAAAGAAGTTTTGCTTTCACTCCTGATCGAACAGAATTATTCAAAACAAGAGATCCTCACTCTGTACTGCAATCAGTTTAATCTGGGTCATGGCGCTTACGGAGTTGAATCAGCTTCCCGCCTGTATTTTGGAAAACCAGTCTCTGAACTGGCGTTAGAGGAAGCCGCTCTGATCACAGGGATCTTCCGAGGGCCGAGCGTCTACTCTCCTTATCGAAATCCAGAAGGAACACTCCAGCGGCGTAATCATGTGATCAACCGATTGGTGGAGGAAAACTACATCACAAAAGAAGAGGGAGAAGCTGTTAAACAAACTCCCATGAGTGTCCTCCCTCTGTACCGCGATGTTTCTGGGTTTGCTGCATATTTCAAGGAGGAGGTCCGGAAATATCTGGAGCAGAACTATGGTGCTGATGCCCTCTACACACAGGGATTGCAGGTTTATACCACACTGAACAAAGAATACCAGAGATATGCAGAGGATGCTCTGGTCAAACACCTCCATGTTCTAGATAAAAGGCAAGGGTGGAGGATGGATAAAATCAATCTCCTTGAAATTGGAGTTGAAAATCTTGAGGAGCTATCAGAACCTCTCAAAGATCCCGGATCCAATGAAACCTTGCTCAAAAACTGGCGTAAGCATTCCCTGGAGATCGGCCAGATCAATGAAGCCGTAGTTCTTTCTGTGGAAAGAGGAAGCGCTACGGTCAAAGTCAAAGATTACACGGGGAAAATAACTAACAAAGATATCGGCTGGACCAAATCCAACAACCTCAAGACACTCATAAAGAGCGGAGATGTCATCCACGTCAAATTGGACAGCATAGATGAAGAAAAAAAAGAGATTTCTGCTTCCCTTGAGCAGGAGCCTGTTTTGGAGGGAGCCTTCCTGGCTATAGATCCCCACACCGGACAGATCAAAGCGATGGTAGGGGGATATTCATTCGATCGGCTCAAGTTTAATCAAGCCACTCAAGCCCTGAGGCAGTCTGGTTCGGTCATCAAACCCTTTCTCTATACGGCTGCTCTTGAAAACGGCTACACCCCTGCGACCGTGATCGTGGATGAGCCCACAGATTTTAAGGACCAGTGGTCGGGAGATGTGTGGTCGCCGCCTAACTATGATCTTAAATACAAGGGGGCTGTAACTTTGCGCTGGGGCCTGGAAGAATCCAGAAACATCATTACTGCAAAGATATTGAATTATATCTCCCCACAACTAGGTGTTGACTACTGTAAAAAGTTCGGCATCACATCGACCATTTATCCCTATCCCTCCCTGGCATTGGGGGTCTTCGAAGTGAGGCTCATCGAGCTCGTCTCAGCGTTTTCGACTTTTCCGAACAAAGGGATACGAATGCCTCCCTACTTTATCATCCGCATCGAAGATAAGGACGGAAATGTGTTAGAGGAAGCCCCCGTAGAGTCAGATGAAGTTCTGTCTCCCCAGATCGCCTACATGATGACCAATTTGCTCCAGGGAGTTATTCAGCGTGGAACAGGCCAGGCGGCGAAATGGCTAAAAAAGCCGTTGGCTGGAAAAACAGGAACAACGGATGATTTTTCAGACGCCTGGTTTATGGGCTTTTCTCCCTCTCTCTGTGCGGGTGTATGGGTGGGGCACAACGAGGGAAGAATCCCCATCGGAGACAGGCAGGCGGGTTCTGTGGCGGCATTACCCATCTGGATGGATTTTTTCCAGAGGATCATCGAGAAGGAAGAGAAAATCGCCGAAGAAAACGGTGAAGAGTTTAAGCCTGAGGAAGAATTTGAAGTTCCTCCCAATCTCTCCTTTGTGGAGATAGACCGAAAGACGGGTTTGCTTTCAACACCCTTTTGCCTTTTCCCCTTTAGAGAAGTTTTCATCCCCGGCACAGAACCCAATCGGTTCTGTTCCCATGAGGATCATATGTTGAACCTGGATTACTATGAGATCCTCGAGAAAAAAGACGAAAACTAACTGAATTATTCATAATAAATGTCGATACATGTATAACTAACACCCATCATAATTTGGCTTGATTATCCGGAGGACTATTTTGGCTATCTCCCTTCCATTAAGATTTTTTTACTATAATCGACATTTCTTACCCTACGGGCGCCGACCCAACCTAACCAACCAAACTTCGTGGGCCACTGCCTCAACCTTAATGTCAGGGTGGGGTGGATTGGCCTCAACTCGTGAATAATTCAGGTTGAGAAAAGGGTGGTCCTTTAATTAAAATCATTTCTTCTTTTTTGTTTTGGTGGAGGTCGATTTTCGAGAGGATGATGAAGATTTTTTTAATGATGAAGAGGAAGATTTGTTGGGAGATTCGATTTTGGAACTGTTCGATCGCGATGGAGTGTACGATTTTATGGCATTTTTATTGGATGAAGAACTACGATACGACTCTTTTGTTCCAATAAATTTGTCTGACGGGCTGCTTTCCTTTGATATGTAATCAATAAAACGACTGACCGGCGACTTGGAGTCTGTGCTTTTCAGCTTTTCACCCAACTTTTTAAGAGTGACCTTGGGGGAAGAAGGATAGCTCGATCCTTGTTGAATTTTATCTCTTTCCCTTAAGAGGTCGGGGTACTTTATCGTCTTATCTTGTGTTCCTCGGGTGATTCCGTTGAATTCTGTGGATTTCTCATTCTTGTAGAGGAAAACTTTATTCTCGTTCAGCTTTTCAACCGAGACGTTTTGGTGTTTGGGTTTCGCTACAGGAGGATTCTTTGAAAGACTGATCTTTCCGATTCTCCGGACTGATTCATGATCGAGTGAGACCCGCGAGATATTCGATGCCTGAAGCTGGCTTTTTCGAATCACCGTTAGTCCGTCTGAATAATGAGGATAGTAGGGCTCTGAATACCGGGGGTAATACACATTGTTAATGACAACTCCAGGGTAACCGTAGTAGCTCATCGGAGCCCAACCGCAGTAATCATGTCCCCAATACCAGCTGACCCAACCGGGGCCCCAGACTGTTGTGGGGATCCAATACCAGCCAATGCCTACATGCCAATGCCAGCGGCCAAAGTGGTATGTGACCCATCCCCAAGGTTCATAGGGGAGCCACGTCCAGCCGCATGTGGAGATCCAAACCCACCGGCCGTTGTGATAGGGACGCCATTGAGACCTGACGTCTTGCGGGACCCAGACATAACCATAGGGATCGACGTACGTCCAATCTCCATAAGTCTGCAATTCTCCCCCATAGTCATCCAGCTCACTGGGAAGATACTCCTGTGCCATACGCTCTCTTAATGTGACATCTCTGTCTTCATTCCATCTGTCGAAACTGTCTTCGGATACAGCATGGAATCGGATAGGGCGTGATGTAAAATGTCCCTCGATGGCCACTAATTTTTGAGCTTCTTTGATGAGGACAGAACCCGATTCTCCGGCGGCCTCGATCAATCCGTTGAAGACAAAAATCTCTGTCTCCTGGTTTTCTCTCACATCAATCCTGTACAGCCCTTCATCGAGAACGTAAATCGAAACATCTGGGGTGTGAATTTCAAGGCTTTTTTCACGATCAAGGGAATTTACACTGAAATAGACGTGACCTGACCAGATCCGGATCTGGATAAGATCATTTCCCCGTTTGGGGAGGTTTATGAAATCGACTTTGGTATCGTTGTCAAGTCGGATGTATTTGCCTTTTCCGAAGTAAACTTCGACACGGCCGTCCGTTGTCCCAACTCTGTCGCCTTGAGCAATAGGCATGTTGACCACGCCTTCCTCGTAAGCAAGCTCCGAGGATCTTTGTATGAAGGCATTCCCATTCACATAGCTCAATCGAGCGATAGAGTTGTTGGTGTATTCAGGGTCTTCTGGGTATGAGATGGTTACAAAAAGGAGGAGGAGAGTGGCCAAAACTGCTATCTTTTTCACTTTATATCTCCTTCTTACTCTTTCACATTCTTTATTTATGCAAGTGTTATGCCAACTTTTCTTACCTGGTTTCTCCCGTGTCGTCCTCTTATTTGTCCATAATAGATGACGGGTTGTCTCCATTACATACAAAAGTGAGGGTCTGTTTCCCCAATGCAAAATTGTGTAGGGTCCGCTCCCCGAGCGGACTAGATAAAAATGGGTACAGGCACCTCTTTCCTCACGGAATGTCGGAGCCAGTCTCCATTTTGATGTAGGGTCCATTCCCCGAATGGACCGAGACGATGTAGGATCTTCTCCCCGAGCGGACTGTTATGATTAAACAGAATTAAGGATTGACGGGATAAAACTTTTTGAGGTTTTCGAAAATGGGCTGGAGCTCACGCTCAGCAACTTGAGAGGCGTTCGGTTGGATATCAGGGGATTTTTTTTGCCCGCTCAATTGGAGAAGAACCTCTTTACTGCCTGCACTGAGACCCTGAAGGTTGTATCCCCCCTCGAGCACAAAAAGGATCCTGTCTTTGCAGTGTTTATCGGCAAGGCGCATGAGCGCATTTGCTAGCGCTCCGAATCCCTCGGCCGTGATCTGCATTCCCCCCAACGGATCTCTCTCGTAGATGTCGAATCCTGCAGAAACAAGTATAAAATCCGGCTGAAATTTCTCTGCAATGGGGGAGAGGAGCTTTTCAAAAATGTATAAATAATCGCTATCTGTCTTGCCTGGAGACAGAGGGACATTTATGGTGAAGCCTTCTCCGTCACCTTGGCCTGTTTCACTCCAGTGACCGCTCCCCGGATAATGGGGAAACTGGTGAGTCGAAAAGTAAAGCACGTCATTCCTCGCGTAAAAAGAATTCTGAGTGCCGTTCCCATGGTGCAGATCCCAATCCATGATGAGTATCCGCTCATGTCCGTGCTTCTTCAGCAGATATTCCGCTCCGACTGCCACGTTATTGAAGAGACAAAATCCCATGGCTCTCGTTGCCTCTGCATGGTGTCCCGGCGGTCTGACAAAGGCAAAGCCGTTCTGGACCTTCCCCTGTAGGATCAGTTCAATGGCTTTTAACACACCGCCTGCGGCAAGAAGAGCCACTTCATACGATCGTGCGGATGTCGAGGTGTCAGGGTCGAGCACAACTCTTTCTTTTCCGGATGTGGTTTTGATCGCTGAGACATAGGAGGATGTATGAATCCATCGAATCTCTTCTTCAGTGGCTGTGCGCGGTTCTATCGTAAGATAAGGAAATGAGATATCCTCATCGATCATTTGGTATATCGCTTCAATCCTCTTTGGGCTCTCCGGGTGAAAATCGCCCATATTGTGTTCCATATAACGCAGATCCTTAACAATTCCGGTTTTCATCTTCTCTCCTTTCAACCAAATCTCGCTGAATATTTCCTGGTTATTCACGAGTCAAACTTGCTACAGATACGAGGCGTCAGCCCATGTATTATCAGGTGAAAAAGGGCTTCCACTTGTCTTCCGGCGGTTTTGGAGTGAGAAGGCTGACACCAAAAAGAAGAACCAATGAACAGAGTAGAGCAGGGTAGACAGCCGGGACGCTCAAGGGAGGATGTCCCTGGATCTTGGTTAAAACCTCCCAGATAACGGTCACACTCAGTCCTCCCAAAATGGATAGAACTCCGCCCGGAACGGTTGCTCTCTTCCAGAAAAAGACGGCAATAAGGGCTGGAGTTATCCCCGCTCCATATACAGTGTACGCAGCGTATGCTGCATCCAAAATACGCGGGAAAAACGAGATCAGAGAGAACGATATAATTCCGAGCACAACAACCACTACCCTCGAGAGAAGGATCATTTTCTTGTCGGGCAGATCCGGGTTGATAAACCTCTGGTAGATGTCCCGCACAACGTTCGTCGCAGGGACGAGAAGAAAACTGTTCGCGGTAGAGATGATTATGGCCACAACGGCTGCGATCAGAGCACACCCTATAGCTACAGGTACCCCTTTGTGAGCGACAAGAAGGATGATCTTTCCCGCCTCTTCGGCTTCGAGGCCCTTGAAATAGCTACTCCCTATCACTGCCAGGCTCTGGAGCGCTATTCCTAACAGGATCACTCCTATCACCCAACCGATCACAGATTTTTTTGCTTCATTTTCGTTTTTGGCAGAAAAAAACCGTTGATACATGTTGCCGTTACCCAGTGCGAGGAGCAGAGTGGGGAAAAAATAACCCATGGCTTGGACCATCGTCATATTTCCCAGTATAGAGTGACTTCTTGGGGTGACATTGGCCACGATATAGTCCATTCCTCCCACATGGTGGATCAGGAAAGGCACTGAGATAAATATCGCTGTGATCATCAGGATGCCGTTTAGAACATCCAGGTAAGCCACAGATAACATCCCAGCGAGCAGGGTATAGGTGATGACAAAGACGGCCACCAATGCCATAGCGTGTTGTTCCTTGACCCTACCCTCTGTGATGATGTTGAGGACCCATCCACCTCCTCGAAATTGATAACTGACGATGGTTACGTAAGCAATGATCGTGGTGATCGTAGCAAGGATTCGTGCCCATTTGTTGTACCTTGCTTCCAATATATCGGGGACGGTGAATTGGCCGAAGCGTCTGACCCTTCCGGCAATAAAAAAGACGACGATAATCCCCAACCATCCGCCGCTGCTTCCGATGAGAGAGGAGAATCCATGGTTGTAGCTGAGGTCAGAGACACTGAAAATATCCCCTGATCCCATCCATGTAGCAAGCAAAGTTCCCACAAGGACCGGAGCGGTGAGGGACCTTCCTGCAACAAGGAAATCCTCTTTTTTCTTCAGTCTCTTGACGATCCGGAGTCCGAAGATAAACAAAATGAGGAGATACACTACGATCGTGATCAGATAAGGCAAAATACAACTCCTTATTCTGGATTTATGTCATCAATCAACAGCACGGCAGCAGGAGACATAAAAATTCTATCTAGTGATTATCGCTTATGACTGATTCTTTTGTTGGAAAAAATTTCTCAATCTCTTCGGGTGATGGTTTTTTAGTCAGAAGACTGACAATGATCAGCGAGCCGATCGATACGACCAATCCCGGAAAGATGATAGGAATTCCCCAGGGATCTCCATCCGGAACCATCTCGGGTGGCAGGACTTCCACCATGATCCTCAGGAAGATAGTCACAAAAGTGCCCGAGATGATGGAGACCAATCCCCCTAGCTTGGTCGCTCTTTTCCACGTCATAGCGGCGATGAGCGCAGGTGTAATGGATACGCCATATATTGTGTACGCAAAGATCGCCATGCTGAGCACGGATTTCATCCGGATGGCAAGGAAAAAGGCGATGACTCCAAGGATTACGACACAAATTTTCTGAAGGGCGACCATGGTGCTCTGTTTGGCGTCCTTGTTGAGAAAACGCTGATAGATGTCGCGCATGATGTTTGTCGATGGAGAGAGGAGGTAATTCATGCCTGTGGATATCACGACCGCACAGGCTGCACCCAGGAGGAGGATGCCGACCGGAGCTGGGACAAGGTTTCTGGCCGCCAAAAGGACAATCTTTCCGCCTTCCCGCGGTATTGTCAGGTCGATCTGGTCTTTCAGTTTGCTGTAAGCAAAAACGGCGATAACCACCACGACCGTTTCGACGAATACGGTGCCTACGGTCCACCAGATCGCTGCCTTTCTGGCATCTTTAGGTGTCTTGGCGCTGTAAAACTTCTGATACATGCTCTGAACACCCATGAGGAGGAACATAGTGGCCAGAAAGTAGCCGGCGACTTTGAGTGTGGGATGTGCTCCGAATTGTTCGTTTACAGCCGAAAAATATCCTGGAGCGAGGTTCTGTGTTGCCTGCTCAAACCCTCCTGCAGCCAAATAGACAAAGGGGACTGAGAGTATGCATGCAAGGACGATGATGATCCCGTTGGGCAGGTCTGTGTAGGCGATGGCCATCATCCCACCGAGGGTTGTAAAAAGGATAACAAAGAGCGCAGCGATGATAATGCCCATTGACTCGGGGATGGCCCCATCTGTGGCGACATTCAGGATAAACCCGCCGGCGACAAACTGATAAGAGACAATAGCTGTAAAGGATATGATGATGGCAATGGCGCCGAATACTCGCGCCGCTGGGCCGTAGCGTTCTTCGAGAATATCGCCGATCGTGTACTGGCCGAACGTTCGGATCTTTGCTGCAAGAAAAAAGATAATAATGATACCCACCCAGGCGCCCGCAGCAAGCCATATGGCGGAAAATCCAGCTTGGGCTGCGAACTCAGCCCCTGCAATAAAGGTCCCCGAACCTATCCAGGTACAGATCAACGTAAAGACCATGACATTGGTCTTCAGGCTGCGGCCAGCCACCATAAAATCATCTTGGGTTTTGATGCGTCGGGCCCTGTAAAAGTTGAATGCGGTCAGAATGAGCAAGTAGGCCAGAATGATGTAAAGGTATGATGACATGATCCCTCCTCACTTCAAGGTTCGAAACCGGAATTCTGAAATCCGGATCCCAACCTCAGAATCTCATGAAAATCGTGGGATATATTTTTTCAATTTGAACCCAAAGTTTCAACCTATTTTTTGAATATTTTTTTGAGTTTTAGCTTGAAATACACAAAAGCCATGATGGTGTAGCGTTTGATATCCCCTAAAGACCGGATGTTGGATAAAATCCGGGGAATCTTCCGGAAGATCGATACCTGGCCGCCGCTCAATGACCACCGGAAGACAAGTTCACTGACCTGTGCCCAGGTGAGTTTATCGATAAAGAGCGGTACATCCCCCTGAGCCGCCGGTAACGTGATGATCCCGGATTGGTATTTTTTTGTCCAGGTGAAGTTTTCGGGTAACACTCCCATCTCTTTGGCTGTTTTTTCCAGAGGAGTTCCCGGATAGATGTGCAGGATGGCAATGCTCGCCTCAATCTTGTCTCTGTACTGTTCGATGATCTTGATGGATTCTTGGGCCTCCTCCCAAGTCTCTGTCGGATGGCTGAATATGAAAAAGGCGTTGGGGATGATGTCCAGTTCATTGCACCACTCGACCAAATGGTGAAAATCATCGACTTCGATCTTCTTGTTGACGACTTGGTTCCTGATACGTTCGGAGCCTGCCTCTATCCCGAAGGAGAGGTGGAAGAGGCCCGCTTCTTTCATTTTTACAAGCAGAGGTTTGTCGATGAGGTCGATCCTGACATCACATTTGAAATAAATATCCAGCTTACGCTCAATAATAAGGTCACAGATCGCGTGCACGCGTTTTGGGTTTGTGTTGAATGTGTCATCAAAAAAGAAAATGACTTTCACTCCATATTCATTGATGAGAAATTCGATCTCGTCGATAATGTTCTCCGCACTCCTCATCCTTACGAGACGGCCCCAATTTATGGGAGTTGCGCAAAAGTTGCAGTTGAAGGGACATCCTCGGCTGGACATCATATTGACCGCAGGAAGTAGTCCCTGACCCGGGACTTCAAAACGGAAGTTGTATGTCTCAAAAGGAATGAAATGATAGGCAGGGCGGGAGATCGTGTCCAGGTTTTTGATCGGCACACGGGGAGGATTTGTTTGGATCTTTTCATCTTGCCTGTATGAAATTCCGGCAACGGAACTGAGAGCATCATTGCTATCATTCCCTTCCAGTGCGCGACAGAGTTCGCGCATAGTCTCTTCCCCTTCGCCCTTAACGACGATATCCAGCTCGGGGATGTGTTTGAGACAATCCTCAGCGGCCATCGAAGCATGAGGTCCTCCCATGACAGTCAAGCCCAGGGGGTGTTCTTTCTTCGCCAGCTTTATGAGGTCGAAACTCTGGAATCGATTTTCTGTGGTGGATGTAACGCCGATGATATTTGCTTTGAACGTCCTGATCTCCCCGGCGATTTGATTCCAATTGAGCTTTAAGATATCGGCAGGAACGATCCGGATCTCATGTCCTTCCTTTTCCAGGACTGCTGCGATGTAGAGAAGACCGAGAGGCGGCATGGAAGATCCTTTGGTCCATCGTTCGGCAAAGTAGCCTCCAGGTGGAACAAAGAGCTGTATCTTCATCCCAAACTGTCCTCTTTCTTTTTTTCCATCTTCATGGCGTAGACCGTGGTGATGTTCGGTTCTCCCATGGATGTCCCGTAGATATAGTCAGCGACTTCCATAGTCTTAAAATTGTGCGTGATAATGATAAACTGCGTCTGATCTTTGATCTTTTTCATCAGATTGAGAAACCTGGTGAGATTTCTTTCATCCAACGCGGCATCCACTTCATCGAGGATACAGAAGGGCGTGGGTTTATACCTGAAAAGCCCGAAAAAGAACGCCAGGCTGGTCAGGCTTTTCTCGCCACCTGAGAGGAGTCCCATGCTTTGGACTTTTTTTCCCGGGGGTTGGGCGATGATCTCCACGCCACTCTCTAAGGGCAAATTCGGGTCGACGAGCTTAATCTCTGCATGCCCCCCTTCGAAAAGAATAGAAAAAACATCTTTAAAGTTCTTATCCACTTCCCGCAAGGCGCTCAAGAACTGCGTTTTACTTTCCTGATCGATCTTTCGAATGGCTTCCTGTGTTGTATCGATGGAATCTCGCAGGTCATCGCGCTGCTGGGTGAGAAATTCGTAACGCTCTTTCTGGATGAGATATTCTTCCTCGGCCATGAGGTTCACAGCCTTAAACGATTGGAGCTTCTCTTTGGCTTTACTCAAATGGTCCTCAACGTTGATTTCGGGAAGGGACTCCATGGGGACGTCCTTTTTGATTTCATCCAGGGTTTTTTTGAGTTCTTGCCAGCAGGATTCCTCGCAATTGGCGATATCCCGGTCTCTCTCTGCTTTTTTGATCTCCCACTGAACGCGTTCTTCTTTTTTGGCCTCATAAACTTCCCGCCGTTCCTCCAGTCGTTGCTCCATTGCTTGCTGTTCGTTCTGTGCTGACTTGAACCGGGATTCATGGTCGATTTCTTGAGTTTCCTTATCTGCGATCTCTTTCTCCAGTTGAGAGGCTTGGGAGGAAAACTCCTGGATCCGAACTCTGGATTTTTTTTCTTCAACCTTCGAGACCTCGATCTCCTCAGCGAGAGCTTCCATTTTGGTGTCGATTGTCTGTGATCTCAAAGAGATGGCCCGGATCTGGGATTTTGTGTTGTTGATCTTTTCTTGGGTGATGTCAACGCCCGATTGGAGTTCGAAAAAGAATTTTCTCCTCTGGCTTATATTTCCTCTAAGATGTGCCAAGCGTTCTTCTTCTTTTTGGACCTCCTCCTTTAATGCGTTCTCAACCTCTTCCAATCCTTTGATTTTCTTCGTGAGGTCTTCCAGTTTTAAGCTTTTATCTTGTTTCTCTTTTAAGAGGAAATCCAACTCTTTCTTGAAGAGAGTAACATTGGATTCGATCTTCTGAGTCTCAGATCGATAGTAAGCGTTATCCTTCTCCTTTTCATCGATCTGCCTCTCGAGTTTCGACAGATGAGAAGTTGCCTCTTGCCTTTGTTCTTCGAGGCTTGTCTGAGCTTGGAGTTTTTCATCGATCGTCCGGGTTAGTGGCGGAATTTTAGCCTCTATACCCTCGATCGTCTCTTTCAGTGCTCTCATCTCCTGGCTGAGAGAAAACATACCCTCCTTTTTCGGCCCGAGCTTCATGAGTCCCGATGCGCAAAGAAGCTCCCCCTTCATCGTTAGAGAGTTGATTGTGGGATACTGAAGCCACAGTTCGACAGCGGTTTTGATATCTTGAACGATCACGGCTTCTTCAAGCTGCGGGAAGGAATCCTTGATCTTTGAGTCGGGCTGGATAGCTGCCTTGAGAAGGCCGATGACTCTTGGGTCCTTTTCGACCTCCTTGGGGACTGAGCCCTTCTTATGGGAAGAGAACAAAAAGTAATTCCCCGCAGGCTTGTGCTGTGGGAGATTCTTGAGGAAATCTTCGACAGAGATAAGATTCGCCTTAGCCTCTTCTTTCCAGAAGAGATCGATGAGGAGCGCGTGGTCTGGATCAGCGTCGATCAAATCGGCCAGGATCCCCAACGAGCCAGGGATTTCGGCGGTGAGATCCTGGCTGCGTTCTTTCTCTTCCAGCTTTTCCAATGCCTGCAGATGATGGATGTTTTTGTCCTTCTCTTTTTCCAGGTCTTCGAGTTGATCTTGAAGATTTGCGATCGCGGAGTTGAGCTGTTCGTGCGTGGCCTGCACATTTGCGGTCTCTTTCGTTTTCTTTTCTAGGCTTTTCTGAAGCTGTTCCAGGTCAACCGTGTTTTGTTTGATCGCGGAGCCTTTTTCGTCGGCGAGGTTCTTTTCGCTGTCGACCTGAGATTTGAGCTTATCCTCCTGACGCAAGATCAGTTCGATCTCTTTTTCGTACCTGCTTGCGTCATTTTTTATTTCTGTCTGAATAGCAAGTTTTTCAAGGAGTTCACTGCGGAGGGACTCGATCTTTTCTTGTTTTTGCTGCAGGTCATCGTCTGAGACCTGTGTGTCCTGAGAGATCTCCTCCAGTTCTTTCTGTTTTTGTTCGAGCACTCGATTCAAGCTGAGGAAAGTGTCTTCTGATGCTGTTTTCTCCTCCTCCAGTGCGATATTTTCTTTATGGAGCTCCTCCCTGTCCTTTTTAGCTTTTGCTCTGTTCTCAGCAAAATAATCGATGCGTTTTTCTTCCTTGTCCTGATCCGATTCTATACGGGAGAGTTGAGTTTTGAGGGAAAAGAAGTCTTCCTTTTCCTGTTTGTTAGATATCTCGATTTCCCAGACCTCTTTCCGCTTTGAAGCCAGCTGTCTCTCCTCTGATTTCAACTGTGCAATAAGGTCTTGCTCATGTTCTAAGCTTCGCCTGTAGTTGCTGGCTGTCTCTGCTTGACTTTTTTCAAGGGTGTGAATTTTCTCCCGGAAAAGAAAAAGAGTGTACTCCCGGATCGTCTCTCTTAATTGTCTGTACCGAATGGCGGAACTGGCTTGCCTTTTGAGTGAATTCTTTCCTCGATCTACTTCCGCGATGATATCTTCCAGCCGGTCCATGTTCTGTTCGCTGCTTTCCAGTTTGTTCTGTGCCTGCTTCCTTTTGTCTTTGTAAAAGGCCGTACCGGCTGCTTCCTCTAGGAGTTGCCTCTTTTCAAGGGGTTTTGAAGAGAGAAAAAGGCCGATACTCCCTTGTTCAATGACAAAATATTCTGTCTCGGCGATGGCTTTTTTCCAGAGATGATCATGGATGTCTTTGAGTCTGGAGACCTTACCGTTCATCCGGTACTCGCCCTCGCCAGATCGGAAAAAACGATGGTTAATGATGAGATCTTCGTCCCCATCTCTCAGGATGAGGTTGACATCTGCCATACTCACGGGTGGTGTTTTTGTGTTCCCGTTGAATATGATGTCACTGCCCCTTTCTCCCCTGAGGGCTTTTTGGCGTTTTCCGCTCAGAACCCAGAGGAGGGCATCGACGATGTTACTTTTTCCTGTTCCATTGGGACCTACGATTGCTGTGATGCCTGGATGGAAGACAACCTTGGTTCTTTCTGAGAAGGATTTGAATCCTTGAAGCTCCAGTCGCTTGATGATCATGTTCTACACTTCCTGTTTCTCTTGACAGTTTATTGGATTTTTATTAAGAATGATATGGTCAATTATCATAGAATAGATATTGTATTCAAATTGACTATCTTTGCAAGGAGCCAGTGTAGCTCAGTCGGTAGAGCAACTGATTCGTAATCAGTAGGTCGGGGGTTCAAATCCCCCTGCTGGCTCTCTTTCTATTTTACAGAAAATAAAACATTTAAAGGTCTTCATTCTTCTTTCTCTTTGTCGCTTCTTGTAAGATGGCTATTGGCCATACATCCCGGCCAACTCTTGGACATAATTATGGATCGTGCTTTTAGACGGCGCATACCCTTTGATCCGAGCCACTTCTTTGCTAGCCAGACGGTAAGAGAGATGAATCGTCTGTCCCACAGCCGCCTCCAAAGCTTCTCTCCGGTACTGTTTATAGGGAGTCACCGAAGGCTTTCTCAGCAAAGGACAAAAGATTGTTCCTCTCCTCTTGTCATAAACCTGAGCCAGTTTATAAAGGACCGGACCGAA
>CAZIMJ010000002.1:0-4239 GCA_964540205.1 uncultured Eubacteriales bacterium | reverse complement strand
TTTGGAATAGATGAAACTGATCTCTGTGGAGAGAATAAAAGAGACATCTTTTGGGGATGCGGAGAAGGATAACAAATACTCGTTGTTCGATGGGGTGAGATTCTTGAGTTGAAAAAAACCGTTTCCTGTGGGGATAAGTTTTTCTTTAGCCAGGAAGAGCCATTCGGGATGGGTGAAATCTCCCGTAGCAATCAAGGAGATCCCCTTCACTTTGGCCCAATGAGCGAGGGAATCCAGCGTCATATCGCGGGAGGTTGCCCTTGAAAACTTGGAGTGTATGTGCAGGTCGGCAACATATTTCATGAAGGGCCGATTCAAGTGTATCGGATAAAATTTTCCATTACAAGAAAAAGAAAAGGTTAATGCAATTTTATTGTGTTTCATGTAGAATTTTGTCATTAATCTTGATCGATCGAGGTGTTATGAAGAGTTTTTGGTCCATTTTTGGATGTTCTCTTTTGGCCGTCTGGGATTCAAGGGAGGCGGAACTTCAATGGACTGGCATAACAATCATACCTTTGGGCTGGTGATCAGCCTAAAAAATGGCCCTCTTCCAAGGATTAAAAAAAATACTACCTGCGTTGACAAGTGGATTTTTCCATGATATATAAAGATTTTGAAGGAGGATGGTATGAAAATTTGTAAACTCATTCTTCCCCTGTGCATTCTTTTATTGATTTTAACTTTTAATTCCTGCAGCGACTCCAGCGGTGCGGAGACCCCTGATTCTCGAAATATTACAGTGACCCTGCGGAATTTAGAGGATAGTAGAGCAGTGCATATCTATTTCGAAACGGATAAGCCTGACAGCACTAACCTTGTGAATCCGGGATCCAGCATCCAAAAGACAGTTCTGGCGCACAGAATTGGACACAAATTTACCGTTTATGTCCATGATGCCGCAAATCCTGAGGGAACGGCTCTGTTAACCACGAATGTCGAGGTCACGTCAGTGTCCTTTAACTCCGGAACCGCGGAGCTCCACTGGACAGGCACTGATCTTCTGAGAATCGGGTGGTGACAAAAACCTAACGATTTATTCCTGTTTCGAAATTTGGGGCTAAATCCATCGTGTGTGGATTTAGCCTTTTTTTATGCGCGGCTCCCGCAAGCTTATGATTCGTTCTTCACCGACTGATGATGTCCCTCAGTTTCATGGCCAGCTCCGGATTAAGCCTCTGCAGAACATCCACTTTCATGTTAGCGCTGAATTTATCTTTAAGGACATAGTAAGTGATACCCAGATTGTAGTGGGCATAGGCATGGTCTTCCTTGAGTTCGATACATTTCTCTAAGGGCTGAATGGCCTGCTCATACTTCTTGAGCTGGAGATAGCTTGTTCCGATGAGATAAAATGCATCGGGATTTTCAGGCCTGATCTCTGTGTACTTGTTTAGCGCATCGATGGCCTCTTGGTACTGCTTGAGCTTGAAGTGAACAAATCCGAGTTGTAAATAGGCCACATCAAAACTCGGATTGAGTTCCAGGGCCTTCCGGAAGGCTGCCAGTGCGTTCTCAAGGTCTTCTTTTTTCAGGTAGGCATAACCGAGATTGTAGTGATTCTGGGCATCTTCGGGGGCCTGGTCCACGATCTCTTGACTGACAATAACGGCATTCTCATAGTCCCCTGCCTTATCATAGAGGCGGAAGAGCATGCCGTAGTAAGATTTGGCATCTTTGGGATTGAGCTGGATGAGTTTTCTGTACAGAGGAGCCGCCTTCTCGTACTGGTTCGACATGTCGTACGCATAGGCAAGGCTGTAATTTGCCTTGAGATCTTGTGAGTTCGTCTTTACGACTTCTTCAAAGGCACCTATGGCCTTGTCATACTGCTCCAGCTTCATGTAGATGGAACCCAATTGATTGAGGCCGGTCCAGGCTGGTCCGGGATTGATCTTCACAAATTCTTCAAAGGCTCGGGCGGCATTCTCCAGTTGATCTAAAGATTGATAGGCGAGCCCTAGGTTGTAAAAACCGTCCGGGAAACTGGGATTGGTTTGCGTGCATTGTTGAAGTGGTGCGATGGCTTCCTGGTATTTGCGGAGTCTAACATAGGCGATCCCCAGTCCATATGATGTCCGGTAGTTATCAGGATCGAGGTTTATAGATTGCGCGTAGGCATCCACGGCCTTTTCATACTGGTTCATTTTGCTGTAGACGTGGCCCAGTTGGCTGAGTGCTTCGGGATTGTTTGGCTGTAGCCTCACGGATTCCTCGATAAGTCCGAGAGCGTTTGCATAGTTTTCCACTAGAGAATAGGCCAGGCCCTTGATGTAGAGGCCTTCGGGTGTCGCAAAATAATTTTCATGTTCATACTTTGAAAGTTGAGTGACTTTTTTATTTTTGGTAAGGGATATGGCATAAGACGCGGGGAAGACCAGATTCGAGACGTCTCCGAAACTGAAGGCAACACCCGTGAGTTGCCCCTCGGGATTAAAGATGGGAGAACCGCTCATATCCTCCGGGAAGGTGATGCTGATCTGGGCGATTTTCTTGGTCCCTGAGAGTTCGCCGACATTTGTTATGCTCCCTTCCGAGATGGATTCGGCATCGATCACAACAAGGGATTTGTCACCGATGTTAAATTGATCGGAAGTTGCGATCGGGGCAGAGGGATGGCCGCTTCCTTTTATTTTGAGCAGCGCAAAATTCATGGCCTTGTCAACGGCGACAATGCCTTCTACATCCACCTCTTTTCCTTTGGGCGTTTTCTTCTTCTCTGAGGATTTGCGTTCCATGTCGATACTGGGAGAAAAGACGTCCTCCCATTCCACCTTTTTAATGGCTTTGGTCTGTTTAGGAATTTCAACTTTTGCCGAAAATCCCTGGCATACAAGATGGTAATTGGTCAGTATATACCCGTCGGGTGAGACGATTACGGCTTTTCCTCGTGCGATCTCTTTTTTTGCGGAGTCGTACACGACGAGTGTCACAACAGCCCATTCTGAATTATTGAGGATGGCTGAAGTGTCCTCCTGTGTGGATTCGACGGATATGGTCAAAACGCATACAGATAAAGCGATAAGAAATAGAAACTTTGCTGCTTTCGCCATTTCTCCCTCCATAATACCCATTAACTCAAATTTATACGTGAAAAACAAAAATGTCAAATATTCTGCACCCTGGGCTCGGATGGGAGCACTCGTTCAGTCGGCGATCCGGACAGAACTTGAAGGAAGTATCCTTATCCGTGATGCTCTCAAATCAAATGACAATAGCAGGAGCTCGCCACAGTCCATATTCGTCGAAGACCCCCCCCACCCACCACCATCCGACTCATAAGGACATTGACTCGCTCTTTTTCCGTCTAATGCGCTTATCACGGAAACAAGGATGCCCACGAACTTGAAGAAAGATTTGATAAAAAGAGTGAAAAAGAATAGGATATACCGTTAAAATTAGAGTGACACATCCGATGCGGTGAATACAAAATCCGAATTTTTGGAGGAAAGAGTGAGAGGCAAAAGCAGATTAATCCTCATTCCAGTTGTGATGGGCGTGTTTTTTTTCGGATTATTGAGCTTTGGACAGGAGGACCTGGCAAGCAAGGAAGCGGAGTTGTTTAAAAAGTACAGATCCCTGGACAAGGACTATAAAAAAGGAAAGATGTATTTTGCCCGGGAAGAGTACAAAAAAGCGAAGAAGGAGTTTGAGAAAATCTTGGACAAGCTCCCCGAGCATGCCGATGCCATTTTCTTCCTGTCTCAAATCTTCTACAGGGAAGGAAATCTGGATGACGCTCTAAAATATGTTCAGAATGCCAAGGCTAATTATGAATTCACGGCAAAGATGAAAATAGAAATGGCGAAGCTGAGCAAGCAAAACCTTGAGGAGAAGAAACAGAAACATGAAGATTACGTTGAAGAATTGGAGAAACAGATAGCCAGTCTGCCTCTGACATCAGAAGTAGAAGATGAAGTCGAGGACAGGAAAAAAAGGATGCAAAGTAAGATCGATGAAATAAAGAAACAAATCGAAAACATCGAAGCCCAGCTGGACTTG
This sequence comes from uncultured Eubacteriales bacterium, assembly GCA_964540205.1. Classification (GTDB taxonomy): domain Bacteria; phylum Acidobacteriota; class Aminicenantia; order Aminicenantales; family Aminicenantaceae; genus WTAW01. Next base: position 237 of record CAZIMJ010000002.1, on the reverse strand, counting down.
CCGCTCCCTTCGGAGGAGGAGATACCCGCGGAGTATTGTTATTTGAACGGCAATATCTATTTTAAGATGAAAAAATTCCAGGAAGCTCACGATCAGTATCAAGAGACCATTAAAATAGATCCCTCACACGGGGATTCCTACAACAACCTTGCCGCTCTTTACTTTCAGGTCAAACAGTACCAGAAGGCTATGGATTATTTGAATCGGGCCGAAGAGAATGGTGCTAAGGTCAATCCT
>CAZIMJ010000001.1:0-5410 GCA_964540205.1 uncultured Eubacteriales bacterium | reverse complement strand
TTCATCAAACGAGCGGGCCAGTTGTCGATCGGGAAGACGATTGCCATCGTTGAACAAGTGTGTGAGGGGCTTGTGGAAGCCCACAAGCTGGGGGTTGTGCATCGGGATCTAAAGCCTCAGAACATCATGATCGATAAATCGGGCAATGCCCACATTTTGGATTTTGGGATCGCCCGTTCTTTGAGTGCAGAAGGGATAACCGATGCTGGAGTGATCATTGGAACTCCTGACTATATGTCTCCCGAGCAAGTCGGGGGAGAGGACGTCGACCAGAGGTCGGATCTCTATTCTCTGGGGATCATTCTCTATGAGATGGTGAGCGGGAGCGTGCCGTTCCAGGCTGATTCGGCTTTTGCGGTGGGCATGAAACACAAAAGTGAAAAACCTCTAGATCCACAGACGATCAATCCGCAGGTTCCTGATGATCTCGATCGTCTGATTTTGAGGTGTCTCCAAAAAGAGAGAGAAAAAAGGTTTCAAACAGCCGAAGAGATCCTCTCAGAGCTGAAGGTCATAAAGGAAAACATCACAACCACACGAGAGATTTCCGGAGAGTTGAGAACCATCACAGCGCCGCGAGTTAAGGAAGCCGAGGAAAAATCTATCGCTGTGCTGCCGTTTGTGGACCTGAGCCCGCAGAAAGATCAAGAATACTTCTGTGATGGACTGGCAGAGGAACTCATCAATTCGTTGATGCATATCAGTGAATTACGAGTTCCTGCACGCAGTTCGTCATTCTCTTTTAAGGGAAAGGATATCGACATTCGCGAGGTTGGCAAAACACTGAATGTCGAGACTGTTCTAGAAGGCAGTGTTCGAAAATCAGGAAATCGCCTCCGAATCACAGCCCAGCTAATAAATGTCGCTGATGGCTATCACATGTGGTCGGAGCGGTATGACCGAGATATGGATAACATCTTCGCCATCCAGGATGAGATATCTCTGGCGATTGTGGATAATCTGAAGGTCAGGCTTATCAAAGGAGAAAAGACTAAGATCGTCAAGCGCCGCACTGAGAACAAGGAAGCTTACAACCTTTATTTAGAAGGCCGCTATTTTTGGAACAGACGCCACGAGGGCGACATGATGAAGGCCATCGAGTGCTATCAGCAGGCACTCGCCAAGGACCCCTCTTACGCCCTCCCCTATGTGGGGATCGCTGACGTCTTTAATGTGTTTGGCCTCTGGAGTTTTATCGATCCCAAAGAGGCCTTCTCCAAAGCCAAAGCTGCAGTAAGCAAAGCTTTAGAACTAGATAATGCCTTGGGCGATGCCTTCACATCTTTGGGCTTTATCAACACGTGCTCCGACTGGGACTGGATTGAAGCCGAGAAAAATTATAAGCGTGGCATTGAGCTCAACCCAAAAAATGCATATGCACACGGTTGGTATGGCATCTTCCTTATTTCACAAAAGCGGGGTAAGGAGGGGATCGAGAGTGGGCAGAGAGCCCTGGAACTTGAGCCTCTTTCGCCTCTCATGAATGCGTTATTGGGAGTCGTTCTAGGTTACGGAGGCCAGATCGAAAAGGGAAGAGAACAGCTAAAAAAAGCGCTGGAAATGGAGCCGAATTTACCCATGGGGAATCTTTGGTTGGGACAGCTTTATATAACGCGTCCCGAAGATTATGGAAAGGCGATTTTTTTTCTTCAGAAGGCAGCACAGTTGGGCATGACGTTTGCGCTGGGATGGTTGGGGTGGGCAATGACTCAAGCAGGAAAAAAGGATGAAGCCGCAAAAGTGCTGGATCAATTGGATGAAATTGCTAAACAAAGATACATATCACCATTCCAGAAAGCTCTGATTTTCATTGGTCTTGACAGGATTGACGAAGCATTTGAACACCTTGAATTGGCTTATGAGGAACGTGAGCCATTCTTAGCGTATTTCCTTCTTAATTGGATACCCGGTCCTGTGCGCTCGGACTCAAGATACACTGCGATATTAAAGAAGATTGGCTTGGATGAGAAAAGGCCACGTGATTCTTCGCAATGATATTGAATTAAGTTAGCTCAGGGGAACTTTTTGAATTAGGGAGTCATCAAATGGATGAAAAATCGATCATCATTATTGGCGGGGGGATTGCCGGATTGTCGGCGGGTTGTTATGCGCGGTTGAACCACTATCGCACGCAGATTTTTGAGCAAGATGCGAGGCCGGGGGGACTGAATACATCCTGGGAGCGAGGTCCTTTTACGATAAACGGAGGCCTGGCTTTTCTTATGGGTTCTGGGCCGGGCGTCGGTTTCTACCGTATTTGGGAAGAATTGGGTGTCGTTCCAAAAATGAGGATGATCGATTACGAGTATTTCCTTATAGTCGAAGGCAAAGAAGGTCAGAAGTTTTTTATGTATAACGACCTCGATCGTCTTGAGAAACACATGAAGGAACTCGCTCCAGAGGATAAGGGATTGATTGAGGCGTTTATCGGCGGTGCGCGAGTCTTTTTAAGATTTGACATGCCGATCGACAAGGCTCCGGAGCTGCTTGGTTTCGGCGATAAGATGAAACTGATACTGACCAAGTTTCCTCTTTTACGAGCAATGGGAAAATGGAAAAAGGTCGCTATAGGGGATTTTGCCGCCCGCTTTAAAAATCCTTTCCTTAGAGAGGCTGTTTCTCAGATGAGAGCTTTTTTTTCTGAGGATGCACCGGTGCTGCTCTTCCAGATGGCTTTGGCACTCGGACATATAAAATCTGCAGGTTTTCCTGAGGGAGGGGCGCTCAAGCTTTCACAAGCCATAGAACACTACTTTAATGAGCTAAGAGGAGAGATCAGCTATAAATCGCACGTTGAAAAAATATTGGTGAAGAATAGTCGGGCCGTTGGAGTTCGATTACTAGATGGTAGCGAACATCGTGCTGACACTGTTATCTCTGCCTCCGATATGCGGTCCACCATTTTTGGAATGCTGGGTGGAGAATTCATTAACGCAAAGATCAGTGGATATTTCGACCACCTTCCCATCGGACACTCTCCTCTTGTTGTTGCTCTAGGCGTGAATCGTACATTTGAAGACATCCCTCATACCGCGGCAGGAACGATCTTCCCTCTTGATGAGCCTTTGACCATTGCCGGAAAAGAGATCGAGTGGCTTCGGCCCATGATCTATAATTTTGATGACTCTTTTGCTCCTGCTGGAAAAACTGTAGTGAGATTCGTTTTGGATACGGATTATGAGTATTGGAAGGCACTCGAGGAAAATCCAGATGGCTATAAGGCAGAAAAAGAAAGAATAGCCGGCACGTTGATTTCTGCGTTGGAGGAGCGATTTCCTGGCGTGTCCTCACAAGTCGAAATGTGGGATGTGGCCACACCGCTCACTTTTGAGAGATATACAGGTAATTTGAAAGGAAGTGCCTTAGGATGGGATTGTACAGTCGATACGTTTTTTATGCCCATGAGCAAAACTCTTCCTGGACTCGATAATTTTTACATGGCCGGCCAATGGGTGGAGCCAGGAGGTGGCGTACCCATGGCCGCAGTGTCTGGCCGAAATGCCATTCAGCTTATCTGCAAACGTGATAAAAAAACATTTGTCACAAGGCTTCCGATTTAGCTTATCTTTCCTTTTATGAATAATGAGATATCCTTTAAATAAATAATGAGACATCTGCCTGTTGGGCCTGTTCGAGGAAAAAGGCCACGCCAACACACTTGTCCACTTCGTCGATCATTTTTTCTCGGGGAATTTCCATCACTTCCATGCTCATCTGACATCCGTACATTTTGACACCAAGTTCCAGAGCTGTCTGCCGAAGGTCAGAGAGAGGCGGAACATTTTTCGCCTTCATCATCTTTTTGAACATCCAACGGCCCAAACCGCCGAAGCTCATTTTGCTGGGGGAAGCTCGGTTAATATCTCCGCCATACATGACACCGAGCATTTTCCCCATGAAGCTCTTGCCTGTTTTGGTCTTTTTTTTGAGTGCACGCAAACCCCAGAATGTAAAAAACATAGTGACATCCATGTTGGTCGCTGCAGCCCCCGTTGCTATCGAAAAGGCTGCAAAAAGTTTATCCATATCCCCGCTGAAAACAACCATCGCGAGTTTTTTCCTTTTCTCTTCTGTCATTATTAACTCCTCTATGCCATTATAGCTTTCTACTCATTTATAATCTTCACAATTCTCTATCATAATCCTTCAGGAAACGCTACTAATATGATGTATTATATGTAGTGTATCAAGCTGAAATTCTGGAAGCAGTCATCTTATATTCAACCAAGTCGCCTGAAGGTCATTGGAATCAGTTTTATCATTACATCCGCAAAAAATCATTACAATCATTAATACAATTGGATAGATAATTTTGTTCGTATTAAGGGTTGAGATCATAACCGTAATCCCGAAAATGGTGGTCAAACGCGAATGCCTTCTGAACTCCGGTTCGGCGCATGACCTCGAAACTGACGCAATCCACGAGGCTCAGATTGCATCGATCTGCCACTAGATGGGCGCTAACAGCCGCATAATGAACTTCCTTGGTCACCCATATGATGCGTAGGATCGGCATGATGTCCTGCTCGAAGACGCGGACGGCCTCCATCCCTAGGCGCCGAAAGACCAGAGCAGACGTTTCTACCAGGATGTAGTTATGGCAAAGGAGCACATCTCCGCCGCTGATGATCTTATTCCATAATGGTTTTGCCACCCTATGGTTAGTGTCGCTTTCATCGAGAACGGCCAAAAAAGCACTCGTGTCGACAAAGATGTTCATGGATATTACTGCGCCTTGTCTTCGTCCTTCTCCCGAGCGATCTCTGCATAGATATCTTCGAGATGCTCATCGTGTTTCAAGGAGAGATCGGGGATATCCGACCGAAAACGCCCCGCTACCGCCATTGCTCTTCGCCGCCTCTCTTTGAGATCGATGAGATCTGTTGGAATCTCTGTCTTATATTCTCCTGCTTCTTCCTTCACCCCGATCGGCCGCAAATATTCTGCCTTCCATGCTCGCACGGCATCCCGGATGAATTGACTTCTCGTCCACTCCGTCTTGCGCCGCAAAGATTCGAGCTCCTTGAATTCCTTCTCCGACATGCTGGCCGCGAATTTGATTGTTTTGCTCATCGGTATCTTAATGTCAGTATGAATAAATCATACCATAGTATGAATAGTTATTTGAGCTTTGTCAAGAATAGAAAAGGTAATGTTAGAAAAATATTTTCTCTCCTTTCCATCTTAATCCTATTTTCTGGCAAACATGATCGATCCGGAGAAGGATCTGGCATACAAGCAGTTAATCGATTTTAATTAACGTTTGGCTTTGTCCCAAAGTGACGGGAAACATTAAGTCCATGCATAGGAAACTCTCAATCTAGAAAACCGTAACTGCTTATGGATTTCCAGATACTTAATCCAAAGTTCATCCCAGAGAGCCGGTTTATAGATCTTCCGAAAAGCGATC